>NZ_JBRRBV010000023.1:0-46693 GCF_056756445.1 Stenotrophomonas sp. STEN225 | reverse complement strand
GTGTCGTAGTGCGGGGTGTCAGCCGCATGGATGCGGCTGCCAAGCCTCCATGGACGGATTCACGGCGTCCCCGCACTCCGACACTGCCCCGCCATCCCAAGGAATGCCCGCATTTGACGTCGACGTTGACTCCGCAGGTGCAGGGCTGCAAGCCCTGCCGAAAAACCCTTAGCGCACCTGTTCCTGCTTGCGCACGATCGCCATCGCGATCTCCAGCGACTGCTCGTAGTTCAGCCGCGGATCGACCGTGGAACGGTACGCGCGCTCAAGATCACGCTCGGTGAGCTCGCGCGCGCCACCGGTGCATTCGGTCACGTCCTCGCCGGTCAGCTCCAGGTGCACGCCGCCCAGGCGCGTACCTGCCGCGGCGTGCAGATCGAACGACAACTCCACCTCGCGGCGCACGTTGTCAAAGCGGCGCGTCTTGAAGCCATTGGCGGTGCTCTCGGTGTTGCCGTGCATGGCATCGCACACCCACAGCACGCGGCGGCCATCGCGCTTGACCGCTTCCAGCAGCGACGGCAGCTTTTCGGCTATCTGCGTCGCGCCCATGCGGTGAATGAAGGTCAGGCGCCCGGGCTCGTCGTCCGGATTGAGTACATCGATCAGGCGCAGCAGCTGGTCCGGCGAAACCGACGGCCCCACCTTGATCGCGATCGGATTGCGCACGCCCCGCAGGTACTCCACGTGCGCGCCGTCGAGCGCCGCCGTGCGCATGCCGATCCAGGGATAGTGCGTGCTCAGGTTCAACCAGCCCTGCTGGCGCGGCACCTGCCGGGTCAGCGCCTGCTCGTAGGGCAGCAGCAGGGCCTCGTGCGAGGTGTAGAAGTCGATGCGGTTGAGGTTGTGCACCCGGGCACCGGCCAGGGTTTCCATGAAGTGCACGGCATCGCCGATCGATGCCACCATCTTCTGGTACTCGGCGGCGAGCGGCGAGTGCCGCACCCAGTCCAGGTTCCAGTACTCGGGGTGGTGCAGGTCGGCGAAGCCGCCATCGATCAGCGCCCGCACGAAGTTCATCGTCATCGCCGAATGCGCGTGGGCCTGCAGCATCCGCTTCGGGTCGGGCAGGCGCGCGGCTTCGGTGAAGGCCGGCGCATTGATCACATCGCCCCGGTAGCTGGGCAGCGTCACCCCATCACGGGTCTCGGTATCAGCCGAGCGTGGCTTGGCGTACTGGCCGGCGAAGCGGCCGACGCGGATCACCGGCTGGCGCAGGCCATGCACCAGTACCAGGCTCATCTGCAGCAGCACCTTCAGCCGATTGGAGATGGTGCCGGACTCACAGTCGCTGAAGTTCTCGGCGCAATCGCCGCCCTGCAGCAGGAAGCGCTTGCCCTCCTGCGCCTCCGCCAGCTGCTGCTTCAGCGCCAGGATCTCCCACGAGGTCACCAGAGGGGGTAGCCGCTTCAGCTCATGCAGGGCAGCATCCAGCGCCACCGGGTCGGGATAGGTCGGCATCTGCAGTGCGGTCTTGCCGCGCCAGCTCTCCGGCGACCAGGCAGCACCCGCAGCGGTTGCGGCAGGATCGGGAACCGGTGAAACGGCGGACAGGCTCATTGCAGACTTCCGGGGTGGGGGACGGTCATGGTCGCAGAGCCGGCCGCCGCCGCAAAGGGCCAGCCCTTCCGGCCCGATGCCTGAACGCCAGGGAAAGCACGCGCCGAGCAGCCACAGACCGCATGGTCGGCGGCGCCGCCAGAGGCGCATGATCTGTTACGGAGTAACACTCACCGTCATGGACCGGCCCCCTCCCCGCCCCAGGCCCTGCTCTCTCCCATGAAGCCCTCACGCCTCGCTACCAGCATCACCTTCGCCCTGGCCCTGGCCAGCACGCCCCCCCTTGCCGCAGCCGCGGATGACGCCGGGCCCGCAGTGAAAAACCTGGATGCGGTCACCGTCAGCGCCCACCTCGACCAGGCCCGCAACGCGCTGTCGCCGGACATCGGCAGCAGCCAGTACCAGATCACCGCCGAGGACATCCAGAAGCAGCCGCTCGGCGCCTCCGCCGCACTCAGCCAGGTGCTGCTGCAGGCCCCGGGCGTGGTCCAGGACTCCTACGGCGGTGTCCATGTGCGTGGTGATCACGCCAACCTGCAGTACCGCATCAACGGCGTGCTGCTGCCCGAATCGATCTCCGGCTTCGGCCAGACCCTGGATGCGCGAACCATCAGGAGCATCCGGCTGATGGATGGCGCACTGCCGGCGCAGTTCGGCGAACGCACCGCCGCAGTGGTGGACATCACCACCCGCAGTGGCGCCGAACTGGGCAACGGCGGCAGCGCCGGACTGACTGCCGGGTCGTTCGGCAAGGTCAATCCCAACGCCTCCTGGTGGGGCAACCAGGGACGCTGGAGCTGGTTCCTGACCGGCAACTACGACCAGAACGAGGTCGGCCTGGAGAACCCGACGAACTCGCGCCGGCCGCTGCACGACGACACCCACCAGGGCAAGGCGTTCGCCGACCTCACCTATCTGCTGGACGAGAACACGCGCGTGAGCGTGTTTGCCGGCATTGCCAACAACCGCTTCCAGATTCCGGTGAACCCGGGCCAGACACCGCAGTTCGGCTACCTCGATACCTCCACGTTCGACTCCAGCCAGCTGGATGAGACCCAGCGCGAGACCACGCGCTTCGGCATGCTGGTGCTGCAGGGGACGCTGGGCGCCAGCGCGTACCAGCTGTCGGCCGGCCAACGCTACAGCGATGTCGGGTTCAATCCCGATGTGGCGGGCGATCTGGTATTCAGCGGTGTTGCTTCACAGGTCCAGCGCAGCAACCGCGCCAACACCGTGCAGGCCGACGTTTCCACCCCGCTGGGCAGCGATCACACGCTGCGCTATGGCCTGTACGGCAATCATGAGACCGCGCGGGCCCACAGCAGCAGCTGGGTGTTCCCGGTTGACGACGCCGGCCAGCAGGCCAGCACCACGCCCCTGCTGATTCCCGACCGCAGTGCTTTCCACGCCAGCACGCTGGCGCTCTACGTGCAGGACGAGTGGAAGATCGGAGACAACTGGACGGTCAACTATGGTCTGCGCGGCGACCGCTACACGGCCTTCGGGCGGACCGAAGGCCAGCTCAGCCCGCGCCTGGGCGTGGTCTGGAATGCCGGCGACAGCACCACCCTGCACGCAGGCTATGCGCGCTACTTCACACCACCGGCCAGCGAGCTGATCGCCTCCGACGACATCGCGCTGTACGACGGCACCAGCAACCAGCAGCCCAGTGATGGCAACGCCACGCCACTGGCCGAGCGCAGTGACTACTACGACCTCGGCATCTCGCAGCAGATCGGCGAGCACCTGACACTCGGCGTGGATGCGTATGACCGGCGTGTCGCCCGCCTGCAGGATGAAGGCCAGTTCGGCGCCGCCTACCTCTATTCAACGTTCAACTATCGTCGCGGCCACATCCGCGGCCTGGAGTTCAGCGCCGACTACAGCGACGGACCGTTCAGCGCGTACTTCAACGCTGCATACAACAAGGCGATCGGCACCCAGGTGATCACCGGCCAGTACAACCTCGACCCGGACGCCCTGGCCTACGTGGCCGACCATTGGATCCACCTGGACCACGACCAGAAGCTGACCTCGTCGGGCGGCGTCAGCTATGCCTTCGCCGGACACAACCGGATCGGTGCCAACTACGTGTTCGGCAGTGGCCTGCGCTCGGACACCGAAAGCGTACCCAATGGGGGCGAGCTGCCGTCCTACCTGCAGGTGAACCTCAGTGCTGGCCACGATTTCAACGCCGACAGCGGCCATCCGCTGCATGCACAGCTGGCGTTGATCAACGCGCTGGATCGCAGCTATCAGCTGCGTGATGGCGGCGGCGTAGGCGTGTTCGCCCCGCAGTGGGGCCCGCGACGCGGCGCCTATCTCAGCCTGCAACAGGATTTCTGATCGATGTCGCCGCCCCCCGGCAGAGCCGAGCCCATGCCCGGCTCTGCCGGGGCGCGTCAGTTACTCAGCGCCTGACCCTGCGCAGCGGCACCAGCAGTGCCCACAGCCCCAGCAGCACGAACCACACGCCCGACCACATCGGCATGGTCAGTCCGAGGAAGGTCCAGTCGATGTTGCCGCAGTTGCCGGTACCGGTCAGCACCGTGCGGAACACCTCGAACGGGCCCATGGTCTCGCGCAGGAAGCTCAGCGGTGGGCCACAGGTGGCACCCATTTCCGGCGGCAGCATCTGCACGTAGACATGGCGCGCGGCGATGCCGACGCCGACGGCGGCCGCAATAAAGGCAAGGATGCCGTACGTCACCCGTCCCGGCCGGTTCGACGGGCCGTGCAGTGCGCCCAGCAGGAACAGCAGGCCGAGCGCGGCAAAGGCCAGCCGCTGGAAGATGCACAGCGGGCACGGCTCCAGCCCCATCTTCAGCTGCAGGAAAATCGCATAGCCCAGCAGGCCCACGCAGATCAGGAAGCCCAGCAGGAACTGGGCGCGGAAGGGCCAGCGCAGAGGATTCATCGTGAATGCTCGAATGGATCAGGCGCCAAGCGTAACCGACCGCGCCTGCCATTCGAACCGCTGCCGGTGACGCTCGTCGGAACGGTGCGGGCCACTTCCCTTCGCAGGTAGCGCCGGGCCATGCCCGGCGAGTGCAGCGGAAACGTAAACGCCGGGCATCGCCCGGCGCTACCAGAACGCAAAAGCCCGGCAGATGCCGGGCTTTCACTGTGTCGCGTTGGAGCGGTCCGATTACTCGGCCACTTCCTCGGCCACGGCCGGACGGTCGACCAGCTCGACGTAGGCCATCGGAGCATTGTCGCCGGCGCGGAAGCCGCACTTCAGCAGACGCAGGTAGCCGCCCGGACGGTTCGCGTAGCGCGGGCCCAGGATGGTGAACAGGTTGCCCACGGCTTCGTTGTCACGCAGGCGGGCAAAGGCCAGACGGCGGTTGGCAACGGAATCGACCTTGGCCAGGGTGATCAGCGGCTCGGCGACGCGGCGCAGTTCCTTGGCCTTCGGCAGGGTGGTCTTGATCAGCTCGTGCTTGAACAGCGAGGCGGCCATGTTCTTGAACATCGCTTCGCGATGGGCGCTGGTACGGCTGAACTTACGGCCAGACTTCTGGTGACGCATGGTGATGTTCCTTGGTTAATGATGTGGCTGTGTGGATCGTTGTCGCCATCCTGGCGTTGCTGCACGGACTGCGGATGGTCCTGGCCGCCCGTCCTGGACGACCTGCCCGCGAACCTGCGGTTCGTCATGGCATCTTGCGGTGAAGGCTCCACCGCTGACGGTGGAGCCTTCGGGTACAGCAGGAGGCTTTATCAGCCCAGCATGCCGTGGCTGGCGACGCCGGCCGGCGGCCAGTTCTCCAGCTTCATGCCAAGCGACAGGCCACGCTGGGCCAACACTTCCTTGATCTCGGTGAGCGACTTCTTGCCCAGGTTCGGGGTCTTCAGCAGCTCCACTTCGGTCTTCTGGATCAGATCGCCGATGTAGTAGATGCTTTCAGCCTTCAGGCAGTTGGCCGAACGCACGGTCAGCTCCAGATCGTCGATCGGGCGCAGCAGCACCGGATCCACGCCGTTGTTGGCCGGCTTGGCCGCACCGCGGTCGCGGTGGGTGAAGTCACCGAACACCGACAGCTGGTCGCTGAGGATGTCGGCGGCGGTGCGCACGGCTTCCTCGGCATCGATGGTGCCGTTGGTCTCGATATCGATGACCAGCTTGTCCAGGTCGGTACGCTGTTCGACGCGGGCCGCTTCCACGGCATAGGCGACGCGGCGGACCGGCGAGAACGAGGCATCCAGGACCAGGCGGCCGATGGCACGGGTTTCTTCGTCCGGACGACGACGCGCAGCAGCCGGCTGGTAGCCGAAACCACGCTCGATCTTCAGACGCATGTTCACTGCCGTATCCTTGGTCAGGTGGCAGATCACATGGTCGCCGTTCAGGATCTCCACATTGTGGTCGACCTTGATATCGGCAGCGGTGACAACGCCCGGGCCCTGCTTGGACAGGGACAGGGTGGCGCTGTCGCCGGAGTGCATACGGATGGCCACGTCCTTCAGGTTCAGCAGGACTTCGAGCACGTCCTCCTGCAGACCTTCGACCGTGGTGTACTCATGCAACACGCCGTCGATTTCGACTTCCGTGATGGCGAAGCCCGGGATGGACGACAGCAGCACGCGACGCAGGGCGTTGCCCAGCGTATGCCCGTAACCCCGCTCCAAAGGTTCGATAACGACCTTTGCACGGGTGTCGGTAAGGCGTTCGATCTGCGGACCGCGAGGACGCAGAACCTGGTTGGCGGTAACCGTCATGTTGCGGGTTCTCCTAGTGAACCCCCGGCCGTCGCCGGGGGCTCTCCAATGTGAATTACTTCGAATACAGCTCGACGATCAGCGCTTCGTTGATGTCCGCAGGCAGATCCGAACGATCCGGAACCGCCTTGAAGATGCCGGTGAACTTGCCGGAATCCACTTCAACCCACGACGGGCTCAGGTCATGCTGTGCGGCGACGGTCAGGGCTTCCTGGACGCGCAGCTGCTTGGCAGCCTTCTCGGACAGCGCGATGGCATCGCCAGCCTTGACCTGGTACGAAGCCAGGTTGACCGACTTGCCATTCACGGTGACGCCGCGGTGCGACACCAGCTGGCGGGCAGCCGGACGGGTCACGGCGAAGCCCATGCGGTAGACGACGTTGTCCAGGCGGGTTTCCAGCAGCTGCAGCAGGTTCTCGCCGGTGTTGCCCTTCTTGGTCGAGGCCTTCTTGTAGTAGTTGCGGAACTGACGCTCCAGCAGGCCGTAGATACGCTTGACCTTCTGCTTTTCACGCAGCTGGGTGGCGTAGTCGGACAGCTTGCCCTTGCGGGCAGTGGCGCCATGCTGGCCGGGCTTCTGCTCCAGCTTGCACTTGGAGTCCAGCGCACGCGCCGGGCTCTTCAGGGACAGGTCGGCGCCTTCGCGGCGGGCGAGCTTACAGGTAGGACCGATATAACGAGCCATTTCTTATCGCTCCCTTTAGACGCGACGCTTCTTCGGCGGACGGCACCCGTTGTGCGGGATGGGCGTCACGTCGATGATGTTGGTGATCTTGTAGCCGACGTTGTTCAACGAACGCACGGCCGACTCACGGCCCGGACCCGGGCCCTTGATGCGGACTTCCAGCGACTTCACGCCGTAGTCCAGCGCAGCACGACCGGCCTTCTCGGCAGCCACCTGGGCAGCGAACGGGGTCGACTTGCGCGAACCGCGGAAGCCAGCGCCACCGGAGGTCGCCCACGACAGAGCATTGCCCTGGCGGTCGGTGATGGTGACGATGGTGTTGTTGAACGAAGCGTGGACGTGGGCAACGCCGTCAGTGACGACGCGCTTGATCTTCTTCTTGGTCTTAGCAGCGGGCTTAGCCATTTCTCAGTCCCTTACTTCTTGATCGCCTTGCGCGGACCCTTGCGGGTGCGGGCGTTGGTACGGGTGCGCTGGCCACGCAGCGGGAGGCCACGACGGTGACGCAGGCCGCGGTAGCAGCCCAGGTCCATCAGGCGCTTGATCGCGATGCCGATCTCACGGCGCAGATCGCCTTCCACGATGTACTTGCCGACTTCGGCGCGCAGGCGCTCGATTTCCGGCTCCGACAGATCGCGGATCTTGGTGGTCGAAGCGACGCCTGCGACTTCGCAGACCTTCTTCGAACGGGTACGGCCGATGCCGTAAATGCTTTGCAACCCGACCCAGACATGCTTCTGGGCTGGCAGGTTGACGCCTGCAATACGCGCCATGACGCGGTTCTCCAGCTGAGTGATGGCCGACAGCGCGCCTCGGGCACGCCAATCCGGCAGGATGGATCAAAAAAGTGAACTAGCGATATTAACAAGGTTCCGGTTTACATGGAAGCCCGTGAAACCAGAGGTTTCATGAACCCGGCCTGGGGAGTGTGCCCAGGCTCCGGCGCCGGATGGGGTTGATCCCGGGAGGTCTCCCGGGGCCGCCCGCGCTACTCCTGCGCGGGACCACCTCATCACACCCCCACCCGGAACCGCTGCGGGGGCCGCCCTTCGTTTGTGTGGCCGGAGTCCGCGAAGCGGAGGGACCATCACGTCAGGAAGACGAAAGTATAACAGGCGAATCAGCCGCGGGCAAAACCGCCGCGGTTGCCACCCTTCAGGTTGGCCTTCTTCAGCAGGCTCTCGTACTGGTGGGACATCAGGTGCGCCTGCACCTGGGCGATGAAGTCCATCACCACCACCACCACGATCAGCAGCGAGGTACCGCCAAAGTAGAACGAGGCGTTCAGCTGCGTGCGCATCAGTTCCGGCAGCAGGCAGACGATCACCAGGTAGGCCGAGCCGGCTGCGGTCAGGCGGGTCAGCACGCCGTCGATGTAGTCGGCAGTGGCCTTGCCCGGACGGATGCCCGGAATCAGCGCGCCCGACTTCTTCAGGTTGTCGGCGGTTTCCTGCGAGTTGAACACCAGCGCGGTATAGAAGAACGCGAAACCGGTGATCAGCGCAGCGAACACGATCATGTGCAGCGGCTCGCCCGGACCCAGCGCGTTGGCGACCTTCTGCAGGACCTGGCCGAAGCTGCTCTGGTTGGCCGCCTGGCCGGACCACATGGCCAGGGTGGCCGGGAAGGCCAGCAGGCTCGAGGCGAAGATCGCCGGGATGACGCCGGCCATGTTGAGCTTCAGCGGCAGGAACGAGGTCTGGTTCATGTACGCATTGCGACCGCCCTGGCGGCGCGCGTAATTGACCGTGATCCGGCGCTGGCCGCGCTCGACGAACACCACGAAGAAGGTGAAGGCGAGAACGACGATGGCGATCAGCAGCAGCTGGATGAACTGGATGTTGCCGTCGCGGTAGGCATCGAAGGTATGGATGACCGCGCCCGGCAGGCCCGCCACGATACCGGCGAAGATGATCAGCGACACGCCGTTGCCGATGCCGCGCTCGGTGACCTGCTCACCGACCCACATCAGGAACATGGTGCCGGCGGTCAGCGCGACCACGGCGGTGAGCACGAAGCCCATGCCCGGCGCGTACACGACCGGAGCGCCCGACGGCGAGACCTGGCCCTGCAGGGCCAGAGCGATCGAACCGCCCTGCACCACTGCCAGCAGCACGGCGCCGATGCGCGAGTACTGGGTGATCTTGCGGCGACCGGACTCACCTTCCTTCTGCATCGCCTTCAGGGCGGGGAAGATGTGCACGGCCAGCTGCATCACGATCGATGCCGAGATGTACGGCATCACGTTCAGCGCGAAGATGCTGAAACGGTGCAGGGCGCCGCCCGAGAACATGTTGAACATGTCCACGATGCCGCCGCCCTGCTGCTGCATCATGGCAAGCATGGCATCGGGATTGACGCCCGGCACCGGCACGTAGCAGCCGATGCGATAGACGATCAAAGCCCCGACGACGAACAGCAAACGTTGGCGAAGTTCAGTGAACTTGCCCATTCCGCCCGCGAGGTTACCGATGCCAGCTTGCGCCATGATTTTCTTACTCCGTTACGCTGCCGCCGGCAGCTTCGATCGCAGCCTTGGCACCGGCCGTGGCAGCAACACCCTTCAGGGTGAACGCCTTGGTCACTTCGCCCTTGACGACGACCTTGGCCTTCTTGGCAGTGCTCGGGACCAGCTTGGCGGCACGCAGGGCGGCGAAGTCGATCTCGCCGGCCGGCAGCTTGTCCAGCTGGTACAGCAGCACTTCAGCGGTGTCCTTGGCGATCGGCGAACGGAAGCCGATCTTCGGCAGACGACGCTGCATGGGGGTCTGGCCGCCTTCGAAGCCGGCCTTGATCTTGCCGCCACCCTTGCGGGCGAACGAACCCTTGTGGCCGCGGCCGGCAGTCTTGCCCAGGCCCGAGCCGATACCGCGACCGACGCGGGTGCGCTCGGTACGGGCGCCCGGTGCCGGGCTCAGTTCATTGAGACGCAGAGTCATGATCGATTACTCCTCAACCTTGACGAGGTAGTGAACGGTATTGATCAGGCCGCGAACCTGCGGGCTGTCCTTCAGTTCACGCACATCGTTGAGCTTGTTCAGACCCAGGGCACGCACCGACAGGCGGTGACGCGACTGAGCACCACGCAGGCCGCGCACCAGGCGCACCTTCACAGTCTTGTTGGACTCATTAGCCATGGTTGAGTTCCTCCACCTTCTTGCCGCGCTTGGCCGCGATGCGGGCCGGCGACTGCGCTGCAGACAGGCCCTTCACGGTGGCACGCACCAGGTTGATCGGGTTGCGCGAACCGGTGGCCTTGGCCAGCACGTTCTTCACGCCAACCGCTTCCAGGACGGCGCGCATGGCACCGCCGGCGATGACGCCGGTACCTTCCGAAGCCGGCTGCATGAACACGCGGGCTGCGCCATGACCATCCTTGATGGTGTGCCACAGGGTGCCGTTGTTCAGGTCAACGCTGACCAGGTTCTTGCGGGCCTGTTCCATCGACTTCTGGATGGCGACCGGCACTTCGCGGGCCTTGCCATAACCGAAACCGACCTTGCCTTCGCCGTCGCCGACCACGGTCAGGGCGGTGAAGGTGAACTGGCGACCACCCTTGACGGTCTTGCTGACGCGGTTGACCGCGACCAGCTTTTCGATCATGCCGTCGTCGATCTTCTCTTCGCGGTTACGGTCGCGATCGCGACCCCGCTGCTGACGCTCTTCTGCCATGTTGATTCCTTGGTTGTTGGGTATGTACGGCTCAGGGCCGCTTATGGTTGTGGAATGACGCGTCGTTCCGGTGGGCCACTACAGAAGAATGGCGCCGTCCAGCCTCGCTCAGGCTGGCGAGCAGGCGGACAGGGGGCCATCGGCCCCCTGCCCCGATCCCTTAGAACTGCAGGCCGGCTTCGCGGGCAGCCTCTGCCAGGGCCTTGATACGGCCGTGGTAACGGTAACCCGAACGATCGAAGGCAACCTTCTCGACGCCGGCGGCCTTGGCACGCTCAGCGACGATGCGGCCAACCTTGGCGGCGGCATCGACATTCTTGCCGCTCTTCAGGCCTTCCTTGACGTCGGTCTGGGTGGTGTTGGCGGCAGCCAGCACCTTGGAACCGTCGGCGGTGAAGACCTGGGCATACAGGTGCTGGCCGGTGCGCAGCACCGACAGGCGGGCGACGCCGAGCTCACGGATGTGGGCGCGGGTCGACTTGGCGCGACGCAGGCGGGCGATGTTCTTGTTCATGATGTTTTTCCTATGAAAGCGGAAGCGCCTATTAGGCCTTCTTGGCTTCCTTACGGATGATGACTTCGTCGGAGTACTTCACGCCCTTGCCCTTGTACGGCTCCGGCTTGCGGAACGCACGGATCTTGGCGGCAACTTCACCGACGGCCTGCTTGTCCGCGCCCTGGACCAGGATCTCGGTCTGGGTCGGGGTGGACAGCGTGATGCCTTCCGGCGCCACGAACACGACCGGGTGCGAGAAGCCCAGCGACAGGCTCAGGTCCTTGCCCTGCATGGCAGCGCGGTAACCCACGCCGACCAGCTCCAGCTTGCGCTCGAAGCCTTCGGACACGCCCTTGACCATGTTGGCCAGGATCGCACGCACGGTACCGGTCAGTGCGACCAGTTCGACGTTCTCGGTGCTCAGGGTGGCAACGCCGTTGTCGACGTTGATGGCAATACCGGCCGGCTTGGCCAGCGACAGGGTGCCCTTCGGGCCCTTGGCGGTGACGCTTTCCGACTGGACGTTCAGTTCAACCTTACCCAGGTCGATCGGCTTCTTGGCTACGCGGGACATAGTTCTACTCCTTTCGCCTTAGGCCACGAAGCACAGGACTTCGCCGCCGACGCCCAGCTGGCGCGCCTGCGCATCAGTCATGATGCCCTTGGAGGTGGAAATGATGGAGATGCCCAGGCCGTTCATGACCTTCGGCAGCTCGCTCTTGCCGCGGTACTGGCGCAGGCCCGAACGCGAGAAGCGCTTCAGGGTCGCGATGACCGGCTTGCCTTCGAAATACTTCAGCACGATTTCCAGCTCGGCCTTGTTGTTCTCCAGCTGGGTAACGCGCAGGTCGGTGATGTAACCCTCGTCCTTCAGGACCTGGGCGATCGCAACCTTGATCTTGGACGACGGGGCTTTCACCGTCTGCTTGCCAACCGCGGCCGCATTCTTGATGCGGACCAGCAGGTCGGCGATGGGATCAGTCATGCTCATATGAGTACCTTTGAGTGCACCGATATCCGCTTTCGCGAAAATCTGTTGTCTCCTGGAAACGGGCCAGGTCCCTTGATGCAGCGGACCTGTGGCCCGCCCTACAACCCCGTCTGCACAGGGCAAGACGCGGGAGTATACGCCAAAAGAGCCCGACTTGCGTCGGGCTCTTCGGGTTTTTTGCGAAAGGGAGGCTGAATGCCTCCCCTCCCCGGTTCAGGAACCCCCGGGGGGCGCCTGATCGCAGGACCGGCTGGGATTACCAGCTGGCCTTGCGCAGACCCGGGACGTCGCCACGCATGGTGGCTTCACGCAGCTTGTTGCGGCCCAGGCCGAACTTGCTGTAGACGCCACGCGGACGGCCGGACAGTTCGCAGCGGTTGCGCTGGCGGCTCGGCGACGAATCGCGCGGCAGCTTGGCCAGCTTGGCAGCAGCTTCGATCTTCTCGTCGTAGCTCGCGTCCACCGAGGACACGATCTTCTTCAGAGCAGCACGCTTCTCAGCGTACTTCTTGGCCAGCTTTTCCCGCTTGATGTCGCGGTTGACCATGGAGGTCTTTGCCATTTCGGTTTCCTCGACGGATCAGTTACGGAACGGGAACTTGAACGCTGCCAGCAGCGCCTTCGCTTCCGCGTCGGTCTTCGCAGTGGTGGTGATGGCGATATCCATACCGCGGATCGCGTCGACAGCGTCGAAGTCGATTTCCGGGAAGATGATCTGTTCCTTCACACCCATGTTGAAGTTGCCGCGACCGTCGAAGGAACGACCAGAGACACCACGGAAGTCGCGCACGCGCGGCAGCGAGATGTTGATCAGGCGATCCAGGAACTCGTACATCTTGTGGCGACGCAGCGTGGTCTTGCAGCCGATCGGCCAACCATCACGGATCTTGAACGACGCAACCGAAATACGCGACTTGGTGACAACCGGCTTCTGGCCGGAAATCTTGGTCATGTCGCCGACGGCGTTTTCCAGGATCTTCTTGTTGGTGGCCGCTTCGCCGACACCCATGTTCAGGGTGACCTTGACGAGCTTCGGCACTTCCATCGGATTGGTGTAGCCGAACTGCTTCATCAGCGCCGGCACCACTTCGTCCTTGTAGAACTTTTCGAGACGGGAAGTCATCTTCTCATTCCTCAGGCGTCGAGCGCCTCACCGCTGGAGCGGAACACACGCAGTTTGCGTCCATCCTCCAGCACCTTGAAGCCAACGCGTTCGCCCTTGCCCGAAGCCGGGTTCAGCACATTCACGTTGGAGATATGGATCGAAGCTTCACGCTCGACCACGCCGCCGGCAACGCCTGCCTGCGGGTTCGGCTTGGTGTGGCGCTTGACGATGTTCACGTTGGCGACGACCACACGGTCGCCGTCGACGCGGACGACTTCGCCCTGCTTGCCCTTGTCCTTGCCGGTGTTGACGACGACCTGGTCGCCCTTCTTGATACGGTTAGCCATGATTATCTCCTGTCGCTCACAGCACTTCGGGAGCGAGCGAGACGATCTTCATGAACTTCTCCGAACGAAGTTCACGGGTCACCGGCCCGAAGATACGGGTACCGATCGGCTCCTGCTTGTTGTTCAGCAGGACGGCAGCGTTGCCGTCGAAGCGGATCAGCGAGCCGTCGGCGCGACGCACACCCTTGCGGGTACGCACCACGACGGCGTCATACACTTCACCCTTCTTGACCTTGCCGCGCGGAATCGCATCCTTCACGGTGACCTTGATGATGTCGCCGATGCCGGCGTAACGGCGCTTGGAACCACCCAGCACCTTGAAGCACATCACCTGCTTGGCACCCGAATTGTCCGCGACGTCAAGGTAGCTCTGCATCTGGATCATGATTCAGACTCCTTATTCAGCCGCACGCGTGATGACTTCCACCACGCGCCAGTTCTTGGTCTTGGACATCGGAG
Organism: Stenotrophomonas sp. STEN225; assembly: GCF_056756445.1. Taxonomy (NCBI): domain Bacteria; kingdom Pseudomonadati; phylum Pseudomonadota; class Gammaproteobacteria; order Lysobacterales; family Lysobacteraceae; genus Stenotrophomonas; species Stenotrophomonas sp. STEN225. Next base: position 32,656 of record NZ_JBRRBV010000023.1, on the reverse strand, counting down.
CAATCTCGGTCACGCGGACGACATCGCCTTCCTTGCAGGCGTTGTCGGCATCGTGGGCGTGCAGCTTCGTCGAGCGCTTGATGTACTTGCCGTACAGTGCGTGCTTGACCTGACGCTCAACCAGGACGGTAACCGTCTTGTCCATCTTGTTGCTGACGACACGGCCTTCGACCGTGCGCAGCGTCTTGTTTTCAGTATTGTCGCTCATAGCGGCCATCCTTACTTCGTGCTGCCGAGCAGGGTCTTGACGCGAGCAATCTCGCGACGGACCCGGCGGATGTCGTGGGTCTTCGGCAGCTGGCCGGTGACCTGCTGCATACGGACAGAGAACTGTTCCTTACGCAGGTCGATCAGGTGGGCCTTGAGTTCGTCAGCCGACTTTTCACGGAGAGTTTTGATATCCATCAGCGCACCGTACGGGTCACGAAAGTGGTGGTGACCGAGAGCTTGGCGGCGGCCAGGCGGAACGCCTCGCGAGCCACTTCCTCGGAAACACCCTCGATTTCATAGATCATGCGGCCGGGCTGGATCTGGGCCACCCAGTATTCCACGTTACCCTTACCCGAACCCATTCGAACTTCGATGGGCTTCTTGGTGATGGGCTTGTCGGGGAACACGCGGATCCACATCTTGCCGCCGCGCTTGACGTAGCGGCTGATCGAGCGGCGAGCCGCTTCGATCTGACGCGCGGTCAGCTGACCGTGTGCGGTTGCCTTCAGGCCGTATTCGCCGAAGCTGACAGCGTTGGCGCTCCAGCTCAGGCCTTCGTTACGGCCCTTGTGTACCTTGCGGTACTTGGTTCGCTTGGGTTGCAACATTGTCGTTACCTCGCTTCACGGGCCGGGCGCTGACGGTCACCACGGTCGCCGCGATCGTGACGATCGTTGCGCGACGGGGTGTCGTCCTGCTTTTCCTGGCCAACCTGGGAGAAATCGAAGACCTCGCCCTTGTAGATCCAGACCTTGATGCCGATGATGCCGTAGGTCGTCTTGGCTTCAGCGAAGCCATAGTCGATGTCGGCACGCAGGGTGTGCAGCGGCACGCGGCCTTCGCGGTACCACTCCGAACGGGCGATTTCAGCACCGTTGAGGCGGCCACCCACGTTGACCTTGATGCCCAGGGCACCCAGGCGCATCGCGTTGCCCACCGAGCGCTTCATTGCGCGGCGGAACATGATGCGACGCTCCAGCTGCTGGGCGATCGACTCGGCAACGAGCTGCGCGTCCAGTTCCGGCTTGCGCACTTCGGTGACGTTGATGTGCGCCGGAACGCCCATCATCTCGCTCACTTCCTTGCGCAGCTTCTCGATGTCCTCACCACGCTTGCCGATCACCACGCCCGGACGGGCGGTGTGGATCGTCACGCGCGCGGTCTTGGCCGGACGCTCGATCAGGATCTTGCTGATGCCGGCCTGAGCCAGCTTCTTGCGCAGCATTTCGCGAACTTTCAGGTCGGCTGCCAGGTAACCAGCGAACTCGGCCTTGTTGGCGTACCACTTGGAGTTCCAGTCCTTGGAAATACCGAGACGGATACCAATCGGATGAACTTTATGACCCATGGTCTTTTCCTTATCCGCTTACTTGCCGGCGCCCACAACCACAGTGATGTGGCTGGTGCGCTTGAGGATGCGGGTACCGCGGCCTTTCGCCCGCGCCATGAAACGCTTCAGGGTCGGACCTTCATCAACCATGATGGTCTGAACCTTCAGCTCGTCGACGTCGGCGCCCTGGTTGTTCTCGGCGTTGGCAATAGCCGACTCCACCACCTTCTTGATCAGGTGGGCAGCCTTCTTGTCCGAGAACTTCAGCAGATTGACCGCACGTTCGGCCGGCAGACCGCGCACCTGGTCAGCGACCAGGCGAGCCTTCTGCGGGGAGATGCGCGCAGTGCGCAGGATGGCTTTCGCTTCCATTGTCATCTCTCCTTACTTGCCCGACTTCTTGTCACCACCGTGACCCTTGAAGGTCCGGGTGATGGCAAATTCGCCGAGCTTGTGGCCGACCATGTTCTCGTTGACGAGAACCGGGATGTGGTTCTTGCCGTTATGCACGGCAATGGTGATGCCTACCATGTCAGGCAGGATCATCGAACGGCGCGACCAGGTCTTGATCGGCTTCTTGCTGCCCGCAGCGGCCTCCACCTTCTTGACGAGGTGGTGATCGACGAACGGGCCCTTCTTGAGTGAACGTGCCATGGTCGATTAGCCCCTACGATCGCGGACGATGAACTGCTGAGTGCGCTTGTTATGGCGCGTCTTGTAACCCTTGGTCGGGACACCCCACGGGGTGACCGGATGCGGGTTACCCTGGCCGGCCTTGGCCTCACCACCACCGTGCGGGTGGTCAACCGGGTTCATGGCAGCACCACGAACGGTCGGGCGGACGCCGCGCCAGCGCTTGGCACCGGCCTTGCCCAGCTTTTCCAGGCTGTGCTCGTCGTTGCCGACTTCGCCGATGGTGGCGCAGCACTCGACCGGAACCTTACGCATTTCACCCGAGCGCAGACGCAGGGTGGCGTAGACGCCTTCACGGGCGACCAGCTGCACGGCAGCACCTGCAGCGCGGGCGATCTGAGCGCCCTTGCCCGGCTTCAGCTCGATGCAGTGGATGGTGGTACCGACCGGGATGTTGCGCAGCGGCAGGGTGTTGCCCGCCTTGATCGGGGCATCCGAACCAGCGATCACCTGATCACCGGCCTTCAGACCCTTCGGGGCGATGATGTAGCGACGCTCGCCGTCGACGTAGCACAGCAGGGCGATATGGGCGGTGCGGTTCGGATCGTATTCGATGCGTTCCACGCGCGCCGGGATGCCCAGCTTGTTGCGCTTGAAGTCGATGATGCGGTAGTGCTGCTTGTGGCCACCACCGACGTGACGGGTGGTGATGCGGCCGTGGTGGTTACGACCACCCGAGCGGCTCTGCGACTCGACCAGCGCAGCGTGCGGAGCACCCTTGTGCAGGTCGGGCGTAACCACGCGCACGGCCGAACGGCGGCCGGGGGAAGTGGGCTTGAATTTCATCAATGGCATGGGATGTACCTCAGGCCTTGGCCGTTACATCGATCGACTGGCCATCGGCCAGGCGAACGTACGCCTTGCGCCAATCGCCGCGGCGGCCAGCACGGTTACGGAAGGACTTGTTCTTGCCCTTGACGTTGACCACGTTGACGGCTTCGACCTTGACGTCGAACAGCTGCTCAACCGCGGCCTTTACATCGGCCTTGGTGGCTTCGTTCGAAACTTCGAAGACATACTGGTTGGAGAGTTCCTGCAGGCGCGCGGTCTTTTCGGAGACACGCGGGGCACGCAGCACGCTGAAGATTTTTTCGTTGCTGTTCATGCCAGCCACTCCTCGACCTTCTTGACCGCGTCAGCGGTGATGACGACCGTGTCGGCACCGACCAGCGACACCGGGTCCAGGCCCTGCACGTCACGCACCTGCACGTACGGCAGATTGCGGGCGGACAGGTACAGGTGCTCGGAGGCTTCCTCGGTGACGATCAGCGGGCGCTTGCCCACTTCCAGGCCGGCCAGCTTGGCGATCAGACCCTTCGTGCTGGTCGCTTCGACATCGAAGGCCTCCACGATGGTCAGACGGCCCTGACGGTTCAGCTCGGACAGGATCGCGCACATGGCGGCACGGTACTGCTTACGATTGACCTTCTGCTCGAAGCTGCGCGGCTTGGCCGCGAAGGTGACACCGCCGCCGACGAAGATCGGAGCCGTCAGTGCGCCATGACGCGCGCCGCCGCCCTTCTGCTTCTTCGACTTCTTGGTGGTACCAGCCACTTCGGAGCGAGTCTTCTGTGCCTTGGTGCCGGCGCGACCGGCGTTGCGGTAAGCAACGACGACCTGGTGGACCAGATCTTCGCTGAAATCGCGACCGAACACGGCGTCGGAGACCGAGACCTTGTTGTTGCTACCCGTGATAACGAGTTCCATCGTCATCTCTCCTTATGCCTTGCTCGCCGGACGGACGATCACATCGCCACCCGCCGCGCCAGGAACGGCGCCGCGAACCGCAATCAGACCGCGCTCGACGTCGACCTTGACCACTTCCAGGTTCTGGGTGCTCTGCTGCACCGCGCCCATGTGGCCCGACATCTTCTTGCCCGGGAAAACGCGACCCGGGGTCTGGCGCTGACCCAGCGAACCCGGCGCGCGATGCGACAGCGAGTTACCGTGGGTTGCATCGCCCATACGGAAGTTGTGGCGCTTGATGGTGCCCTGGAAACCCTTACCCTTGGTGACACCCTGGACGTCGACGATCTGGCCGACTTCGAAGATGTCCGCCTTGACTTCGCCGCCGACGGCGAAATCGCCGAGCTGCGCGTCTTCAACGCGGAATTCCCACAGGCCACGACCCGCTTCCACCTTCGCCTTGGCGAAGTGGCCGGCTTCCGGCTTGTTGACCAGGGCAGCGCGACGCGCGCCGACGGTCACCTGCACGGCGCTGTAGCCGTCGGTTTCGACGGTCTTGATCTGCGCGATGCGGTTCGGGGTGGCTTCGATCAGGGTCACCGGGATGGAACGACCATCTTCGGTGAACACGCGGCTCATGCCGGCCTTGCGGCCCACGAAGCCCAACGAATACTTCTTCGTCATGGTCGTAGTCCTCAGGTCAGCTTGATCTGAACGTCGACGCCGGCAGCCAGTTCGAGCTTCATCAGCGCGTCCACGGTCTTGTCATTCGGGTCAACGATATCGAGCACGCGCTTGTGCGTGCGGGTCTCGTACTGGTCACGCGCGTCCTTGTCGACGTGCGGGGAAACGAGAACGGTGTAACGCTCGATCTTGGTCGGCAGCGGGATCGGGCCACGCACTTGCGCGCCGGTCCGCTTTGCCGTTTCAACGATCTCGCTGGCCGAACGGTCGATCAGACGATGATCGAACGCTTTCAGCCGGATCCGGATCTTTTGGTCCGCCATGGCGGTAGGTTCCTTCGTTAAAAGAGCGACAGACAAAGCCTCTGGGTTGCTTTGCCCCATGAAATTCCTGCATACGGACGGCCCGCACTCCTGCAGGCCGACAAGGTCAATCCGTAGACCTCAAAAACGTAGGCAGACCAGTTTCCCAGCCTGCCCAGACGTAGAAGCATAATGGCACGCCAGGCAGCTGTCAACAGTCTCCTGTTGACGCCGCCTGAATGGCCTTGACCCTTCCTGGTCCGGGGAACACAAGGCACATCCTGTGCCTGCTTTCCCATTTTGATACGCCCCGATGCCCTACCCAGGCAACATCGGGGCGCAGAGTCTAACAGATTACTTGATGATCTTCGAGACCACGCCGGCGCCGACGGTGCGGCCACCTTCGCGGATGGCGAAGCGCAGGCCTTCGTCCATCGCGACCGGGTTGATCAGGGTCACGGTCATCTTGACGTTGTCACCCGGCATCACCATTTCCACGCCTTCCGGCAGCTTGGCAGCGCCGGTGATGTCGGTGGTGCGGAAGTAGAACTGCGGGCGGTAACCGTTGAAGAACGGGGTGTGACGGCCGCCCTCGTCCTTCGACAGCACGTACACTTCGCCTTCGAACTCGGTGTGCGGGGTGATCGAACCCGGCTTGGCCAGAACCTGGCCACGCTCGACGTCGTCACGCTTGGTGCCGCGCAGCAGCAGACCGGCGTTGTCACCTGCCTGGCCCTGGTCCAGCAGCTTGCGGAACATTTCCACGCCGGTCACGGTGGTCTTCTGGGTCGGACGGATACCGACGATTTCGATTTCGTCACCAACCTTGATCACGCCGCGCTCGATACGACCGGTCACCACGGTGCCGCGGCCCGAGATCGAGAACACGTCTTCCACCGGCATCAGGAACGGCTTGTCGATCGCACGCTCCGGCTCCGGAATCCAGGTGTCCAGCGCGTCGACCAGCTTCAGGATCGCCGGCACGCCGATCTCGCTCTGGTCGCCTTCCAGCGCCAGGCGGGCCGAACCCGAGATGATCGGGGTGTCGTCGCCCGGGAACTCGTACTTGCTCAGCAGTTCGCGCACTTCCATTTCGACCAGCTCGAGCAGCTCGGCGTCGTCGACCATGTCAGCCTTGTTCAGGAACACCACGATGTACGGCACGCCGACCTGACGCGACAGCAGGATGTGCTCGCGGGTCTGCGGCATCGGGCCGTCAGCGGCCGAGCACACCAGGATCGCGCCGTCCATCTGGGCAGCACCGGTGATCATGTTCTTGACGTAGTCAGCGTGGCCCGGGCAGTCAACGTGGGCGTAGTGACGGGTCGGGGATTCGTATTCGACGTGCGCGGTCGAGATCGTGATACCACGAGCCTTTTCTTCCGGTGCGGCGTCGATGGCGTCATACGCCTTGAACTCGCCACCGAAGCGCTCGGCGCCGATCTTGGTCAGCGCGGCGGTCAGCGTGGTCTTGCCGTGGTCGACGTGACCGATGGTGCCGACGTTGACGTGCGGCTTGGTGCGCTCGAACTTACCCTTTGCCATTGTTATATACCTTGATTGTTCGTAAGTGGTTTCAAGAGAGGCTGAGCGAGGCTCAGCCCTTCTTCATGACGGCTTCGGCGATGTTGGTCGGAGCCGGCTCGTAGTGATCGAATTCCATGGTGAAGGTGGCGCGGCCCTGGGTCTGCGAACGCAGCGCAGTGGCGTAGCCGAACATTTCACCCAGCGGGATCATCGCGTTGATGATGCTGGCCGAACCGTCACCGGTGGTGTCGGAACCCTGCAGCACGCCGCGACGACGGCTGACGTCGCCCATCACGTCACCCTGGTAATCCTCCGGGGTCACGATCTCGACCTTCATGATCGGCTCCAGCAGCACCGGCTTGGCCTTGGCGAAGCCCTGCTTGAAGGCCATCGACGAAGCCAGCTTGAACGCCATTTCCGAGGAGTCGACGTCGTGGTACGAACCGAACACCAGCTTCACCTTGACGTCCACGACCGGGAAGCCAGCCAGCGGGCCACTGGTGATGGTTTCGCGCAGGCCCTTCTCGACCGACGGAATGAATTCCTTCGGGATCACGCCGCCGGTGATGTCGTTGATGAACAGGAAGTCGTCCTTGATGGCCGGAGCCAGCTTCGGATCGGCACGGTCTTCAGCGGTGATCGGCGACAGCTCGATCACGACGTGACCGTACTGACCCTTACCACCGGACTGCTTGGCGTGCTTGTAGTCCGACTTGACGTCGGCCAGGGTGATCGTTTCGCGGTAGGCCACCTGCGGCGCACCGACGTTGGCTTCAACGTTGAACTCGCGCTTCAGGCGGTCGACGATGATGTCCAGGTGCAGCTCGCCCATGCCGGAGATGATGGTCTGGCCGGATTCTTCGTCGGTCTTGACGCGGAACGACGGATCTTCCTGCGCCAGACGACCCAGGGCCAGACCCATCTTTTCCTGGTCCGACTTGGTCTTCGGCTCGACGGCCATCGAGATCACCGGCTCCGGGAACGTCATGCGCTCCAGGATGATCGGGGCGTCCACGGCGCACAGGGTGTCACCGGTGGTGGTGTCCTTCAGGCCCACGGCCGCAGCGATGTCACCCGCCAGAACTTCCTTGATTTCCTCGCGGTTGTTCGAGTGCATCTGCAGGATGCGGCCGATGCGCTCCTTCTTGCCCTTCACCGAGTTCAGCACGGTGTCACCACCGTTCAGCGTGCCCGAGTAGACGCGGAAGAAGGTCAGCGCGCCGACGAACGGGTCGGTGATGATCTTGAAGGCCAGCGACGAGAACGGCGCCTTGTCGTCCGACTTGCGGGTCATCTCGACGGTATCGTCGTCGACGTCCACGCCCTTCACGTCCGGCACATCGACCGGCGACGGCAGCAGCTGGATCACGCCGTCCAGCATGGCCTGCACGCCCTTGTTCTTGAACGCCGAGCCGCAGTACATCGGCACGATCTCGGTGGCCAGGGTGCGGGTACGCAGCGCGTTGATGATTTCAGCCTCGGCCAGCTCTTCGCCGCCCAGGTACTTCTCCATCAGCTCTTCGCTGGCTTCGGCAGCGGTCTCGACCATGAACTGGCGGGCTTCTTCAGCAGCCGCCTGCAGTTCAGCCGGGATGTCGCTGTACTCGAACTTCATGCCCTGCGAGGCTTCATCCCAGTGGATGGCCTTCATCTTCAGCAGGTCGACGACGCCCTTGAAGTTGTCTTCAGCGCCGATCGGCAGCTGCATCGGCACGGCAACCGCGCCCAGCTTGGCCTTCAGCTGGCCGACGACCTTCTGGAAGTTGGCACCGGTACGGTCCATCTTGTTGACGAACGCGATGCGCGGCACGTGGTACTTGTTGGCCTGACGCCACACGGTTTCCGACTGCGGCTGCACGCCACCGACGGCACACAGCACGAACACCGCACCGTCGAGCACGCGCAGCGAGCGCTCCACTTCGATGGTGAAGTCGACGTGCCCGGGGGTGTCGATGATGTTGAAGCGATGCTCCGGCAGGGACTTGTCCATGCCCTTCCAGAACGCGGTGGTGGCAGCGGACTGGATCGTGATGCCACGCTCCTGCTCCTGCTCCATCCAGTCCATGGTGGCGGCGCCGTCATGCACTTCACCGATCTTGTGGCTCTTGCCGGTGTAGAACAGGATGCGCTCGGACGTGGTGGTCTTGCCGGCATCGATGTGAGCCATGATGCCGAAGTTACGGTAACGCTCGATGGGAGTGGAACGGGCCACGGGGAGCCTCTCAGATTTCTTGGATTTCGGATGGCCGAACGCCGCCTTTCGGCGGCCTTCGGGTTGGCGCAGTCCTTCTGGGACCGCGAGGCAGCACCTAGGTGGTGCTGCCCTGCCTGTTTTGCAAGGCCGTCAAACTCACCAGCGGTAGTGGGCGAATGCCTTGTTGGCTTCGGCCATGCGGTGGGTTTCTTCGCGCTTCTTGATGGCGCCACCACGGTTTTCCGAGGCGTCGATCAGTTCAGCAGCCAGCTTCTTCGGCATGGTGTTCTCACCACGCTTGCGCGCGGAGTCGATCAGCCAGCGCATGGCCAGAGCCATCTTGCGCGAGGCACGCACTTCGACCGGCACCTGGTAGGTGGCACCGCCGACGCGACGCGACTTGACTTCGACCGCCGGAGCGACGTTGTCCAGCGCCTTCTGCACCAGCTCGATGGCGTTGGCGCTGCTGTTCTTCTCGGTGATCACGTCCATGGCGCCGTACACGATCTTTTCGGCGACGGACTTCTTGCCGCTCTGCATGACCATGTTGATGAAGCGGGCGATGGTTTCGCTTCCGTGCTTCGGATCGGGCAGGACGGAACGCTGCGGAGTATTACCCTTACGCGACATAGTGCTCTCTCCTTAGGCCTTCGGACGCTTGGCGCCGTACTTGGAACGGGCCTGGCGACGCTTGGCAACGCCGGCGGCGTCGAGCGAGCCACGAACGGTGTGGTAACGCACACCCGGCAGGTCCTTGACGCGACCGCCGCGGATCAGGACCACGGAGTGCTCCTGCAGGTTGTGGCCTTCACCACCGATGTAGGAAATCACTTCTTCCTGGTTGGTCAGGCGGACCTTGGCAACCTTGCGAAGGGCCGAGTTCGGCTTCTTCGGAGTGGTGGTGTAGACACGGGTGCAGACGCCACGGCGCTGCGGGCACTTGTCGAGCGCCGGCGAGGCACTCTTGTAGGTGGTCGCTTGCCGCGGCTTGCGGACCAGCTGGTTGATCGTCGCCATCAGTAGGTTCTTCTGATTGGTGGCCGGAAAATCCGGCCAGAGATGCGGAAATGTTAAAGCAGGCCAAAATTCTGGCCTGCTGAGACAGACGATTGTAGCAACCTGCCAGGAACGACGTCAAACGCGCCCTGTCAAGCCCGTCCCTGATCCCGGAACGTTACTGGGGGGCCTCCATGTACCCCGTTCAGGTTCGACCGGCCCTCCACGGATGGAGCCGCCTGCCGCTACAGCCAGGTCGGACGGCCTGCGCCGCCCTGCCCTTCAAGCCCGCCCGGGCATGTCCCCGGGCGTTACCGCAAAGGTGGGTCCGGCCTTGCGGCCGGACCGGTCACCTCATTCCTCGCCCGCAGCCTGTTCGGTCTCGGCTTCCACTGCCGGAGCCTCGACCGCCGCCGGGGTGCCGGCCAGGGTCTGCATCTCCGACTCGGTGAGGCCGGACGCGCCACGACGGCGCTGGCTGTGGTACGCCAGACCGGTACCGGCCGGAATCAGACGGCCGACGATGACGTTTTCCTTCAGGCCACGCAGGTTGTCCGAGGTGCCGCGCACGGCCGCTTCGGTCAGCACACGGGTGGTCTCCTGGAACGACGCCGCCGAGATGAACGACTCGGTGGCCAGCGAGGCCTTGGTGATGCCCAGCAGGACCGGATCGAACCGCGCCGGCAGCTCGTTGCGGGTCGACAGGCGGGCATTCTCCTCGATAACGCGCTGGCGTTCGACCTGCTCGCCGTTCAGGAACTTGCTGCTGCCCTGATCGGTGATCTCGACCTTGCGCAGCATCTGGCGGGTGATCACCTCGATGTGCTTGTCGTTGATCTTCACGCCCTGCAGGCGGTACACGTCCTGGATTTCCTTGACCAGGTAGGCCGCCAGCGGTTCGACACCCAGCAGGCGCAGGATGTCCTGCGGGCTCGGCTCGCCGTCCACGATGGTTTCACCCTTGGTGACATGCTCGCCTTCGAACACGATGACCTGGCGGTACTTCGGAATCAGCTCTTCGTGCTCCGAACCATCGGTGTCCTTGATGATCAGGCGCTGCTTGCCCTTGGTGTCCTTGCCGAAGCTGATGATGCCCGAACGCTCGGCCAGCACCGCCGGATCCTTCGGCTTGCGCGCTTCGAAGAGGTCGGCCACGCGCGGCAGACCACCGGTGATGTCGCGGGTCTTCGAGGCTTCCTGCGGGATCTTGGCGACGACGTCGCCCACGCCCACCGGGGCGCCATCCTGCAGGTTGACGATCGAGCGCGGCGGCAGCAGGTACTGCGCCGGCAGATCGGTGCCCGGGATCGACAGGTCGTTGCCCTTGGCGTCGACGATGCGCACGATCGGGCGCAGGTCCTTGGCCTGGGTACCACGACGCTTCGGATCGGTGATTTCGCGCGAGGCCAGGCCGGTCAGCTCGTCGGTCTTCTCGATGACGGTGATGCCGTCGACGAAGTCGATGAAGCGGATGAAGCCGGCCACTTCCGACACGATCGGGTGGTTATGCGGATCCCAGTTGGCCACGGTCTGGCCAGCCTTGATCGCATCGCCGTCCTTGGACGTGATGGTCGCACCGTACGGCAGCTTGTAACGCTCACGCTCACGGCCGTGGGCATCGAGCACCGAGATTTCGCCCGAGCGCGACACTGCCACCAGCGAGCCGTTGGCATGCTCGACCGACTTGAGGTTGCTGAACTTGACCGAGCCGGTGGTCTTGACGGTGATGTTGTCGACCGCAGCAGCTCGCGACGCCGCACCACCGATGTGGAAGGTACGCATGGTCAGCTGGGTACCCGGCTCACCGATGGACTGGGCGGCGATGACGCCGACCGCTTCACCGATGTTGACCAGATGACCACGGGCCAGATCGCGGCCGTAGCAGCGAGCGCAGACACCGAAGGCCGATTCGCACGAAATCGTCGAACGCACCTTGATGCTCTGCACGCCGGCATCTTCCAGCTTGGCGACCCACTGCTCGTCCAGCAGGGTGTTGCGGGTGACGATCGGATCTTCGTCGTTGCCCGGCAGGAACACGTCCTCGGCAACCACGCGACCCAGCACGCGGTCCTTCAGCGGCTCGACCACGTCACCGCCTTCCACGATCGGGGTCATGATCAGGCCTTCGGTGGTACCGCAATCCACCTCGGTGATCACCACGTCCTGCGCCACGTCGACCAGTCGACGGGTCAGGTAACCCGAGTTCGCGGTCTTCAGCGCGGTATCGGCCAGACCCTTACGGGCACCGTGGGTGGAGTTGAAGTACTCCTGCACGTTCAGGCCTTCGCGGAAGTTCGCCTTGATGGGCGTCTCGATGATCGAGCCGTCCGGGCGGGCCATCAGGCCGCGCATGCCGGCCAGCTGACGGATCTGCGCCTGGCTGCCTCGTGCACCGGAGTCGGCCATGATGTACAGCGAGTTCATCGACTTCTGATCGATGGTCTCACCCTTGGCATTGACGACCTTCTCGGTACCGATGGTGTCCATCATCGCCTTGGCGATGCGCTCGTTGGTGCGCGACCAGATGTCGACCACCTTGTTGTAGCGCTCGCCAGCGGTGACCAGACCCGACTGGTACTGCTCCTGGATTTCCAGCACTTCGGCTTCGGCCTCGGTGAGGATGCCGCGCTTTTCGTCCGGGATCAGCATGTCGTCGATACCGATCGACACGCCGGCGCGGGTTGCGTAGGCGAAGCCGGTGTACATCAGCTTGTCGGCGAACACGACCGTGTCCTTCAGACCCAGCTGACGGTAGCTGGAGTTGATCAGGCGCGAGATGTTCTTCTTGGTCAGCTCGGTGTTGGCCAGCGCGAACGGCAGGCCTTCCGGCAGGATTTCAGCCAGCAGGGCGCGACCGATCGTGGTATCCACGATCGAGGTCTTGTTCTGCTTGTTGCCTTCCTCGTCGGTCACCACTTCGGTGATGCGGACCTTGACCTTGGCGTGCAGTTCCACCACGCGGTTGTCGTAGGCGCGCTTGACTTCGGCGATGTTGGCGAAGGCCATGCCCTCGCCCTTCTTGTTTTCCAGCGAGCGGGTCATGTAGTACAGACCCAGCACGACGTCCTGCGACGGCACGATGATCGGCTCGCCGTTGGCCGGCGACAGGATGTTGTTGGTCGACATCATCAGCGCACGCGCTTCCAGCTGGGCTTCCAGCGAGAGCGGCACGTGGACGGCCATCTGGTCACCGTCGAAGTCGGCGTTGAACGCGGTGCAGACCAGCGGATGCAGCTGGATGGCCTTGCCTTCGATCAGCACCGGCTCGAACGCCTGGATGCCCAGACGGTGCAGGGTCGGCGCGCGGTTCAGCATCACCGGATGCTCGCGGATGACCTCTTCCAGGATGTCCCAGACTTCGGCTTCTTCGCGCTCGACCAGCTTCTTGGCGGCCTTGATGGTGGTGGCCAGGCCACGACGCTGCAGCTTGGCGAACACGAACGGCTTGAACAGCTCCAGCGCCATCTTCTTCGGCAGGCCGCACTGGTGCAGGCGCAGGTACGGACCGACCACGATGACCGAACGGCCCGAGTAGTCCACGCGCTTGCCCAGCAGGTTCTGACGGAAGCGACCCTGCTTGCCCTTGATCATGTCGGCCAGCGACTTCAGCGGGCGCTTGTTGGTGCCGGTGATGGCACGGCCACGGCGACCGTTGTCCAGCAGCGCATCGACCGATTCCTGCAGCATGCGCTTTTCATTGCGCACGATGATGTCCGGCGCGCTCAGTTCGAGCAGGCGGCGCAGGCGGTTGTTGCGGTTGATGACGCGGCGGTACAGGTCGTTCAGGTCGGACGTCGCGAAGCGGCCACCGTCCAGCGGCACCAGCGGACGCAGGTCCGGCGGCAGCACCGGCAGCACGGTCATCACCATCCATTCCGGACGGTTGCCCGACTCCAGGAAGGCCTCGATCAGCTTGATGCGCTTGGTCAGTCGCTTCAGCTTGGTTTCCGAACCGGTCGCGGCGATCTCCTCGCGCAGGCGGGTCATCTCCGACTGCAGGTCGATCGTACGCAGCAGTTCGTACACGGCCTCGGCGCCCATGGCGGCGTCGAAGTCGTCACCGTGCTCCTGGCGGGCCTGCAGGTACTGTTCTTCGGTCAGCAGCTGGCGGCGCTCCAGGGCGGTCAGGCCCGGCTCGGTCACCACGTAGGCTTCGAAGTACAGCACGCGCTCGATGTCGCGCAGGGTCATGTCCAGCATCAGGCCGATGCGCGACGGCAGCGACTTGAGGAACCAGATGTGCGCGACCGGCGAGGCCAGGTCGATGTGGCCCATGCGCTCGCGGCGCACCTTGGCCAGGGTCACTTCAGTGCCGCACTTCTCGCAGACCACGCCGCGGTGCTTCATGCGCTTGTACTTGCCGCACAGGCACTCGTAGTCCTTGACCGGGCCGAAGATGGCGGCGCAGAACAGGCCGTCGCGTTCCGGCTTGAAGGTACGGTAGTTGATGGTTTCCGGCTTCTTCACTTCGCCGAAGGACCACGAGCGGATCAGGTCCGGCGAAGCCAGCGCGATCTTGATCGCGTCGAAGTCCAGCGTCTGGCGCTGCTGGTTGAAGAGATTGAGCAGGTCTTTCATGGTGTTCTCCAGAAGGAGGAATGCTGTGTCGATGGGCTTTCAGGTCACTGCCAGCGGCGCGGCGGAGAGAGCCGCCGCGCCGGCATGGATCAGTTGTCTTCCAGTTCCATGTTGATGGCCAGCGAGCGGATTTCCTTCACGAGCACGTTGAAGGATTCCGGCATGCCCGCGACCATCTCGTGCTCACCGTCGACGATGTTCTTGTACATCTGGTTGCGGCCCTGCACGTCATCGGACTTCACCGTCAGCATTTCCTGCAGGGTGTAGGCCGCGCCGTAGGCTTCCAGCGCCCAGACTTCCATTTCACCGAAGCGCTGGCCACCGAACTGCGCCTTGCCGCCCAGCGGCTGCTGGGTGACGAGCGAGTACGGACCGGTCGAACGCGCGTGCATCTTGTCGTCGACCAGGTGGTTCAGCTTCAGGTAGTGCATGTAACCCACGGTGGTGTGGCGATCGAACGCTTCACCGGTGCGGCCGTCGTACAGCTGGGTCTGGCCACTGCTCGGCAGATCGGCCAGTTCCAGCATGCGCTTGATTTCCGCTTCGGTGGCACCGTCGAACACCGGGGTGGCCATCGGCACGCCGTCGGTGAGGTTACGGGCCAGGCGCAGCAGCTCCTCGTCGCTGAACTGCGACAGGTCGACACGGTTGGCCACGTTGGTGTCATCGTGGTTGTAGATGTCGTCCAGGAACCGGCGCAGGTCGGCAACGGCCGCCTGGGCTTCCAGCATTGCCTGGATCTTGCGGCCCAGGCCCTTGGCGGCCCAGCCCAGGTGCACTTCCAGGATCTGGCCGATGTTCATACGCGACGGCACGCCCAGCGGGTTCAGCACGATGTCCACGGTTTCGCCCGAGGCCATGTACGGCATGTCCTCGACCGGCACCACGTTGGACACCACGCCCTTGTTGCCGTGGCGACCCGCCATCTTGTCGCCCGGCTGGATGCGGCGCTTCACGGCCAGGAACACCTTGACCATCTTCAGCACGCCCGGAGCCAGGTCGTCGCCTGCGGTGATCTTGCCGCGCTTGTCGGCGAAGCGACGCTCGAATTCCTTCTCGTGCGCCTGGATCTGCTTCTGGGCGCGCTCGATGGCTTCCGAAGCGTCCTCGTCCTTCATGCGCAGCACGAACCAGTCAGCCTTCTTCAGGCCGTCCAGGTACGCGTCGGTGATGACGTCACCCTTCTTCAGGCCGGCACCGCCGTTGACCACCTTGCCGACGATCTGCGAACGCAGACGCATGTAGATGGCGGCTTCCAGGATGCGGAACTGGTCGTCGAAGTCCTTCTTGACGCGCTTGATCTCCGACTCTTCGATCTGGCGCGCACGCTTGTCCTTCTCGATGCCGTCGCGGGTGAAGACCTGCACGTCGATGACGGTGCCGTCCATGCCCGGCGGAACGCGCAGCGAGCTGTCCTTAACGTCCGAAGCCTTCTCGCCGAAGATCGCGCGCAGCAGCTTCTCTTCCGGGGTCAGCTGGCTCTCGCCCTTCGGCGTGACCTTGCCGACCAGGATGTCGCCGGCGCGGACTTCCGCACCGATGTACACCACGCCGCTCTCGTCCAGGCGGTTCAGCGCCTGCTCGGAAACGTTCGGGATGTCGGCGGAGATTTCCTCCGGCCCCAGCTTGGTGTCGCGCGCGACGCAGGTCAGCTCTTCGATGTGGATCGTGGTGTAGCGATCCTCTTCCACCACGCGCTCGGAGAGCAGGATGGAGTCTTCGAAGTTGTAGCCGTTCCACGGCATGAACGCGATCAGCATGTTCTGGCCCAGGGCCAGTTCGCCGATGTCGGTGGACGGACCGTCGGCCAGCACGTCGCCGCGGGCGATGACGTCACCCACCTGGACCAGCGGACGCTGGTTGATGCAGGTGTTCTGGTTGGAACGGGTGTACTTGACCAGGTTGTAGATGTCGACGCCGGCATCGGTGGCACCGACGATCTCTTCCTCGACCACCTTGACCACGATGCGGGCGGCGTCGATCTGCACGATCTCACCACCACGACGGGCGTTCACGGTCACACCGGAGTCACGCGCCACGGCGCGCTCGATGCCGGTGCCGACCAGCGGCTTCTGCGAACGCAGGGTCGGCACGGCCTGACGCTGCATGTTCGCGCCCATCAGTGCGCGGTTGGCGTCATCGTGCTCCAGGAACGGCACCAGCGCGGCCGCGATCGACACGGTCTGCATCGGCGAGACGTCCATGAAGTGGACCTCCGCCGGCGGCTTCAGCAGCGACTCGCCCTGGTAGCGGCACGGCACGAACTGCTCGGTCAGCATGCTCTTGGCATCGGTCAGGGCGTTGGCCTGGGCGATGACGTACTCGTTTTCCTCGATCGCCGACAGGAACTCGATCTCGTCGGAGACCTTGCCGTCCACGACCTTGCGGTACGGGGTCTCGAGGAAGCCGTACTGGTTGGTGCGGGCGTACACGGCCAGCGAGTTGATCAGGCCGATGTTCGGGCCTTCCGGCGTTTCGATGGTGCAGACGCGGCCGTAGTGGGTCGGGTGCACGTCGCGCACTTCGAAGCCGGCGCGCTCACGGGTCAGGCCGCCCGGGCCCAGGGCCGAGACGCGACGCTTGTGGGTCACTTCCGACAGCGGGTTGTTCTGATCCATGAACTGCGACAGCTGCGAGGAGCCGAAGAACTCCTTGATGGCGGCAGCGACCGGCTTGGCGTTGATCAGTTCCTGCGGCGTCAGGCCTTCGGACTCGGCCATCGACAGGCGTTCCTTGACCGCGCGCTCGACGCGGACCAGGCCGACGCGGAACACGTTCTCGGCCATTTCACCGACCGAACGCACGCGACGGTTGCCCAGGTGATCGATGTCGTCGACCACGCCGCGACCATTGCGGATCTCGGTCAGGACCTTGATCACGTCCAGAATGTCGGAGCTGTCGCCATGGGCAGCGACCAGGCGCTTGGACTCTTCGTCGTTGCGCTCACCGAAGTACTTGCTGTCGTACAGCACGGCTTCGCCGGTGGTTTCCTTGCGGCCCACGCGACGGTTGAACTTCATGCGGCCGACCGCGGACAGGTCGTAGCGCTCGAAGGTGAAGAACAGGTTGTGGAACAGGTTCTGCGCGGCGTCCTTGGTCGGCGGCTCGCCCGGACGCATCATGCGGTAGATCTCGACCAGTGCTTCCAGCTGGGTCTTGGTCGGATCGATGCGCAGGGTGTTGGACAGGTACGGACCACGATCCAGGTCGTTCACCCACAGGGTACCGACCGCATCGACGCCCGCCTTGCGGAAGTTCTGCAGCTGCTCTTCGCTGATCTCGTCATTGGCCTGGGCCAGCAGTTCGCCGGTCGAGGCATCGACCACGTCGTGCGACAGGATGCGGCCGACCAGGTAGTCGTCCGGCACGGCCAGGGCCGCAATGCCCGAGGCTTCCAGCTGCTTGATGTGGCGCGCGGTGATGCGCTTGCCGGCTTCCACGATGACCTTGTCGCCGTCGGCGAGGTCGAAGCCCAGGGTTTCGCCACGCAGGCGCTCCGGCACCAGCTCCAGCTGGACGCCTTCATCCGGGTTGATGTGGAAGGTGTTGATCTCGAAGAACTCGGCCAGCATCTCTTCGTTGCTGTAGCCAAGCGCGCGCAGCAGGATCGACACCGGCAGCTTGCGGCGGCGGTCGATACGGGTGAACAGCGCGTCCTTCGGGTCGAACTCGAAGTCCAGCCAGGAACCGCGGTAGGGGATGATGCGGGCGCTGTACAACAGCTTGCCCGAGCTGTGGGTCTTGCCGCGGTCGTGGTCGAAGAACACGCCCGGCGAGCGGTGCAGCTGCGAGACGATGACGCGCTCGGTGCCGTTGACGATGAAGGTGCCGTTCTCGGTCATCAGCGGGATTTCGCCCAGATAGACCTCCTGCTCCTTCACGTACTTGATGGCCTTGGTCGACGACTCGCGGTCGTAGATCACCAGGCGCACGGTCACGCGCAGCGGAGCGCCGTAGCTCATGCCGCGCTGGCGGCATTCACGTTCGTCGAAGACCGGCTCGCCCAGCTTGTAGCCGACGTACTCCAGGGCGGCATTGCCGCTGTAGCTGGCGATCGGGAAGACCGACTTCAGCGCGGCGTGCAGGCCATGATCGGCACGCTTGGCCGGATCGATGTTCTCCTGCAGGAAATCACGGTAGGAATCCACCTGGATCGCGAGCAGGAACGGCACTTCGAGAATCGAGCGCTGCTTGCCGAAATCCTTGCGGATACGCTTCTTTTCGGTGAACGAATAGGACGTCATGAGGTCTTCCACCTTGTTGTGCGGGCCGTGCGTCCACGACCCTGAAGGGAACTTTGAAATTGTCAGTTGGAAGTCGCTGGTATTGCCGGCACCAGCACGCCTTCTCCCGCTACTTCCAACTGCCAACTCGTCTGCATCTACTTCCCTGCTGCCGCGCGATGCGCGGGCGTGCCGGGATTTGACCGCAGCCCGTGTTGGGCTTTCTACCGCCTGATTCCACCCGCGCAGTACACGGGCCTGCAACAACGACCAAAGGCCGGGGGCTTACGCCCCCAGCCTTGGCTGCATCGCCGAGAATCGATGACGATGCAAAGGAAGTGCTTACTTGACTTCGACAGTCGCGCCAGCAGCTTCCAGGTCCTTCTTCATCTTCTCGGCGTCGTCCTTCGAAGCGCCTTCCTTCAGGACGCCACCGGCTTCGGCCAGGTCCTTCGCTTCCTTCAGGCCCAGGCCGGTGATGGCGCGGACGGCCTTGATGACTTCGACCTTCTTCTCGCCGGCCGACTTCAGGGTGACGGTGAACTCGGTCTGCTCTTCAACAGCAGCGGCCGGGCCAGCGGCAGCAGCCACGGCAACCGGAGCAGCGGCGGAGACGCCGAACTTCTCTTCGATGGCCTTGACCAGCTCCATCACTTCCATCAGGGACTTCTCGGCGATGGCGTCGACGATCTGTTCGTTGGTAAGGGACATGATTAATACCTTTGGATGATTTTCTGGGTTGAGGTTCCGTCAGGAACCACGGTAAGTCGAAACTCAGGCGGTCTCGGCGGCCGGCTCGGCAGCGGCGGTTTCGCCACCACCCTGCTTCTCGCCAACAGCCTTGATGGCGCGGGCGAACATCGTGACCGGCTCGGTCAGGACGCGGGCCAGCATGGCCAGGGCCTGATCGCGGGTCGGCAGCGAGGCCAGCACGTCGACGTGGCTTGCCGGGAACACTTCGCCACCGATGGCGACGACCTTAGCCTTCAGCTTGTCGTTGCCCTTGGCGGCTTCCTTGATCAGGCGACCGGCAGCGCCGGGCTCCTCGAGCGAGAACGCGTACAGCAGCGGACCAACCATCTGGTCCTGGGCCACGGCGAACTCGGTGCCTTCAACGGCGCGCGAAGCCAGGGTGTTCTTGACAACCTTCAAGAAAACACCGGTTTCACGAGCCTGCTTGCGCATCGCGGTCATCTGGGCGACCGTGGTGCCAGCGTATTCGGCTGCGATCAAGGAGTGGGCCTTGGCGGCGACGTCTGCCAGCTCGGCGACTACTTCTTGCTTCTGGGACAGATTGAGAGCCATTGCACTCCTCCAATTGAACTCCGCTTACGGCTCCTGCCGTGTGCGGTCCTGTGCGGCATCCGTCCTGGACGCCGGGAACACCAGGATGATGTTCCGGGGGGTGGGCCGTTCTAGACCTGGAGTGGGCCAACCTGGGAAACCCAGACGTGCGTGAACCAGAAAAACTCCAGAAGGGCACCATCTACGCAGGGTGATTCCGGGGAATCGATTAAGCGTTCATGACTGTTCCGGCGGCGACTCCCTGCCATATCGAGCTTCCGTGCCCGTCGCCGGCCCTGCCACGACCGCGCCTGCGGTCTTTGACGGCTACCGCAGGCGGTGGGCTGCCTGCGATGCCTTCAAATGTCACGGTCACGGCACTCGAAAGTACCGTGACCGCTTGAAACAATTACTTCAGGGTCAGCGACGACTGGTCGACGGTGACGCCCGGGCCCATCGTCGAGCTGACCGAAACCTTCTGCAGGTAGGTGCCCTTCGAGGTGGCCGGCTTGGCCTTGATCAGGTCCAGCAGCAGCGCGGTCAGGTTCGACTTCAGCGCGTCTTCGGCGAAGTCGGCCTTGCCGATGGTGCAGTGGATGATGCCAGCCTTGTCGGTGCGGTAACGGACCTGGCCCGACTTGGCGTTCTTCACGGCTTCACCCGGGTTCGGGGAAACGGTGCCGACCTTCGGGTTCGGCATCAGGCCGCGCGGGCCCAGCACGGTGCCCAGCTTACCGACAACGCGCATGGCGTCCGGGGTCGCGATGACGACGTCGTAGTTCAGATCGCCGGCCTGCATCTTCTCGGCCAGATCATCCATGCCGACGGCTTCGGCGCCAGCGGCCAGGGCTTCATCAGCCTTGGCACCGGCCGGAGCGAACACGGCAACGCGGACCGACTTGCCGGTACCGGCCGGCAGGACGGTGGAGCCACGGACCTGCTGGTCGGACTTCTTCGCGTCGACGCCCAGGCGCACAGCAACGTCGATCGACTCGACGAACTTGGCCTTGGTGGCGCTCTTCAGGATGTTGATCGCGTCCTCGAAGGCGTAAGCCTTGCCCGGAACGACGGCGGCCTTGATGGCCTTCTCACGCTTGGTCTGTGCCATCTTCTTAACCCTCCACCACGAGGCCCATGGAACGGGCAGAGCCAGCGATGGTACGCACGGCGGCGTCCAGGTCGGCGGCAGTCAGATCCGGTTCCTTCGCCTTGGCGATCTCTTCCAGCTGCTTACGGGTGACCTTGCCGACCTTCTCGGTGTTCGGGCGCTTGGAGCCCGACGAGATGCCAGCGGCCTTCTTCAGCAGGGTGGTGGCCGGGGTGCTCTTGGTGATGAAGGTGAACGTACGGTCCGAGTAGGCCGTGATGATCACCGGAACCGGCAGACCCGGCTCGAGCTTCTGCGTGGCAGCGTTGAACGCCTTGCAGAATTCCATGATGTTCAGGCCGCGCTGACCCAGCGCAGGACCGACCGGCGGCGAGGGGTTGGCCTGACCGGCCTTCACCTGCAGCTTGATGTAACCGACAACTTTCTTTGCCATGTGAGTACTCTCCGGGTGCTAGCGCCTTTCGACAACAGGCTCCCCATCGGACCGGGAATCACGCGTCCCGGCATCGCGTTTTGAAATCATGCCGAAGGCCACCTTGCGGTGGCCTCGTCCTGCTGGCTTCCCAGCGGGGAGCCGCGCACTATATCAGATTTTGGGCGCCCTGTCTGAACAGGGAGGGCGACCTGAAGGCTGCCAGCCCGTGGCCGGCAGCATCACCGGGCATCAGCCGGTCTGCTTCTCGACCTGGCCGAACTCGAGCTCGACCGGGGTGGCACGACCGAAGATCAGCACCGAGACGCGCAGACGGCTCTTCTCGTAGTTGACTTCTTCGACCACACCATTGAAATCGTTGAACGGGCCATCGGTGACGCGGACCATCTGGCCCGGCTCGAACAGCACCTTCGGACGCGGCTTCTCGACACCTTCCTGAACGCGGTTCAGGATGGACTCGGCTTCGGAATCGGCGATCGGCAGCGGACGATCGGCGGTACCGCCGATGAAGCCCATCACGCGCGGGGTTTCCTTGACCAGGTGCCAGCTTTCGTTGTCGATGCGCGGAATACCGGCCTCTTCGTGGGTCTCGATCTGGACCAGCACGTAACCCGGGAAGAACTTGCGCTCGGACCGGCGCTTCTGGCCGGCGCGCATTTCGATCACTTCCTCGGTCGGAACCAGGACGTCGCCGAAGCGCTCTTCCATGCCATCACGGACGATGCGATCACGCAGAGCCTGCGCCACCGACTTCTCGAAGCCCGAATAGGCGTGAACGACGTACCAACGCTTCATGCAATTCTCCTTAGCGGCTCAGGAACCACTGAGTCAGTTTCTGGATCAGGAAGTCGAAGCCACCCAGCAGCAGGCTGAGGATGAGCACCACGACAATCACGACCCAGGTCATGCGAACGGCTTCCTGGCGCGTCGGCCAGACCACCTTGCGCAGTTCGAAGCGCGACTCGGAGAGGAATTCGCGGGTGTCGCGCCCCTTGCCGGTCAGCATGAACACGCCGATACCGCCAACCAGACCGACCACGACCGCCAACGCACGCAGCTGACCCGCCCACGCGCCCAGCTGGGCGGCGCGACCGGAGTCGGCGGAGAACCAGAACCAGACGAACAGACCCGCCAGCACCAGCAGGGATGCGGCAACGTACTTGACGATATCTCCACCGCTGGCGGAGGTGTCCTTGGAATGTTCGATCTTGCTATTCATCCGGTGTGTCTGCTTTAGCGGCAAGAGCCGCTGGATAAGGTGGGCAGATGGCACGCCAGGAGGGACTCGAACCCCCAACCTGCGGTTTTGGAGACCGCTGCTCTGCCAATTGAGCTACTGGCGTACGTTTTGAAACTTGCCTTCCCTTAGACGGCGAAGGCGGACCGAGGTTCCCGGCCCGCCACTCGCGCGACCGGCAGCGCTATGCAACCGCCGGTACTGCAGGCTTACTTGATGATCTTCGAGACCACGCCGGCGCCGACGGTGCGGCCACCTTCGCGGATGGCGAAGCGCAGGCCTTCGTCCATCGCGACCGGGTTGATCAGGGTCACGGTCATCTTGACGTTGTCACCCGGCATCACCATTTCCACGCCTTCCGGCAGCTTGGCAGCGCCGGTGATGTCGGTGGTGCGGAAGTAGAACTGCGGGCGGTAACCGTTGAAGAACGGGGTGTGACGGCCGCCCTCGTCCTTCGACAGCACGTACACTTCGCCTTCGAACTCGGTGTGCGGGGTGATCGAACCCGGCTTGGCCAGAACCTGGCCACGCTCGACGTCGTCACGCTTGGTGCCGCGCAGCAGCAGACCGGCGTTGTCACCTGCCTGGCCCTGGTCCAGCAGCTTGCGGAACATTTCCACGCCGGTCACGGTGGTCTTCTGGGTCGGACGGATACCGACGATTTCGATTTCGTCACCAACCTTGATCACGCCGCGCTCGATACGACCGGTCACCACGGTGCCGCGGCCCGAGATCGAGAACACGTCTTCCACCGGCATCAGGAACGGCTTGTCGATCGCACGCTCCGGCTCCGGAATCCAGGTGTCCAGCGCGTCGACCAGCTTCAGGATCGCCGGCACGCCGATCTCGCTCTGGTCGCCTTCCAGCGCCAGGCGGGCCGAACCCGAGATGATCGGGGTGTCGTCGCCCGGGAACTCGTACTTGCTCAGCAGTTCGCGCACTTCCATTTCGACCAGCTCGAGCAGCTCGGCGTCGTCGACCATGTCAGCCTTGTTCAGGAACACCACGATGTACGGCACGCCGACCTGACGCGACAGCAGGATGTGCTCGCGGGTCTGCGGCATCGGGCCGTCAGCGGCCGAGCACACCAGGATCGCGCCGTCCATCTGGGCAGCACCGGTGATCATGTTCTTGACGTAGTCAGCGTGGCCCGGGCAGTCAACGTGGGCGTAGTGACGGGTCGGGGATTCGTATTCGACGTGCGCGGTCGAGATCGTGATACCACGAGCCTTTTCTTCCGGTGCGGCGTCGATGGCGTCATACGCCTTGAACTCGCCACCGAAGCGCTCGGCGCCGATCTTGGTCAGCGCGGCGGTCAGCGTGGTCTTGCCGTGGTCGACGTGACCGATGGTGCCGACGTTGACGTGCGGCTTGGTGCGCTCGAACTTACCCTTGGCCATGGCTGCTTATCTCGAATTCGTCTGGTGTGGTGCTGAAGATGGTGCTCACGAAAGGAATCGAACCTTCGACCTCTTCCTTACCAAGGAAGTGCTCTACCGACTGAGCTACGTGAGCGAGTTTTGCATTATGGCATGAACTCGATAATATTCAAAGTTCATTCAATGGAGCGGGAGACGGGAATCGAACCCGCACCATCAGCTTGGAAGGCTGAGGTTCTACCATTGAACTACTCCCGCACCGGGAAGTGCCACAACGTGAAGCTGGTGGAGGGAGGTGGATTCGAACCACCGAAGGCGTAAGCCAGCAGATTTACAGTCTGCCCCCGTTGGCCGCTTGGGTATCCCTCCGTTTCAACCCCATCCCGTGCCGCCGAAGCGTTGCGGTGTGTGGTGGTGAGCCCGCAATTCTGGAGATGAAGCGGGGGCCTGTCAACGCTTTTTTTCACTTTTTTTCACATGCGTCGCAAACCCTTTGATACGCAAGCCTATTGCCCGGGCAGTGCCAAGGCCTCGTCGGCGAAGATCGCCACATGCGGAACGCCGTCGGCACCGATCCAGCCGCGGTACATGCCCTGCGTGTTGAACGGCGTGGCCGCTTTTCCATCGGCGGAGAGCACGATCGCACCGCCATCCCCACCCATCTGCGGAATCGCCTCGTTGATCACGCCCCTGCCCGCCTCCGCCGGCGACTGGCCCTGGTAGCGGATACGCGCGCAGATCTCGTGCGCGGCAGCGGTGCGGATGTAGTACTCGCCCCACCCGGTTCCCGACACCGCACAGCGTGCATCGGCCCAGGTGCCGGCGCCGATGATCGGCGAATCGCCGACGCGCCCGTAGCGCTTGTTGGTCATTCCTCCGGTGGAGGTCCCCGCTGCCAGGCGCCCCTGCGCATCCAGCGCAACCGCACCGACCGTGCCGAAGTGCCGGGCCGTTTCCAGGTCGGCGTGGGCCTGGCCGCCGGCCTCCTCCTTCAGTGCGCGCTGCAGCTGCTGCCAGCGCTTGTCGGTGCGGAAGTACGAAGGATCGACCAGGGTCATGCCCTGCTCGACGGCGAACGCCTCAGCGCCCTGCCCGACCATCATCACGTGTTTCGATTCCTGCATCACGGCCGTTGCCAGCAGGATCGGGTTGCGTACGCGCTGCACGCCGGCCACCGCGCCGGCCGCCTGGGTGGCGCCATCCATCACGGCCGCGTCCAGCTCGTTGCGCCCGTCGTGGGTGAACACCGCGCCTTTGCCGGCATTGAACGTGGGATCGTCCTCGAGAACGGTGATCGCTGCGGTGACCGCCGCCAGTGCAGGGCGACCGGCTGCCAGCTCGGCATGCCCCTTCAGCAGCGCCGCACGGAGTGCCGCACGTGCCGCCTTCTCCTCGGCGGCGGACAGGTCCTTGCGCTCGACGCCGGCACCGCCATGGATGACCAGCAGGGGCGACGCATCCGGCGCAGCATGGGCGAGCAACGGCAGGGACAGCAGCGCAGACAGCGCCAGATGAAGCTTCATCGATATCTCCGGAAATGGAAGCGATGGCATCGAGCAGGCTCGACGAGATGCCTGAAGGGAAGCGCCGGCGCGCGGCCGGCAGCAGCGGTCAGCGACGGATCAGTTCAATCCGGCCACCGTCAACATCGACCGCTGCGTGATAGTCGGCGTCGGCCTGGAAGTCGTCCAGCCGCATGCGGCCGCCGCTTGCCACCACGGTAACCGGCACAGCATGGAAACGCAGCGGTTCGCCCTGCGTCAGCCGGTCCGCGCCACGGCCCGGGCGGACCACCCAGACCCTGCCATGACCATCGGCGCTGTAGACCTGCGCGCGTCCGTCAGGCTCCACGCACAGCGCGGTGTCTTCGTCCACGCCGATGCCGATCATGTCCGGGTCGCCACTGTCCTGCGCGGCACGGGCAACGAACACGATCAGGCGACCGAGACGATCACGCCGGTCGAAGTGGGTGTCGGTGACCACCCGCTGCAGATAGGGCATCTGCAGGAAGCCACTGTCCATCGTCACCGCGCTGCCCATCGGGTCGGCCAGCGCGGCGGCGGAGGTGACGCTGCCACCGTCAAGCGCGCCGTAGGCATAGCCACCGAGGATCGCCAATCCGGCACTGGTGCCGGCGATCGGTTTGCCGGCACGGACGTGGGCATTGAGCGCGCGGTTGAGTGCGGTCCCCTTCCAGAAGCGGATGTAGCGCGACTGGTCGCCGCCGGCGATGAAGATGGCGTCGGCCGCGGCCACCACCCGCAGTACGGCCGGGTCGTCGGCGCCACGACGGCTGTCGAACACCAGGGTCTGCACGGCGGTGGTGCCGCCGATGTCATGGTGCAGACGCTCCTGCAGCTCGTCGCTGCCGGAGGCGCGCAGGATCAGCACGCGGCCATTGCCGGCCTGCTTCAACCACCACTGGAACGCCTCCGGCACCCACTCTCCGCCGCCCATCAGCATCATCGCCGGCGCCCTCGGCCCCGGTCGCGGGGCATCGAGATCGCCGGTCTCGTAATAGGCGAATCCCGGCCCCTGCAGGTCCTGCGCGGACGCGGCCAGCGGCGAGCCCAAGAGAACCAGCACTGCCAGGCCGGCAAGCACGTGACGCAGCCTTCGATGGAACCGTCGCATCTTGATCTCCCTGAACAGAAACGACCTGCAAGCGTTTTCACTCTTTGCCAGATGGGTCATCAGTAGTCAAGGGCATGAAAAAGGCGTTAAATGCCGGCGCCCATTGCGGAAATCTGAATGGGGGATGGGCCCCTCCTCTGCGGGCCGGCATTACTTCCGGGAACTTCTCATGCGTAGACAGGCGATGGCGTGGTCGATCCAGCTGGCGTTGATGGGCCTTGCCGCTTCTGCGGCGGCCCAGGCTCCGGCCTCCTCTCCGGTACGGCAGCTCGATGCGGTGCAGGTCACCGGCTCACGCATTCCGCGCGCCCAGGTCGAGGGCCCTGCCCCGATCACGGTGATCGACGCCGAACAGATCCGTTCCAGCGGCTTCACCACCGTGCCGGACGTGCTGCGGGCAATGACCCAGAACGGTGGCGAGACGCAGAGCCAGCAATCCTCCAGCGGCGCCGACTTCTCGCCGGGTGCGCAGCAGGTCGACCTGCGCGGGCTGGGGCCCAACCACACCCTGGTGCTGGTCAACGGCCGCCGCATCGCCGATTTCCCGATGCCGTTCCAGGGCCGCAGCAACTTCACCGACGTGTCCAACATTCCGCTGGGCATGATCGACCGCATCGAAGTGCTGACCGGCAGCGCCTCGGCCATCTATGGTTCGGACGCGATCGCCGGCGTGGTCAACTTCATCCTCAAGAAGAAGGCCGACGGCACCACGGTCGACGTGCGCATGGGTACCACCAGTGAAGGCGGTGGCGATTCCTTCGACATGAGCCTGTCCAGCGGGTTCAGCACGGGCCGTTTCAATGCGGTGTACAGCGTGGAGCTGCAGTCGCAGACGCCGCTGTGGGCCTATGAGCGCGACATCCAGGATTCGACCCAGGACGGGCCGACCGAGGGCTCGCGCATCGCCCGCCGTGCCTACCTGCGCACCGACTACAACGATGACTACCTGGATCCGGGCGCGGCCACCTGCGATGCCCTGAGCGGACAGAACCAGGGCAGCACCTACCATGCCTTCCGCCCCCGCTATGGCTACTACTGCGGCAGCGACGCGTCGATCGGCTACGGCACCATCCTCAGCAAGCGCCGCGGCGCCAACGGCTATGCCTCGCTGAGCTATGACTTCGACAACGGCCAGCAGTGGTTCGCCGACGTGCAGATGGGTTACCACACGCTGGCGCTGATGCGCGACGTGACGTCGTGGGGCCGCATGGCCGCCGACGGCGACGAGTCGGGCTACTTCAGCAACGAAGCCACCGGCGAAATCGAGTTCTGGCAGCGTCAGTTCTCGCCCGAGGAAATGGGTGGCCTGCGCAACGCGATGGTGCGCAGCACGCAGAAGACCTTCAGCGTGACCACCGGCTTCAAGGGCAACCTGGCCGGCAACTGGGATTACGAAGCGGCGTTGAGCCATTCGCAGTACCAGTCGCGGATCAGCTGGCCGCAGATCATCGCCGGCAGGGCCAACGACCTGTTCCTGGGCCCGCAGCTGGGCGAGGACGATGACGGCTTCCCGATCTACAACGCTGACCCGTCGCGGCTGTACCGCCCGCTGACCCGCGCCGAGTACGACGCGATCGCCGCACGCACCACCTATACCCCGAAGTCCCGCACCGAGACGGCCGCCCTCACCCTGACCAACGGCTCGCTGTTCGCCCTGCCCGGCGGCGATGCCGGTTTTGCCGCGACCGTGGAAGTGGGCCAGCAGGCCTACGCGCTGAATCCCGATCCGCTGGCGACCCAGTACTACTACTACAGCTGGAAGGATTCCGACGGCAAGGGTTCGCGCAACCGCTGGGCAACGGCCGCCGAGCTGCGCATGCCGCTGCACGAGACGATCAACCTGAGCGTGGCCGGTCGCTATGACCAGTACCGCTACTCCGGCCACACGATCGGCAAGGCGACCTGGAGCGGCGGCCTTGAGTGGCGCCCGGTCGAGAGCCTGCTGGTGCGCGGCTCGTACGGCACGGCCTTCCGCGCCCCGGACCTGCACTACGTGTTTGCCGGCCCCGGCAACGACGAGACCAGCGCCGAGGACCTGTACAGCTGCCGCGCCGAACAGGCCGACGACTGCTCGGACTACGAGCGCAACGTCATCCGCAGCCGCAGCGGCAACCGCGAGCTGGACCCGGAGACCAGCACCTCGTGGAGCGCAGGCTTCGTCTGGTCGCCAGCCGCAGGGCTGGATCTTTCGGTGGATTGGTTCGACATCGACATGCGCAGGCAGGTGCAGGACATGGACGTGCGCACGATCATGGCCAGTGAAGCGAACTGCCGCCTGGGCGACGCCGAGATCACGTCACCGACCTGCGTGGACGCACTGGCGCGGGTGACCCGGACCGCCGACGGCCGCCTGTACGGGGTGCACGTGAATCCGATCAACGTGGCACGCGAGTCGACCTCAGGCATCGATGCGGGCCTGCGCTACCGCCTGCAGACCGGTATCGGTGACTTCATCTTCAACGGCAGCCACACCTGGGTGAAGAAGCACGATTTCCAGCGCTACACCGGCGATACGATCGAGGACCAGTTCGCGGTGAACAGCGGCTTCGACATCCCACGCACCAAGAGCAGCGTCAGTGTGACGTGGGAAAAGGATGCGTGGTCGGCCACCGTGTACGGTTCGCGACTGGGCAAGCTGCCCACCTCGGACAGCTACGACCAGGTGTTCGACTGGGACAGCGGCGACAGCCCGTACATCAGGGCCACGTACCGCTACAACGCGTCGGTGCAGTATCGCTTCGACGACCACTCGCGCCTGTCTCTGTCTGTGGTCAACGTGTTCAACAAGATGCCGCCGAAGGACGCCACATACACGGCGTACCCGTACTACGACGTCTCCTGGTTCGACAGCGTGGGCCGCACGATCAATCTGCAGTACACGCACAAGTTCGGCGGCAGCGCGCTGTAAGGCGTGCCGCTGCATTGAACTCAGGCGGGAAGACGGGGGCGCAGGCCTCCGTCGCCTTCCGCGTGCAGTTCCGCTCAGGACGCAGACTGCACCGGCTCCGCAAAGCGCCAGAAAACACGGACCACATCAAGCATCTGTCCATGCAGTTCGTCGTACCGGGCAATCACCCCCGGCGCGAACGTCGCATTACCATTCGCGTCCAG
This sequence comes from Stenotrophomonas sp. STEN225, assembly GCF_056756445.1. Lineage (NCBI taxonomy): Bacteria > Pseudomonadati > Pseudomonadota > Gammaproteobacteria > Lysobacterales > Lysobacteraceae > Stenotrophomonas > Stenotrophomonas sp. STEN225. The sequence continues at coordinate 3,047 of NZ_JBRRBV010000023.1, read as the reverse complement.
CGGAACCGGCTCCCCCAGCGCGCGGGCCATGTCGATGTAGAAATAATGCATATCACCGTAGGGACGCTTGCTGTCCATCAGCATCACTGCTCTCCCCAGCGTGCGGGTGTTCATGCTCCGCAGCAGTGCAAGGTGTTCCGGTGACACTGCCACCACTTCATCGCCCCGGGAGCCATCCGTGGCCGCGGTCAGGACGTAGCGACCGGGCTCAAGCCTTCCCCCGACGATGAAGCTGGATGCGATCCGGGCAAGCCGTCTGGCAAGGGCCTGCCCCTCATCGGTGCGTCGTCCTGCTGGCTCCTGGCAGAAACGGCCCAGTGCTGCATAGGCGATCAGTGCCTCTGGATCCTCCGGGTCAACAGAGTCCAGGTAGATACCTCCGCTTTCGCTGAAGTCCGCTTCGGGTCGCAGCCGCTCGCGCATGGCACTCAACAGGCTGACGGCACTGCACTCCGGGGCTGATGCACTCCCTCGTGCAGGCCGCACGACCATGTATTGGCAGCCGTAGGCCAGAAGCAACCCGAGGGCCGCGATCGCCACTACCCACCCATACGTTCGCGTCGTCATCGCAACTCTCCGGATAGCGAACAGGCATGGCGCCGCCCGTGTCAGTGGAAGGGCCGGAGGCCAGCCTGAAGCAGCACCGCGCCGCGCACCATGCAACAAGTCCGAAATCGGAATCTGCTGTTGGCCGTGGTTTTCCACACCACGCGTGGAAAGCGATGGGGGCTTGGTGTGGACAAGTAGGTGCGAGCCTTGTACCGCAGGCGTTTCCATGCGTGGTTATTTTTTGTCCACGGCCGCGATTGTTTTCCACACGGCGCGTGGAAGGCAATGGGAACTTGATGTGGACAAGTGGGTGAGAGCGTTGTCGCGCAGGCGTTTCCAAGCGCGGTGAAATTTTGTCCACGGCGTGCGGACAAGCTTCTGTAGAGCCGAGACCATGCTCGGCTCCGGCTCGCATCAGCCGGGCATGGGCTCGGCGCTACAGCGGCACGCTGGGTTTTCCACACCGCGCGTGGAAAGCGGTGGGGGTTTGATGTGGACAAGTGTGTGCGAACGTTGCGCCGCAGGCGTTTCAGAGCATGGTCAATTTTTGTCCAGCGCAGAGACGGATGTCGGAAACGCGGACGCCCCGCTCGGGGCGGGGCGTCCGCGGTCGATCCGATGCCGCTGGATCAGACGTTGAAGCGGAAGTGCAGCACGTCGCCTTCCTGCACGCGGTATTCCTTGCCTTCCAGGCGCAGGCGACCGGCTTCCTTGGCACCGGCTTCGCCCTTGTACTTGATGAAGTCGTCATACGCGATGGTTTCGGCGCGGATGAAGCCCTTCTCGAAGTCGGTGTGGATGACCGCGGCGGCCTGCGGGGCGGTGGCGCCCTTGCGTACGGTCCAGGCGCGGACTTCCTTCACGCCGGCGGTGAAGTAGGTCTGCAGGCCCAGCAGGCTGTAGGCCGCGTTGATCACGCGGTTCAGGCCCGGCTCGCTCAGGCCCAGGTCGGCCAGGAACGTGTCGCGATCCTCATCGTCAAGCTGCGACAGTTCTTCCTCGATCGCGGCGGACACCGGCACCACCTGCGCGCCCTCGGCGGCAGCGTGCGCGCGCACGGCTTCCAGGTGCGGGTTGTTCTCGAACCCGTCCTCCAGCACGTTGGCGATGTACATCACCGGCTTCAGGGTCAGCAGGAACAGGTCGCGCACCAGCGCCTTCTCTTCCTCGTCCAGACCCACCGAACGGCCGGACTTGCCGTCAGAAAGCGCAGCTTGCAGCTTGGCCAGCACCGGCTTGCGCGCGGCGGCCTCCTTGTCGCCACCCTTGGCAGCGCGCTCGGCGCGGTTCAGCGCCTTCTCGACGCTGTCCAGATCAGCCAGGGCCAGTTCGGTATCGATGGTTTCGATATCCGAAATGGGATCGACCTTGTTGTTGACATGGATGACGTCGGCGTTCTCGAAGCAGCGCACCACGTGGGTGATCGCATCGACTTCGCGGATGTGCGCGAGGAACTTGTTGCCCAGTCCTTCGCCGCTGGCAGCACCGGCGACCAGGCCGGCGATGTCGACGAATTCCACGGCGGTCGGAATGACCTTCTGCGGGTTGATGATCGCTGCCAGCTCGTTCAGGCGCGGGTCCGGCACCGGCACGATGCCGACGTTCGGTTCGATGGTGCAGAACGGGAAGTTCGCCGCGGCGATGCCCGCCTTGGTCAGCGCGTTGAACAGGGTCGACTTGCCGACGTTGGGCAGGCCGACGATGCCGCATTTGATACCCATCTTTGACAACCTCTGGGGTGAAATTGATTGGGAAAACAGCGCGCGCGCCGCTTTCCCAAGCTGTTTCAATCGATCATTGCGGGTGCCAACCGGGGTTGGCAGCTACTTCGGGGTGTTCAGGCGCTTCATCGCTTCATTGAAATCGCCCTGCACGGCCAGCGGCATCACGTCGATCGCATCGTCGATGGCGCGCGCGATCAGCAGGTCGTCGTCCTTGGACGGGCGGCCCAGCACCCAGCCCACCACGCGATCCTTGTGGCCGGGATGGCCGATGCCCACGCGCAGGCGATGGAACTTGCCGTGACCCAGCAGGCGGATGGTGTCACGCAGGCCATTCTGGCCGCCATGACCGCCGTCGAACTTGAGCCGCGCCACACCGGGCGGGAGGTCCAGTTCATCATGCGCCAACAGGGTTTCCTCGGGCTCGATCTTCCAGAACCGCTGCGCGGCGGTGACCGATTTGCCACTGAGGTTCATGAAAGTGGCAGGCTTGAGCAGCCATACCGTCTGCCCGGCGATCTCGACCTTGGCGGTCTCGCCGAACAGCTTGCTGTCCACGTTCCATCGCGCCCCTGCCTTTTCCGCCAGGGCCTCAACGAAATGAAACCCGGCATTGTGCCGGGTCCGGGCGTGCTCCGATCCGGGATTGCCCAGACCGACGATCAGTCGCAGTCCTGCCATTGGATCTTCCTGTAGATGCCGGGGCGGGGGGGGCCCGCGGCGCCCCCCCCCGGGGGGAAAAAAGCGGGCCGGGGGGAGAGAAACAAGGGCCCAGGA
>NZ_JBRRBV010000022.1:0-60217 GCF_056756445.1 Stenotrophomonas sp. STEN225 | reverse complement strand
TGGCGCCATGGATGGCGCCATCGAGCCCCCAGGGATGGGTTTACGGCGTGTCCTGCCCGCCCACACCGCCCCGCCAAATCCGCAGACAACCCAGAGCCGGCTGTTGCCATTGACGTTGCCCTGGCTTGAAGCAGGTGCAGGGCGCAGCCCTGCCTGACCCCCGCTACGGTAGGGTGGAGCGATGCGGCGCTGCAGCTTGGCGCCGCCCCATATTTGATTACACTTGAAACTTGTTTGCCCATGACTCCGGACACCCACCCATGAAGCTTGGTTCTTTGAAGGAAGGCGGCCGCGACGGCACCCTGATCGTCGTCTCGCGTGATCTGCGCCACGGCGTCCGCGCCACCGGCATCGCGGCCACCCTGCAGCAGGCCCTGGAGGACTGGAGCCGTGTCGCACCGCGCCTGAACGCGCTCTACGAATCACTGAACGCCGGTGACGCCGATGGCGTGTTCGACCTGGACCCAAAGACGCTGGCGGCGCCCCTGCCGCGCGCCTATGAATTCGTCGATGGCAGCGCCTACCTGCCGCACGTCGAGCGCGTCCGCCGCGCCCGCGGGGCCGAGGTTCCGGAAAGCTTCTACACCGACCCGCTGATGTACCAGGCCACCAGTGCCGGTTTCTACGGCCCGCGCGACGCGGTGAAGGTGGTCAGCGAGGAGTACGGCATCGATCTGGAGGCCGAACTGGTGGTCATCACCGACGACGTGCCGATGGCGGTCACCCCGGAGCAGGCCTCCGGCCACATCCAGCTGGTGGGTCTGGTCAACGACGTTTCGCTGCGCAACCTGATTCCGGGTGAGCTGGCCAAGGGCTTCGGCTTCCTGCAGTCCAAGCCGCGCTCGGCACTGTCGCCGGTGTTCGTCACCCCTGACGAACTGGGTGACGCCTGGCAGGACAACAAGGTGCACCTGCCGCTGGTCACCCACATCAATGGTGCGTGGTTCGGTGCGCCAGAGGCAGGCGTGGACATGCAGTTCAACTTCGCCCAGCTGGTGGCGCATGCGGCCAGGACCCGTCCGCTGGGCGCCGGCACCATCGTGGGATCGGGCACCATCGCCAACGAGGACACCAGCAAGGGCGCTTCGTGCTTTGCCGAGCAGCGCACCGTGGAAACCCTGCGCGACGGCAAGCCCAGCACACCGTTCATGTCGTTCGGCGACGTGGTGCGGATTGAAATGTTCGACGCCGCCGGCAACAGCATCTTCGGTGCGATCGAGCAGCGCATCGAGCAGGCGGCCAGGCCCTGAGGAGGGACGCGGCGATGGAGATCCCGGTCGACGACGGCATCGTGCTGTACACCTACTGGCGATCCAGCGCCGCCTACCGCGTGCGCATCGGCCTGGAGCTGAAGGGCCTGCGCTGGGAGGCGCGCCCGGTTCATCTGCTGCGCGACGGTGGTGAACAGCACGGCGAAGCCTATCGCGTACTCAATCCGCAGGAGCGGGTGCCGACCCTGCTGCACGACGGGCAGGTGCTGACCCAGTCGCTGGCGATCCTGGAGTATCTGGACGAACGTTTTCCGCAGATGCCGCTGCTGCCGGCCGATGCGGCCGGCCGCGCCCGCGTCCGTGCGCTGGCGCAGCTGGTCGCCTGCGACATCCATCCGCTGAACAACCTTCGGGTGATGCAGCATCTGGAACGCGGCCTGCACCTGTCCGCCGAGGTCCGCACCCAGTGGACGCTGCAGTGGATCGCCGAAGGCTTTGCGGCCCTGGAAACCCTGCTGGCCGGCAGCAGCGACACCGGCACCTTCTGCCATGGCGACCGGCCCGGCCTGGCCGACATCTGCCTGCTGCCGCAGGTGTACAACGCACATCGCTTTGGTCTGGATCTGTCGCCGTATCCGACCCTGCGCCGCATCGAAGCCGCCTGCCAGGCGCTGGACGCATTCGAGCGTGCGCGCCCCGAAAACCAGGTCGACGCGGCCTGATTGCCGCTGCGATCGCCGGGCATGGTCCGGCGCTACCCCTCGCTGGTCGGTGGCAGCGCGGGGCGACGCCCGGTGGATTCCGCATCCCCGATGAGCAACTGCCGCAGGTCATCGCGGAACAGCCGGTAGGCGTCTTCTCGACGGACCTCGTCGGCCTGCCGCAACACCCATGCGGGATGCACCGTGGCAGAGCCACGGGTGCCATCCGGCAGGGTGTGCCAACGGGCGCGATCACGCGTCAGGCTGAAATGGCTGCCGAACACCGCCGACGCCGCCGTTGCGCCCAGGCACACGATGATCTCCGGCCGCACCCGCTCGATCTCGCCCAGCAGCCACGGACGGCAGGCCTGCACATGGCGGCCCTGCGGACGTTTGTGCAGGCGAACCTTGCCGCGCCTCTCGTGGTGGAAATGCTTCACTGCGTTGGTCAGGTACAGCGCGGAGCGGGCGATACCCAGCTCGGAGAGGGCACGGTCCAGCAGCGCGCCGGCAGGTCCCGCGAAGGGGCGTCCGCACAGGTCCTCGGTGTCGCCCGGCTGTTCGCCGACCAGCATCACCCGTGCATCGCCAGGCCCTTCACCGAACACCACCTGCGTGGTGGACTCCCACAGGGGGCACTGCCGGCAGCCCGCTGCCTGGCGCTGCAGGGTAGCCAGATCACTGGAGGGTGAGGGGACCGGGGATGTCGCCCGCCGCGATGGAATCCGCCGCTGGGGTGGCTGCGCCGGGCGATCGTGCATGGCCTGCACGCGGTCGCCAGCATCGCGGATCAGCCCGGGCAGCAGCTGCGCCTCGGGCAGGTGCCGCCAGTACCGGGCAGGCATCTCCTGCTGCATCATCCGCGTGTTGAGGCGTGCGGGATTGAAGATGCTTGCGTAGTAGGTCTGCCAGAGCGTCTCGCGTGCGTCCTCCGCCGGCGCCTGCTCGCGGTGCCCGCCAGCGCCGAAGGACAGCGCCTGGCCATCCCAGTGCACGCTCCGGTAGGGGGTGAGGATGGCCCAGCGCATGCCAGCGAAGCGGCGTGCGAAGAACGCCGCGACCCGGTCGACGATCCGATGCTGCGGCTCGAACCATGCGATGAAGGCATCCTGCTCGCCGGGGATCTCGCGGAAGCGCACGAACGCCTTCATCTTGTGCGTGTCGCGGCGGACCGCCTGCGCCATCGTCATCGCGCGCAGCACATCGGCGTCGGTTGGATTGGAGAGCAGCGCGCGCTCGCCGTGCACGATCCGCCACAGCAGCCGGTACAGCAGTGGCATCGGCTGCGCATCGGCATGGCACAGGCAGGTGGAGGCCAGCTCAAGGAACGCACTCGGCACATGTGGCACGGAGGGCGTTTCCAGAAGCGGGGCCTGGGTCGCTGCAGGAGCATCCAGCAACGACCCGGCGCTGCTTTCCAACCAGTCCAGCTGCTCGGGCGACAGTCCGCGCAGCAGCGCTTCGCGCGCTGCACCCCGCCAGGCATCGAGCGACCACGGGGGATCGACCCGCAGCGACCAGCGCTGGGCGTCAGGCCGCCGGCGGTGCATCGAACAGCGATCCCTGGCGGGGCGGCGGCGCCAAACGCGCACGCAATGCCACAGGATCCTCCAGCGCCTTGCGTGGCTGGTGGTCAGCCAGCAGCACGAACGGCAGCAGCTTGCCCATCGGTGCCTTCAGCCTCGCAATGTCCGCCACCCGCAGCCGGCCATGGCGGCGCGCCATCAACACGCGTTTCACATTGCGTACGCCGAGCCCGGGAACCCGCAGCAGCAGTTCCTTCGGCGCACGATTGAGGTCGACCGGGAAGCGCTCGGGATGGCGGATCGCCCAGGCCATCTTCGGATCGATGTCCAGATCCAGCATGCCCCCCTGCGCGGTGTCGGTGATCTCTTCCACGCCGTAGCCATAGAAGCGCAGCAGCCAGTCCGCCTGGTACAGCCGATGCTCGCGCTGCAGAGGCGGCGGCTGTACCGGCAACTGCAGACTGGCGTCGGGAATGGGGCTGAAGGCCGAGTAGTAGACGCGGCGCATCCGGTAACTTCCGTACAGATTGTCGGCACTGCAGAGGATCTGCCTGTCGCTGGCGCCATCGGCACCGACGATCATCTGCGTGCTCTGCCCCGCCGGTGCGAAGCGCGGGGCTTTCGCTCGCGTCCGGCGCGGCGCGCCCGCGGTGATCGCGCGCGATGCCTTGCCGGCCTCCTTGGCCTCCTCGATGCGCCAGCGCAGCTCGCCCATGGCGCCGCGGATCGAGCCGACGGTCTTCTCCGGAGCCAGTTTCGTCAATCCGGCCTCGGTGGGCAGTTCGACATTGATCGAGAGACGGTCGGCGTGCCGGCCGGCCGCTGCCAGCAGTTCCGGCGATGCTTCGGGAATGGTCTTGAGGTGGATGTAGCCGGCGAAGCGATGTTCCTCGCGCAGCCGGCGGGCGACTTCCACCAGGCGCTCCATCGTGTAATCCGCATTGCGGATGATTCCGCTGGAAAGGAACAGGCCCTCGATGTAGTTGCGCTTGTAGAAATCCAGGGTCAGCGCGACCACCTCATCCACACTGAAACGCGCGCGTGGCACGTTGCTGGAGACGCGGTTGATGCAGTACGCACAGTCGTAGACGCAGAAGTTGGTGAGCAGGATCTTCAACAGGGACACGCAGCGGCCGTCCGGCGTGTAGCTGTGGCAGATGCCCATGCCCTCGGTGCTGCCGATGCCACCGCTGGTCCGGGAGTCGCGCTTGCCGGACCCGCTGGAAGCACAGGAGGCGTCGTATTTGGCGGCGTCGGCAAGAATGGCCAGCTTGCGGAGGGTGTCCATGGCGGCACGCTACGCAGGGGCTGTCTCATTGGGTGAGACAGCCCCTGAACTCTTCAGGATCTGCCGCCGGGCATGGCCCGGCGGGGGTGGATCAGAAGCCGTGGGTGATGCTCGGCTGGCCTGCTGAATAGTCGGCGTACGGGTCGTGCTCGCCGCTGCTGCCTTCGGAGAGGCGGAACTTCAGCGCCAGGCCGTCGCGCGAATCGGCAGCGCGCAAGGCTTCCTCCTGCTCGATCACGCCAGACTTGGCGAGCCGGAACAGGCATTGGTCGAAGCTCTCCATGCCTTCTTCCAGCGAGGCTTCCATCGCGGCCTTGATCTCGTGCACCTGGCCGCGTCGCAGCAGGTCGCGGATCATCGGGGTGTTGATCAGCACCTCGGTGGCTGGAAGACGGCGGCCGTCCTTGTTCTTCACCAGGCGCTGGCTGATCACCGCACGCAGGTTCAGCGCCAGGTTCATCAGCACGTTCTTGTGCGCGCTTTCCGGGAAGAAGTTGAGGATCCGCTCGATGGTCTGGTCGGCATTGTTGGAATGCAGCGTGGCCAGGCACAGATGGCCGGTCTCGGCGAAGGCGATGGCCGCTTCCATCGTCTCGGCATCCAGGATCTCGCCGATCAGGATGACGTCCGGTGCCTCGCGCATCGCGTTCTTCAGCGCATTGTGGAAGGCATGGGTGTCCAGCCCCACTTCACGCTGGTTGACGATGGACATCTTGTGCTTGTGCAGGTACTCGATCGGATCCTCGATGGTGAGGATGTGTCCGGTCGTGGTGCTGTTGCGATGGTCGATCATCGACGCCAGCGAGGTCGATTTGCCGGAACCGGTGGACCCCACCACCAGCACCAGCCCGCGCGGGGTCATGATGACGTCCTTCAGCACCTGCGGCAGGTTCAGCTCCTCGATGCTCGGGATCCGGCTGCGGATGGCGCGGATGACCATGCCGACCTCGCCCCGCTGCTTGAACACGTTCACCCGGAAACGGCCGGCATCGGCCAGGGCGATGGCCATGTTGAGCTCCAGCTCGCGCTCGAACTGCGGCACCTGGCCCTCGTCCATCAGCGAATAGGCGATCTTCTTGACCATGCCGGGCGGCAGGCCGGTGTTGCCCAGCGGGTAAAGCTTCCCCTCGATCTTGATGTAGACCGGTGCTCCGGTGGTCAGGAACATGTCCGAGGCGTTCTTTTCGGTCATCAGCTTCAGGAAGTAGCCGATATCCATCGCGAATTTTCCCCAACGAAACTGCCGGCGCCCGTTGCAAGCACGGCGCTGGCTTGACGACAATGGCCGTGAACCGACAACCGGTACGGCCTCCCCAATGAAACGACCTAGCTTCGCACGAATGCGCCACGGCCTGTATGTGATGGCGTTTGCATTCGCACTGTCTGCCCCCGCCTGGGCGCAGGACGGTGCGCTGGAACTGGCCCAGGCCCGGCAGGCGGTGGACAAGGCCACCCAGGCCGATGCCGACCAGTACGCGCCGGACCTGATCGATCTGGCCCGGCAGGGCCTGGAGCAGGCGCAGCGCGCCGCTGGCGATCGCCGCGAACGCAAGAACGCCCCGGCCATGGCCCTGCGCGCTGCGGCCGATGCCGACCTGGCCCGCGCCCGCAGCGAGGAGGCCACTGCCACCGCGCAGCTGCAGCTGCGCCGCAACGAGGTCAACCAGCTGCAGCGCCAGCTCTCGACCGGGGAGGACCGCCGGTGAAACCCGTGAACGCCGCAACCCTGGCCGTACTGCTGGCTCTGCCGACCCTTGCCCTGGCGGCCGACAACCCCGTGGTGGCCCAGCTGAGCCAGCGCCTGATGGCCATCCAGGCCAATCCGGACACCGCCGAACTGGGCGCCTTCGAGCGCATGCAGGCCCAGCAGGCCATTGCCACCCTGGACAAGGCCAAGCGCCGCGACCAGGAGTTGGCGACCTACCTGGCCCAGCGCCGGGTCGAGATCGCCGAGACCGCCGTACGCGCGGCCCTGGCCGCCCGTGAGGTCGATCGGCTCGAGCGGACCCGCAGTGACCTGCTGATCGAGGCGAGCCGCCGCGATGCCGCCCGCGCCCGCCAGGAGGCCGAACAGCTGCGCATGCAGGCGCAGATGCAGGCCGAGGAAGCTGAACGCCTGCGTCAGGCTGCCGAGGCCGAGACGCTGGCGCGGCAGGACGCCGAGAACGCCCTGACCAGCGTGGCCGGCAAGCAGCAGCAGCGATTGAGCGCGGCCCAGCAGAATGCGGCGAAACTGGCCCGCGAGGAGGCCGAGCTGGTGTCCGGGCAGAAGCTGCCGGGCTCGAAGTTCGACGGACGCGGCGAGGTCTTCACCTTCGCCGGTGATGCTTTCGGAGCTGGCGGCTCCAGTCTGTCCGCCGGGGCGCGCAACCAGGCCAAGGCGTTGGCCGAGTACCTGAACATCGGCAAGAAGGGCCGGCTGCGCATCGAGGCCTACGACAGCGCCAACGGCGTCGGGCAGAAGCGCGCCGAGGCCCTGCGTGATGCACTGGTGGCGGGCGGTGTCGCCAGCAACCGCATCCAGATCAGCGGCAAGAAGGCGGCGTCGACCCGGGCGCGCTCGGCCGAGGTCATCATCGCCCCGTAATTGATTGATATTGTTTGTTTTTCGTTGCGTTGAGCATTCAGCCTGAACCCCGCCCCGGCGGGGTTCGGTCTTTTTGTCGCAGGGGTCTTGTACCCCGCCCGGAGCAGGCGTAGGGTCAATCGTCCGGGACGCAATGCCGCGGACCGGACGATGGGAGGGCCAGGCCGATGCAAGCAGGGCGCGAACCGCAGCAGACCGACGTGCGCAGGCCAGTGCCGCAGGTCGTTGTGCGCACCCATGCAGCCATCGAACGGCGCTCCTCCATGAACAACGCCCCGTGCCTTGCGGCCGGGGCGTTCGCGTATCTGTCGAAGGAGGTCCATCATGTTTGAAGATCAGCCCCAGAGCGAGATCGACGCACGTCGCGCGCGTGATCCGGAGTTCAGGGCACTCCATGACCAGCACCGCAAGTTGAACAAGAAGTGCATGGACGCGGAGTTGGGTGTACTCCCGATCGATGATGTCACCCTGGGTCGCATGAAGCGTGAGAAGCTGCTGGCCAAGCAACGACTTCTGCGAATGTACGAAACACCGCTCCCAACGACGTCCGCCACGCTGTGACGCACCTCGTCACGCCCGGAACGGCGTGATCCGGCCACAGAAGGCCCGGCCAGGCGCTCGCGCCCTGGCGTCGCGGTACCGCCGATGACGGCGGCCGCGCCAAGGCACCACAGGCGGTGGTGCCTTGGCCCGCACGTCCCTGTCTCATCGATGCGGACGGTACCGGTCTCCTCGTCGATCCGGGGCCGTCCGCATCCCTTTTCCGGCAGCGTCGCGCCCATACCCGGACTGACCTGACTTTCAGCGCCATCCGTCGGATAATCATCTGTCCGGCCCTGTGTGGCGCGAACCGAAAGTCCTGCGAATGCCCATCCATTCTTCCGTCCTCGAACTCATTGGCCAGACCCCGATCGTCAAGGCCCAGCGCCTGGACACCGGTGTCTGCGAGCTCTATCTGAAGCTCGAGAACGCCAACCCGGGTGGATCGATCAAGGATCGCATCGGCCTGTCGATGATCGAGGCAGCGGAGAAGCGCGGGGACCTGAAGCCGGGCGCGACGCTGGTCGAGGGCACCGCGGGCAACACCGGACTGGGCCTGGCCCTGGTCGCCCAGCAGAAGGGCTACAAGTTGATCCTGGTTGTTCCCGACAAGATGAGCCGGGAAAAGATCTTCAATCTGAAGGCGATGGGCGCTGAAGTGCGTCTGACCCGCTCGGACGTGGCCAAGGGCCACCCGGAGTACTACCAGGACCTGGCAAAGACCATCGCCGAGCAGACGCCGGGCGCCTACTTCATCAACCAGTTCGGCAACCCCGACAATCCGGCCGCCCACGAATTCGGCACCGGCCCGGAGATCCTGGAGCAGATGGGCGGCGATCTGGACGCCATCGTGTTCGGCTGCGGCAGCTCGGGCACCATGACCGGCCTGTCGCGCGCCTTCGCCACGCTGTCGCCGAAGACCGAGCTGGTGCTGGCCGACCCGGTCGGGTCGATCCTGGCCGAGTACATCAATGATGGCGTGCTCAATGACAAGTCGGGCAGCTGGCTGGTGGAAGGCATCGGCGAGGATTTCCTGCCCTCGATCTCCGATTTCAGCCGTGTCACCAAGGCCTATGCCATCAGCGACGCCGAGAGCTTCCACACCGCACGCGAACTGCTGGGCAAGGAAGGCATCCTCGGTGGCTCCTCCACGGGTACCCTGCTCGCCGCCGCACTGAAGTACTGCCGCGAGCAGACCACGCCGAAGAAGGTGCTGGTGCTGGTGTGCGACACCGGCAACAAGTACCTGTCGAAGATGTACAACGACTACTGGATGCTGGACAACGGCTTCCTCGAGCGCCCGCAGCACGGCGACCTGCGCGACCTGATCCTGCGCCCGTACGGCCAGCGCGACACCGTCGTGATCGGCCCGAATGATCTGTTGACCACCGCCTACCAGCGGATGAAGCTGTACGACGTCTCGCAGCTGCCGGTGATGGAGGGCGACCAGCTGGTCGGCATCGTCGATGAAAGCGACGTACTGCTGCATGTCTACGGCGACGAGGCGCGCTTCCGGGATCCGGTGGCCACGGCCATGGTCAGCAAGCTGGACCGGCTGGACGTGAAGTCGCCGATCGAAGCCCTGCTGCCCGTCTTCGATCGTGGCCAGGTGGCGATCGTCATGGACGGCAATGCCTTCCTCGGCCTGATCACCCGGATCGATCTGCTCAACTACCTGCGGCGTCGCGTTCAGTAACGCGAAGATCGCAGACGATCGCAGCTGAATTCACGTTTATTCGCGTCAAAGGTTGTTAAGGCCGCGCTGATAGACTTCCGCTCCTTCGACGGCACCGTCCACCGGTGCCCATCAGGAATCAACATGTCCAACGCTTCTTCCCAGGATCGCGCGCTCGCCCTGGCCACCCTGGCCATCCACGGCGGCCAGTCGCCCGATCCGAGCACCGGTGCGGTGATGCCGCCGATCTACGCCACCTCGACCTATGCGCAGTCCAGCCCGGGCGAGCACCAGGGCTTCGAATACTCGCGTACGCACAATCCGACCCGCTTTGCCTATGAGCGCTGCGTCGCCTCGCTGGAGGGGGGAACCCGCGGTTTCGCCTTTGCTTCCGGCATGGCCGCCAGCTCGACCGTGATCGAACTGCTGGACGCCGGCAGCCACGTGGTGGCGATGGATGACATCTACGGCGGCAGCTTCCGCCTGTTCGAGCGCGTGCGCCGTCGTACCGCCGGGCTGGACTTCAGCTTCGTCGATCTGACCGACCTGGCCGCGTTCGAGGCTGCGATCACGCCGGCCACGCGCATGGTATGGATCGAAACCCCGACCAACCCGATGCTGAAGATCGTGGACATCGCTGCGGTCGCCGCCATCGCCAAGCGCCATGGCCTGATCGTGGTGGTGGACAACACATTCGCCTCACCGATGCTGCAGCGTCCGCTGGAACTGGGTGCGGATCTGGTCCTGCACTCGGCCACGAAGTACCTCAACGGGCATTCGGACATGGTCGGCGGCATGGTCGTGGTCGGCGACAACACCGAACTGGCCGAGCAGATGGCGTTCCTGCAGAACTCGGTGGGGGGCGTGCAGGGGCCGTTCGACAGCTTCCTGGCTCTGCGCGGCCTGAAGACCCTGCCGCTGCGCATGAAGGCGCACTGCGCCAATGCGCTGGCCCTGGCCCAATGGCTGGAAAAGCACCCGGCGGTGGACAAGGTGATCTACCCCGGCCTGGCCTCGCACCCGCAGCACGACCTGGCGACCCGCCAGATGGGCGGCTACGGCGGCATCGTCTCGATCGTCCTCAAGGGCGGTTTCGAGGCGGCCAAGCGCTTCTGCGAGAAGACCGAGCTGTTCACCCTGGCCGAATCGCTCGGCGGCGTGGAGAGCCTGGTCAACCATCCTGCCGTGATGACCCATGCGTCGATCCCGGTCGCGCGCCGCGAGCAGCTGGGCATCAGCGATGCGCTGGTGCGCCTGAGCGTGGGGGTGGAAGACCTGGGCGACCTGCAGCTGGACCTGGAACGGGCGCTGGGTTGAGCCGCACCATGGCCAGCAACGACGAAAGCAGGGGAGGGAGGCGGGCGCCACGTCGCATCGTCCACGCCCTGCGCGCCCGCCTGGGCGGGCTGCGCCGTTGGTGGCTTGCCCGCGGACTGGAGCAGGCGCGTTTCCCCGCGCTGCCCGCACCGGCCGCTGGCGACGCGCGCGGTGAAGCGCTGGTCTTCCCGCCGACCGATCCCACCCTGGGGCCGGGCGTCAATCTGTACGGCTACATCCACGGCCAGTTCGGCCTGGGGCAGGCGGCACGGATGTATGCCCGTGCCCTGCTGGGTGAGGGATATCCGGTTGCGGTGAACGATGCCGCCCTCCGCATCCCGCACGCGTGCAATGACCACAGCCTGTCCGGTCAGCTTGGACGGGGCGCGCCGTATCCCTTCAACCTGGTATTCGTGAATCCGGACCTGTTCGGTGAACTGGCGCCCCGCCTGCCGCGCGATACCTACACCATCGCGTTCTGGTTCTGGGAACTGGATACCGTGCCGGCCGCATGGCAGCGAACGCTGGAGCAGGTCGACGAAGTCTGGGTCTCCACCCGCTTCGTCGAGGATGCCTTCCGGCGCGCGACCGGCAAGCCGGTGGTGCGCATTCCGCATCCGATCGTGCCGCAGCCCGGCGCGGACCTGGCCCGGTCCAGCTTCGGCCTGGACGACGACGCGTTCGTGTTCCTGTGCAGCTTCGACTTCAATTCGTCGATCCACCGCAAGAACCCGTGGGCGGTGCTGGCGGCGTTCCGCGCGGCCTTCGATGGCGCACCGGACAACGTGCAGCTGGTGATGAAGTGCAGCAACGGCTTCCGCCATCCGCAGCGGCTGCGCGAGCTGATGCAGCAGGCTGCCGGCGATCCGCGCATCCTGGTACGCGACCAGGTGCTCGACGATGCGCAGCTGCACGCATTGCAGGAAACTGCCGATGCCTATGTCTCGCTGCACCGCGCGGAAGGGCTGGGGCTCGGACTGGCCGAGAGCATGGCCCGTGGCAAGCCGGTGATCGCCACCGCCTGGTCGGGCAATCTCGATTTCATGAACGAGGGCAACAGCTGCCTGGTGCCGTTCCGCACGGTGCCGATCCGCCCGGGGGAGTATCCCTTCGCCGATGGCGGCACCTGGGCCGAGGCCGACGTGCCGGCCGCGGCAGCGTGGATGCGCCGGCTCGCGCGCGAACCGGGCCTGGCGCAGCAGATCGGCGCGCAGGCACGCAGCGACATCCTGGAAACCATGAGCCTGCAGGCCGCTGCAACGGCCATGCGCGCTCGATTGCAGTCTTTGGAACGACACGACCGATGAACCCAAGAACCACCACCACCGGGCACGAGGATTCGAGATGCTGGGTATGCTGAAGGCCCTGTGGAACTACCGCTATTTCATTTTTTCCTCGATCAAGAACGAGCTGCGGCTGCGCTTCATCCGCAGCCGCCTGGGCGCCTTGTGGATGATCATCCACCCGCTGATGCAGGTGCTGATCTTCGCCACGATCCTGTCCGAGGTGCTGGCCGCCAAGCTGCCGGGCATCGATGACAAGTACGGTTACGCGCTGTACCTGATGTCCGGCACCCTGTGCTGGACGATGTTCTCCGAGACCATCGGCAAGTCGGTGAACCTGTTCGTCGACAGCGGCAACCTGATGAAGAAGATGTCGTTCCCCCGCATCTGCCTGCCGTTCATCGCCGGTGGCACGATGCTGGTCAACAACGTGCTGCTGCTGGTGGCGATCTTCGCGGTGTTCGCGGTGATGGGCCACATGCCCACGGCCGAGGCCCTGTGGCTGCCGGCGCTGATGCTGCTGACGCTGAGTTTCTCGATGGCGCTGGGCCTGCTGCTGGGCGTGCTCAACGTGTTCATGCGCGATATCGGCCAGGTGGTTCCGGTGGTCCTGCAGGCATTGTTCTGGCTGACTCCCATCGTCTACCACATCACCATCCTGCCCGAGCGCGTGCAGGCGATCTTCCGGCTCAACCCGTTGCTGCCGCTGGTTACCAGCTACCAGAACGTGCTGCTGTTCGACAAGCCGCCGGTCTGGGGTGACCTGTTGTGGCTGATGATCGCCACGGTGGTGCTGGCATTGGCTTCGCTGGTGATGTTCCGTCGTGCCAGCCCGGAAATGGTGGATGCGCTATGAGTGGTGAACTGAAGGTCGACAACGTCGGCAAGGCGTATCGCGTCTGGACGAGCGAGTGGCTGCGCGCGGCCCGCTGGTTCGGTGTGCCGACGCGGCCCAAGGAAGAGAACTGGGTGCTGCGCAATGTGTCTTTCACCATCGCGCCCGGCGAAGCCGTGGGCGTGATCGGCCAGAACGGCGCGGGCAAGAGCACCCTGCTCAAGCTCATCACCGGAACCGCCCAGCCCACCGAGGGCCAGGTGACGCGGACCGGCCGCGTTGCGGCGATTCTCGAGCTGGGGATGGGCTTCAACCCCGACCTCACCGGTCGCCAGAACGCGTTCCACTCCGCAGGCCTGATGGGCTACTCGCAGGAGCAGATCGAAGCCGCGATGCCGGAGATCGAGGCCTTCGCCGAAGTGGGCGAGTATTTCGACCAGCCCGTGCGTACCTATTCCAGCGGCATGCAGGTGCGCGTGGCGTTTGCCGTCGCCACTGCATTCACCCCGGACCTGCTGATCGTCGACGAGGCCCTGTCGGTCGGCGACAGCTACTTCCAGCACAAGAGCTTCGACCGCATGCGTCGCTTCCGCGAGGAGGGCACGTCGATCATGCTGGTCTCGCACAGCCTCAGCGACGTGAAGGCACTGTGCGACCGCGCGATCCTGCTGGACAAGGGACGAGTGCTGAAGGATGGCGAGCCGGACGAGGTCATCGATTTCTACAACGCGCTGATCGCGAAGAAGGAAAACGAGACGCTTGCGGTCGAGCAGCGCCGTGGCAAATCCGGCTGGGTGACTACCCGTAGCGGGACCGGCCAGGCCCGCGTGGAATCGCTGCGACTGCTCGATGGCGAAAGCAGCCAGGAGGTCAAGCTGGCAACCGTTGGCCAGAAGCTCCGGCTTGAACTGAAGGCACAGGTCAGTGCCGACCTGCCCAGCCTGGTACTGGGGTTCATGCTGCGCGACAAGCAGGGCCACATCATCTGGGGCAGCAATACCTGGCATACCGGTCAGGTCCAGCGAGATGTACGGGGCGGAGAACAGGTGGTCTACCACCTGGACTTCACCTGTACGCTGGGCCCGGGTTCCTACTCGGTGTCGCCGGCGCTGGTCAGCACCGAAACGCACATGGTCGACAACTTCGAGTGGGTGGACAACCTGCTGGTGTTCGACGTGATGAATGCCGACAGGACCACGTTCATCGGATCGAACTGGCTCGATGCTGCCTTCAGCGTCGAACGCAGCGGCGCATCGGCCGATGGTGTGCAGGCGGACTGACGGACAACCATGTCAAAGCTGATTTCCTACGCGCAGAATTTCGAAGACGTGATGCTCTGGCGCGCGCTGTCACATGTGGTCAATGGCTGCTATGTCGATGTGGGCGCACAGAGCCCCGACACCGACTCGGTAAGCCGGATGTTCTACGAGCATGGCTGGCGCGGCGTGCACGTGGAGCCCACGCCGCAGTATGCCAACCTGCTGCGCGATCGCCGGCCGGATGAGGTGGTGCTGCAGGTTGCCGTAAGCGATCAACCCGGGATACTGCAGTTCTTCAACATCGCCGATACCGGCCTGAGCACCACGGATCCGGCCATCGCTGCCGAACATCGGGAGGCGGGCTTCAACGTCTCCGACGTGCGTGTGCCGGCGCTGACGCTGGACACCGTGCTGGAGCAGGTGCCAGCCACTGACATCCACTGGTTGAAGGTCGACGTCGAGGGCGCAGAGGAACTGGTGCTGCGCGGCTGGCAGCGCGATACCCGCTTGCCCTGGCTGGTCGTGGTGGAAAGCACGCGTCCGCTGAGTTCGGAACAATCCCACCAGAGCTGGGAACCGATCCTGCTCGACAAGGGGTACCGGTTCGTCTATTTCGACGGCCTCAACCGGTTCTACGCCAGTGCGCAGCATCCCGAACTGGATGCGGCATTCGAGAGCGGACCCAATGTGTTCGATGATTTCAGTCTGAGTTCGGGCTCGCAGTTCTGCTCGCAGATCAACCTGGCCTATCACGAACTGCAGACGCTGGCGGATCGACGCGAGGTCGAACTGAACGAGCGGATCCAGGATCTGGACGCGGCACTGCAGCGGGCGCAGGAAGAATCCGCCGAGGCAACCGAGCACAACGCCCGGGCAATGGAAAGGCTGCGCAGCGAGCACGAGGGCGCGGTCCGTGCGATGGCAGTGGCCCAGCGGGAACTGGTGAGCAAGCATGAGCGTGAGCGCAGCCTGCTCGACAGGAAGGCGCTGGCCGAACTGCATGAGCTGACTGAGCAGGTCACCAAGGGCAAGCACGAGGCCCATCGCTGGTGGTTGGCGCATGAGCAGCTGCGCGCGCAGCTGGATGCGATCGAACGCAGCCGTTCGTGGCAGCTCACGCGGCCGTTCCGGGCCGTGCGCCGACGCCTGTCGTCCAGCGTGCTGGGCCGCATGAAACGTGCGCTGCGGCCGGCGGTCGTGCGCGCGCTGAAGGTCGCCATGGCCGCACCGTGGCTGCGACACCTGGCCAAGCCCCTGGTTACGCGCATTCCCTTCCTTCACCAGCGCCTGCAGAAGATCGCCATCAGCGAACAGCTGTTCGAGATCGAGCGGGCGCGATTGGCTGCAATGGAGGGCAACGAGCACGAAGTCACTGTCGTCCATCTGGATCGACGGGCCCGGCGCGTGCTGGAAGACCTGAAGCGTTCAAGGAATGAAAGGGCTGCCCGATGAGAGTGCTGATTGACCTGCAGGGTGCACAGACCGAGAGCCGATTCCGGGGCATCGGGCGCTATTCGACCTCGCTGGCGCAAGCGATGGCCCGCAATGCGGGCGACCATGAGATCTGGGTGGCGGTCAACGGCACCTTCCCCGATGGCATCGGCGACATCCGCCAGGCCCTGGATGGTCTGGTCCCGCAGGAACGGATCCGTCAGTTCGATACCTTCAGCCGGGTAGGCTGGCCGAACGCCGCAGATGCGTGGCGGCGTGGTGCATCCGAGCTGATGTGGGAAGCGTTCCTGGATGGCCTCCAGCCCGACTTCATCCACGTATCCAGCCTGTTCGAAGGTTCCCAGGGCGGTGCGGTCGGCTCGATCGGCAAGTTGCCGGGCGTACGGGCTGCTACTGCGCTGACCCTTTATGACCTGATTCCGCTGCTCAATCCCGACGTCTATCTGGCATCGGACTGGGTACGGTCCTGGTACATGGACAAGGTCGAGTCGCTCAAGCGCGCCGACCTGCTGCTGTCGATCTCCCAGCACGCGCGGCAGGAGGCATTGCAGGCGTTGGATATCGATCCGGCGCGTGTGGTCAACATCTCCTCGGCAATCTCGCCGCACTTCGTGCCGATGGTCATCGGCGAACGCGAGCAGACCCTGTTCCGCGAGCGCTTCGGCCTGCGTGGCCGCTACGTGATGTACAGCGGGGCAATGGAGCCGCGCAAGAATGCAGAGGGTCTGCTGCGGGCATTCTCCCTGATGGATCCTGCCGTACGTGCGTCGACGCAGCTGGTCATCGCCGGCAAAGTGTCCGAGCACGACCGCCGCAATTTCGATGTGCTGGCAGCGCAGCTCGGCGTCAGCAACCAGGTGGTGTTCACCGGCTATATCACCGACGAAGAGCTGATCGCGCTGTACAGCGCGACGGCGGCCTTCGTGTTCCCCTCGTTGCATGAAGGCTTTGGCCTGCCCGCGCTGGAGGCCATGTCCTGCGGAGCACCGACCATTGGCTCAGGCACGACCAGCATCCCCGAGGTGATCGGTCGTGAAGATGCGTTGTTCGATCCAACGGAGCCTGCTTCGATCGCCCGCTCCATGCAGAACGTCCTGACTGACACCGCATTCGCCGATTCCCTGCGTGCCCATGCTCCCCGACAGGCGGCGAAGTTCTCGTGGGACAATTCGGCCAAGGCCGCGCTGCAGGCCATGGAAGCGGTCGCATCGCGTCGTGCGCCACGCGATCGCCGCTGGGTCGCCGCGTCGCCTGCACTCGACGCCGGCTACCGCACCCTGGTCCAGGCGGTGGGTGGGCTGGACGTCGGCTGCGAGCCGGAACCCTTCGAACTGCAGCAGGCGGCAGCGCTGATCTCCTCCGGAATGGCGGCCAACGAGGCGCTCGCACGCGGCGGTGAGCTGCCCGCGTCGCTGTCCTGGCGCGTGGAAGGGCCATTCGACAGCAGCTACAGCCTGGCCCTGGTGAACCGTTGCCTCGCGGAAGCATTGGCCGATCGTGGCCACCGCGTGGGTCTGCATTCGACCGAGGGCCCGGGTGATTTCGATCCGTCACCGCAGTTCCTTGCGCGCAATCCGCGCGTGGCGGCGCTGCATGCTGCCGTGGCCGCGATCCCGGCCGACCAGGCCGATGTGACCAGCCGACTGCTGTATCCGCCACGGGTTGCCGATGCACGCGCAAGGATGAACCTGCTGCACGCCTATCCCTGGGAGGAGAGCGGTTTTCCGCAGGAGTGGGTCGAGGAGTTCAATGACAGCCTGCAGGGGATCTCCTGCGTTTCGCATCATGTCGAGAAGATCATGGTGGATAACGGCGTGTCGGTTCCCCTTGGCGTCTGCTGGAACGGCGTGGATCACTGGGAGCAGATTGTTGCCGATGCGACCTATCCGGTGCCGGGCAGGGGGTTCCGCTTCCTCCACGTGTCCTCGTGCTTCCCGCGCAAGGGCGTGGACGCGATGCTTCTGGCCTATGGCAAGGCGTTCAGCGCCGCCGACGATGTCAGCCTCGTCATCAAGACCTTCGCCAATCCACACAATGAAGTGCATCGCTGGCTGGCTGAAGCACGCCGCGACAACCCGGATTATCCGGACGTGCACATCATCGAGGAGGACGTGAGCGACGCCCAGCTCAAGCATCTGTACGCGAGCTGCAACGCGCTGCTGGCGCCGAGCCGGGCTGAAGGCTTTGGCCTGCCATTGGCCGAAGCGATGCTGGGCGGCCTGCCGGTGATCACCACCAACTGGGGGGGGCAGCTGGATTTCTGCAGCGAAGAAACCGCCTGGATGGTGGATTACCGCTTCGTTCCGGCGCAGACCCACTTCAATCTGCGCAATTCGGTCTGGGCCGAACCCGATGTCGACGCGCTGGCCGCCGCAATGCGTGAGGTGCACGGCGCCGATCCGGCGCGTGTGCGGGACAAGGTCGAGGCCGCGCGGCGACTTCTGAAGTCGCGCTTCACGTGGTCCGATGCCGCGCGAAGACTGGAGCAGGACGTACGCGCGTTCGCGGCGCAGCCGACGCTGCCCGATGCGCGCGTCGGCTGGATCACGACCTGGAATACGCGCTGCGGCGTGGCCAGTTACGCCAGCTATCTCGTGGAGAGCGGCGGAACGCCGGTGGCGATCCTGGCGGCCGAGGCCGATGACCGCACGTTCCGCGATGGGCCAGAGGTTGTCCGCTGCTGGCGGCAGGGCGAAGGCGACATGCTCGAGCGGCTGGAACAGCAGATCGAGCGCCTGAAGCTGGACACGCTGATCATCCAGTTCCAGTACGGCTTCTTTGACTTCCCCGCGTTCTCGGCCTTCCTTGAGCGGCAGCAGGCGGCCGGCAGGGGCCTGATCGTGATGATGCATGCAACCGTTGATGCCGCGGAGAATCCGCGCAAGCGGCTGCGCGACCTGGGGCCGGCACTGGCCGGCTGCGATCGCGTGCTGGTGCACTCCATACACGACCTCAACCGTCTCAAGGACATTGGCGTCGAGCGCAACACCGCGATGTTCCCGCACGGCATCCTGGAACCGGCTGAGCCGGCGGCGGCAAACACGGGCGCACGCCTGCGCGTCGTTTCCTACGGTTTCTTCCTGCCGCACAAGGGGTTGCTGGAACTGATCGACGCTGTTGCGTTGATGGTCGCCCAGGGCGTGGACGTCGAACTGGCGATGATCAATGCCGAGTATCCGGTGGATGTCTCGCGGCAGCAGATCGACCAGGCGGTGGCCCGGGTCGTGCAGCATGGCCTGCAGTCGCGTGTGCGGATGGTGACCCGTTTCCTGCGTGACCAGGAGAGCATGCAGGAGCTGGTGCAGGCCGATGTGGTGGTGTTCCCATACCAGGGCACCGGCGAATCCTCCAGCGCGGCAGTCCGCTACGGGCTGGCCTCAGGCCGCCCGGTGGCCGTCACGCCGCTGGCGATCTTCGACAACGTCGGCGACGTCGTTCACCGTCTGCCCGGGACCTCCCCGCCCGATCTTGCGGCCGGTCTGCGGCAACTGCTGCGTGCCAGCCGCGACGGCGATCCAGTGTTGGCCGATGTGCAGCAGCGTGCCGCACAATGGCGCGCCGAACACCGGTATCCTGCGCTGGCCCGCCGTCTGGACTCCATGGCTCGACAGATCCTCCGCACGCGTCGGCAGGCTCTGGCTGCAAATTCACTCAATCATCAGGACGAGAAGCAATGAAGAAGGCAATCATCACAGGCATCACGGGTCAGGACGGCGCCTATCTCACCCAGCTGTTGCTGGAGAAGGGCTATGAAGTGCACGGCACCTACCGCCGCACCAGCTCGGTGAATTTCTGGCGCCTGGATGAGCTGGGCGTGACCAACCACCCGAACCTGCACCTGGTGGAGTACGACCTGACCGACCTCGGCACGTCGCTGGCGATGGTGCAGAAGATCCAGCCGGACGAGATCTACAACCTGGCCGCACAGAGCTTCGTCGGCGTCAGCTTCGACCAGCCGACCACCACCGCGCAGATCACCGGTGTGGGTGCACTGAACCTGCTGGAAGCGATCCGCCTGGTCAATCCGAAGATCCGCTTCTACCAGGCGTCGACCTCGGAAATGTTCGGCAAGGTGCAGGCCGTGCCGCAGGTGGAGGACACCCCGTTCTACCCGCGCAGCCCGTACGGCGTGGCCAAGCTCTACGCGCACTGGATCACCGTCAACTACCGCGAGAGCTACGACATCTTCGGTTCCAGCGGCATCCTGTTCAACCACGAAAGCCCGCTGCGCGGGCGCGAGTTCGTGACCCGCAAGATCACCGACTCGGTTGCCAAGATCAAGCTGGGCCAGCTGGACGTCCTGGAACTGGGCAACCTGGACGCCAAGCGTGACTGGGGCTTCGCCAAGGAATACGTGGAAGGCATGTGGCGCATGCTGCAGGCCGAGCAGCCGGACACCTTCGTGCTGGCCACCAACCGTACCGAGACCGTGCGCGACTTCGTGGCGATGGCGTTCAAGGGCGCCGGCATCGATGTCGAGTTCAAGGGCAAGGACGTGGACGAAGTCGCGGTGGACACCGCCACCGGCAAGACCGTGATGCGCATCAATCCAAAGTTCCACCGCCCGGCCGAAGTCGATCTGCTGATCGGCAACCCGGAAAAGGCCGAGCGCATCCTTGGCTGGAAGCCGCAGACCAGCCTGGAGCAGCTGTGCCAGATGATGGTCGAGGCTGACCTCAAGAGGAACGAGCGTGGCTTCTCGTTCTGAGTTGTCAGGCCAGCGCGTGCTGGTCACGGGGGCGTCCGGGTTCACCGGGCGCTACGTGATCGAGCGCCTGCGTGCTGCCGGTTGCGATGTGCATGATCTGCATTCCGGCGACACCGCAACGTCGGTCAATCTGCTCGACCGTGCTGCGCTCAAGCAGCACGTCGCCAGAGTGCGTCCGCAGCGCGTGGTCCATCTGGCTGCGATCTCGTTCGTCGCCCACGGTGATGCCGACGAGATCTACCGGGTCAACGTGGTGGGTACGCGCAATCTGCTGGAAGCGCTGGCGTCTCTGGACGAGGCGCCGAGCAATGTACTGCTGGCCAGCAGTGCCAATGTCTACGGCAACGCGTCCGGCGTGCTCGACGAGCAGGCGCCGCTTTCGCCGCAGAACGACTACGCGGTCAGCAAGATGGCGATGGAGGCCATGGCGGCGCTGTGGATCGATCAGCTTCCGCTGACCCTGGTGCGTCCATTCAACTACACCGGCGTGGGACAGGATGAGAAGTTCCTGATTCCGAAGATCGTGGCGCACTTCCGCCGCGGTGCCGATGTGATCGAGCTGGGCAACACCGATGTCTCGCGCGATTTCAATGACGTGCGGGGCGTGGCCGCTGCCTACGAAGGCCTGCTGGCACTGCCGGGCAATGGCCAGACCTACAACGTCTGCTCCGGCCAGGAGCATTCGCTGCATGAGGTCATCGAACGCATGCGTGGCATCTCCGGCCGCGACATCGAAGTGAAAGTGAATCCCGCCTTCGTCCGCGCCAACGAGGTCAAGTCGCTGCGTGGTGACAACGGCAAGCTGCGGGCCGCGGTCGGCTCATTGCCGGACTTCGATCTGGGTGAGACGCTTCGTTGGATGTACCAGGCCCGCGCGGAGGCCTGAAAGAGCGCGGGGTCCGCTTCGGCGGATCCCGCCTTCAGTGCAGGGAGAACACGCAGTGCATTATGTCTGGCAACTGATTGCGCCGGTATTGGCGATGTGTCTTGCTGTCATCGGCAGCTCGACCCTGCTGGCCGTTGCCGGCCTCCGCGTGAGCCCGCATCTGCGACAGATCGGGCCGGTCCAGGCGTTGCTGCTTGCAAGCGTGTGCGTACTGGCCCTGCTGATGAATGCCAATGCGTGGCTGCCCGGCTACGTGGTGTTTCCCTGTTTCCTGATCAGCGGGGCCGTGGGAGCCCTCGTGGCGCTTCGCCGTGGCTTCGCCGATCCGCTCGCCCATGCGTCGATCTGGGCGTTCACGATCAGTCTGCTTGCGGGCGTTCTGCTGGTCGCATGGTGGAATCTCATGTTCGCCTCCCGGCATCTGTGGATGCTTGAAGGCACCAACCATGATCTGGTGTTCTTCTACGGCGGTGCCAAATGGGCCATGCAACACCCGCTCTGGGTCGAGCAGGCCACGGTGGCCCGCGAGTGGGCGCTGGGGCAATGCGGTCAGGGCATGCAGTTCATCGGCAACGGCTGCATCGTGCAGCGCAATGGGGCGTACAGCCTGTTGGCACTGGCGTCCAGCTTCGTGCCGGAGGCAGGCCCAAACCAGGTGCGGGCGATGATCGGCACCGCCGCACTGTTCCCGGTGCTCGGCATGCTGCCCTCGATGGCAGGCCGCTTCGGCGGCGCGCGTCGCTGGCCGCGGGGAACCGCGGTGGCCTTCCTGCTGGCGGTGCTGTGCATGCTGGGTACCGGCATGATGCTTGCGGTGGTCAACGAGAACATCGGTACGGCGATGGCGGGCGCCCTGCTGATGATGATCGTGCTGTGGGCGCTTACGCCGATGCAGTCGCTGGGTGCAAAGTGGATCATGCTGGGTGCAGCCGCGGGCTGTACCGGCATGGCATACGGCGAAGCGGCGGTGCATGCGTGCATGATCGTGGCCCTGGCCGTACTGGTGACGGCCATGTGGCTGCGTTCCTGGCGGGTGTTCCTGCTGGGCGGCCTGCTGGCGATGCTGGCCTGCGCGATCGTCCTCAACCGGATGCTGCCCGAGCTGACGGCATCCTATGCCCAGGTCAGTGGCATCGTCGCGCAGTCGTCGTGGCCCAGCTGGTACATCCGGCAGCCCTTCTGGGGTTGGTGGCTGTCGGCTCCCTTCGCCGGCCTGTTG
Organism: Stenotrophomonas sp. STEN225; assembly: GCF_056756445.1. Classification (NCBI taxonomy): domain Bacteria; kingdom Pseudomonadati; phylum Pseudomonadota; class Gammaproteobacteria; order Lysobacterales; family Lysobacteraceae; genus Stenotrophomonas; species Stenotrophomonas sp. STEN225. The sequence continues at coordinate 37,730 of NZ_JBRRBV010000022.1, read as the reverse complement.
ATGACCGGCGAACCTGCCGTGAATCCGGAAGCCATCATGCTCGGGATGGTGCTGATGGCGTCCACTGCATGGCTTTCCATCCGGGAAGGACGCTGGCGGTTCTTCGTCGGCTTGCTGGCAGCCAGCATGGTGCTGGTTGCCTATGTGCAGAGCCATGGCTATCAGTACGGCGAGCACAAGCTGGTGCAGGTGCTCGGGCCGGCATGGGTGGCGCTGTTGAGCTGGCTTCTGCTGCGCCATGCGCGCCGTCGCGGCCGCACAGGTGTGGTACTGCTGCTGATGGCGACGCTGGGGGCCCTGTCGGCAGCCTACGCCGTGCGTTCGCGATCGATCCTGGTCTCGCATGTGCCTTCGGGTATCACCCATGCCCTCTCGGAAGCGATCAGGCTGCCGCAGAAGGGAGATGAGGTCGTCATCGACACGTCCGGGGTCAACGGGCCGGAGCGGTACGTCAAGCAGGACTTTGCTGTGCTGGAGCTGCATCGGCGCGGGGTGCGCGCGCGCATTGCCGACCGTGGCGACGCTCCGGTGGGGTACAGCGATGCCCTGTTCAATGACAGCCTGCGCGCTGCCGAATCACCCGATTGGCTGCTGGTACTCAGGCAGCCCGGTACGGGCCCAGCGCTGCCGCCGGGCACTGCCCCGCTCCTGGAAGATCCCACATTCGCATTGTTCTCGCTGCAGTCCGGTCAGTTGCCGCTGGCCCAGGCGGGTACGGGCTGGCACACCTGCGAACAGGATCACTGCTGGACCCGCGGCGCCTTCAGCCTTGAAACCTTCGTGCCCAAAGGATGTGCGGGCGCACGACTGCAGGTTGATCTGGATCTGCTGCAGCCACCCGCCGAGGGACGTATCCATGTGACCGTCAACGGTGTGGAAGCAGCAACCGTCGACGGGCACCAGGGCGAGGTCAGTCTGCCGCTGGCCGGCGGCAGCTCGGTGGTCGTCCTCGCGCCGGATTGGCCGGTTGCGTCGCCGCAGGCGTTGGGTCTATCAACCGATCCCCGGCCTCTGTTCGCCAGCGTGTCCCACGCCCGCATCAGCTGCGGCGTGCCTGCCGAGCCGGCAGAATGACGGTCTCCACAATCATCCATCGAACTGCGTCGGGCCACGGCCATGGCGCAAGAGGTCTCCCATGCAACTCCTGATCGTCTTCGGCCTGGTCATCCTGGGCGCCTGTGGAACCGTCCTGCTGAAGGTCGGGGCAGGGCGTGTCACCTATTCCGACGGCCTCCTGCCGATGCTGTCGTCTGCGTTCAACCTGCCACTGGTGACCGGCTTCATCCTGCAGATGATCCCGCTGGTGTCGTGGGTGGTGCTGCTCAAGTACATGCCACTGACCAAGCTGCAGCCGATGATCGCCCTGACCTACGTGGTGACACCGGTGCTTGCCGTGCTGTTCCTGGGCGAGCACATCGGCCCACTGCGCATGGCCGGCATCGGCCTGATCGTGCTGGGCGTGGTACTGGTGAGCGCGAGCTGAGCATGAAGATCCTGATCGTCCTGACCTACTACACGCCCTACATGAGCGGGGTGACTGAATTCGCGCGGATGCTCGCCGAGGACCTGTCCCATCGCCACGAGGTCACCGTGCTCACCACCCAGCACGATGCATCCCTGCCGGTGGAAGAGACCATCAACGGCGTGCGCGTGGTGCGCGCACCGGTGTTCGCCCGCATGCACAAGGGCGTCCTGAGCTGGAAGTTCATCACCTGGTTCCGCCGACTGGCGCGGCAGCATGATGTGGTCAACCTGCATATGCCGATGCTGGAATCGGGCCTGCTGTCATTGCTGGTTCCTGCCCGCAAGCTGGTGGTGAACTACCAGTGCGACATGGCCGTGGTGGGTGGACTGCTGGACCGGCTGGCGGTGAACGTCACCCGTGTGTCCTGCTGGCTGGCCACGCGGCGCGCCCGTGATGTCGGGGTGCTCACCCACGATTACGCGAGCTCATCGGCCTGGTTGTCCGGTATCCGTCACAAGCAGCATGAAGTGCTGGCGCCGATGAAGGCGATGCCCTGGCAGGATCGCCCGGCGAGTACCGACGGGGTGTTCCGCTTTGGTTTCGTGGGCCGCTTCGTCGCCGAGAAAGGCCTGCCCGTCCTGCTGGAGGCCTTCAGCCAGGTCCATGCCCTGCATGGCGACCGTGTCCGCCTGGTGCTGGTCGGGGATACCCACAACATCGCCGGCGGCGGCATCATGGATGCCATCCACGGCAGCATCGCCGCGCTGGGGGATGCGGTCGACGTGCGCGGTCGCGTCAGCGAACAGGAACTGCAGGCGTTCTATGCGCAGCTCGATGTGCTGGTACTGCCCAGCGTCAACCGCTATGAAGCGTTCGGCATGGTGCAGCTGGAGGCGATGCTCAGTGGTTCACGGGTGATCGCGTCGAACCTGCCGGGCGTGCGCACCATCGTGCAGAACACCGGCAATGGCGAAGTGGTGCCGGTCGGTGATGCACCGGCACTGGCGGCAGCGATGCTGCGCCTGATGGCCAGCCGCGATGCGGCAAGCCGTGCCGAGGTACGCGCACAGGCACTGCAGGCCTATCCGCTGCGGCGCTTCTACGACCTGCAGGAAGCCATGCTGCTGGATCGCACCGGGCCCGAGCGTCCGGCCTGATCCCACCTGGCCGGGTTGCCAGCGCTGCCTGCGGGCAGCGACGGCACCGTCATTCCCCGCGCTCGAATGACGGCTGCGCGCCGGTGGCGCAGCCATGATGTGCCTGATTCAGATCGCCGCCAGTACCGACAGGCCACCCACCAGCACCGTGATCAGGCTGCCGGGATCCTTCACTGCGAACACGACCGGGTCGTCGTGCATCTGTCCACGGTGGGCCAGCAGCCAGGTGCGGCAGATCCAGTAGAGCAGGACCGGGCACAGCAGCCACAGGAACAGCGGATGCCCGTAGAGCTCCTGGCTTTCCGGAGCGTTGATGTACAGGCACAGCACCAGTACCGACGCCATGCCCGACGCGGTACCCAGGGCCTGTACCAGTCCCAGGTCCTCGACGTGGTAGCCACGCCCGCTGGGCTTCTCCTTGCCGCTGGCCAGCGTCATGCGCAGTTCGGTGTAGCGCTTGAGCATGGCCAGGCTGAGGAAGATGAACATCGAGAAGGTCAGCAGCCAGAACGAAAGCGTGACGTCGATTGCCGCGGCACCGCCGACGATGCGGATGGTGTAGAGCGCGGCCAGCATCACCACATCGATCATCACCACCTGCTTCATCCGCAGGGAATAGGCCAGGGTGAGGCAGAAATAGATGGCCAGTACCAGCAGGAATGCAGGGCCGACAATGGCCGCCAGCAGGAAGCCGGCCAGGGTCAGTACCGGCGTGGCCAGCAGCCCCGAACGCAGATCCAGCCGGCCACAGGCGAACGGGCGCTTGCGCTTGCGCGGATGCTGCCGGTCCGAGTCGAGGTCCAGCAGATCATTGAACAGATACACGCCGGATGCGCACAGCCCGAAGGCGATGAACGCCAGCACCGCGTTGAGCGTGGTCTCCAGCTCCAGGAAACGATGACTCGCCAGCAATGGCACGAATACCAGCACGTTCTTCAGCCACTGGTGGACACGCATCGCCTTGAGCCAGGCGCGTGGGCCGCCGCCTTCGCGGGGCCAGTGGGTGGCAAGCTCCGAACAGTGCGCCGCAGCGCGGGCGACACCGGCACTGGCGTTGACCACCCAGGCCGAATGCGCGTGCTTCCAGATGGCCAGATCGACCCGCGCGTTGCCCATGTAGTCGAAACCGCGCTCGCCGAACTGCTCCACCAGCAGATCGGCCTTGCGATGGCCGGCAAGATTGGTGTGTCCATCGCTGCAGAACACGTCGTCGAACACGCCCAGATGGCGCGCGATCGGCTCCACCAGTGCCGCGTCCGATGCCGTGCACAGGACCCGCCTGCGATCACTGCTGGTCCGCAGCAGTTCGACCACGCGCGGGTCGTACGGCAGCAGTGCCGGATCGCCGGCACCGTGCACCGCCAGCTGGTGCTTCAGGTGGGCCTTGCCACGCAGCAGCCAGAACGGCAGCACGAACAGCATCCAGGGCTGCCGTGCCAGCATCCTCAGGAAGGTCTCGTACAACAGGTCACTGCGCAGCAGGGTGCCGTCCAGATCAACACACAACGGCCTCGAACGGCCGGCACCCGAAGCACTCACCGATCAGCCTCCCGCGCGGCCGTACTGGTCTTCGAAACGAACGATATCGTCCTCGCCCAGGTAGCTGCCCGACTGCACTTCGATCAACTCCAGCGGCAGCTTGCCCGGGTTCTTCAGGCGATGGGTGACGCCCAACGGGATGTACGTGCTCTGGTTTTCCGACAGCAGGATGACCTCGTCGCCCCGGGTCACCTCGGCCGTGCCGCTGACCACGATCCAGTGCTCGGCGCGGTGGTGATGCATCTGCAGGCTCAGGGTCGCGCCCGGCTTGACGGTGATGCGCTTGACCTGGAAGCGGTCGCCGTTGTCGATGGAATCGTAGGCGCCCCACGGACGGTACACCTTGCGGTGCGCGGCAGCTTCACTGCGGCCCTCGCGCTTGATCCGGCCGACAATCTCCTTGACGTCCTGCACGCGGTCCTTGTGGCCGACGAACACGGCGTCGTCGGTCTCCACGACCACCACGTCCTGCAGGCCGACCATCGCGATCAGGCGGTTGCCATAGGCATAGCTGTCCTTGCAGTCCAGGGCGATGACATCGCCATGGCAGGCGTTGCCGTCGGCATCCTTGTCGGACACTTCCCACAATGCCGACCACGAGCCGACGTCATTCCATTCCGCGTCGAGCGGCACCACGGCGGCATCGGCGGTCTTTTCCATCACCGCGTAGTCGATCGAGTCGTTCGGGCTGGCAGCGAAGGCCTCGGCGTCGAGGCGGATGAAGTCGTTGTCGCGTGCGGCCTTGTCGAGCGCATTGCGGCAGGCGGCGAGGATCGCCGGCTGCAGCGTCTCCAGTTCCTTCAGGTAGCGCGAGGCCTTGAACAGGAACATGCCGCTGTTCCAGAAGTACTCGCCGGATGCCACGTACTGTTCGGCGGTAGCCAGGTCGGGCTTCTCGACGAAGCGGTCGACGGCACGCACGCCTTCACCCGTGGCGGCCTTGATGTAGCCGTAGCCGGTCTCCGGCGCCGTCGGCACGATGCCGAAGGTGACCAGCTTGCCGGATTCGGCCGCGACGGCGGCCTGCTTGACCGCGGCATGGAACGCCGCCTCGTTGCGGACCACGTGGTCCGACGGCAGCACCAGCAGCAGCGCGTCATCGCCGGCCGACAGTGCCTGCAGCGCGGCGATGGCGATCGCCGGCGCGGTGTTGCGGCCGACCGGCTCGAGGATCAGCGCCTGCGGCAGCACCTTGCATTCGCGCAGCTGCTCGGCCGCCATGAAACGGTGTTCCTGGTTGGCGACTACGATCGGTGCCGCGCCGGCAATCGACGCAACGCGCTTCCAGGTCGCCTGCAGCATCGTGTCGTTGCCGACCAGCGGCAGGAACTGCTTCGGATACGCTTCGCGCGACAGCGGCCACAGACGCGTGCCAGAGCCGCCGGAAAGAATGACGGGAACGATGGGATTCATGGTGCGTCCTTCGGTTAATGGTTTGCCGGCGTGCCGCCGATCAGGGCGGTCAGCTCGGCGATGCGTTCGCGCAGCAGGGCGTCATCGCCACGGGTTTCGATGTTCAGGCGCAGCAGCGGCTCGGTGTTGGAGCTGCGCAGGTTGAAGCGCCAGTCGGCGAAATCCGCACTGACGCCATCGGTATGGTCCAGTACCGGCTGCTGTTGCTGGAAATGCGCCAGCACGCGCGCCACGGTCGCCTTGGCATCATCGACACGGAAGTTGATCTCGCCGCTGCACGGATAGGCCTTCATGCGATCGGCCACCAGCTCGCCCAGTGACTTGCCGGTCGTGGAAACCAGCTGCGCGATCAGCAGCCACGGGATCATGCCCGAGTCGCAGTAGGCGAACTCGCGGAAGTAATGGTGGGCGCTCATCTCGCCGCCGTAGATGGCATCTTCGGCACGCATGCGCTCCTTGATGAACGCATGCCCGGTCTTGCTCATGATCGGCACGCCGCCGGCCTGCTCGACCATTTCCACGGTGTTCCAGGTCAGGCGCGGGTCGTGGATGATCTTGCCGCCCGCCTGGCGGGCCAGCAGTGCCGTCGCCAGCAGCCCGACCAGGTAGTAGCCCTCGATGAAGTTGCCGTCGGCGTCGAAGAAGAAGCAGCGATCGAAATCGCCGTCCCAGGCGATGCCGAAATCGGCACCGTGCGCGCGCACGGCATCGCGCGTTGCCGCACGGTTCTCCGGCAGCAGCGGATTGGGGATGCCATTCGGGAAACTGCCATCGGCCTCGTGCTGGATGCGGATGAACTCGAACGGCAGGTGCGGCGCCAGTTCGTCGATCACCAGGCCAGCGCCACCGTTGCCGGGGTTGGTGACGATCTTCAGCGGCTTCAGGCCGGCCACGTCGACGTAGCCGAGCAGGTGCTGGATGTAGGCGGACTTGTCGGTGTCCTGGCGGACCTCGCCCTGGCCGGTTCCCAGCGGCGCCTCCGAGGCGGCGAAGTCGCGGATGTCGAACAGGCCGGTATCGCCGCTGATCGGCTTGGACTCCTCGCGCACCAGCTTCATCCCGTTGTAGTCCATCGGGTTGTGGCTGGCGGTGACCATGATGCCGCCGGCGGCCTTGCGGTGGAAGGTCTGGAAATAGACCTCCTCGGTACCGCACATGCCGATGTCGATGACATCGCGGCCGCTGGCGGTCAGGCCTTCGATGGCGGCCTGCAGGAGGGCAGGGCTGCTCAGGCGGATATCGTGTCCCACCACCACCGGTCCCGGGCCCAGCAACGCGGCAGTGCCGGCGCCGATGCGGCGGGCAAGGCGTTCATCCAGTTCATCCGGAACGCGGCCACGGATGTCATAGGCCTTGAAACACGGGAGCGTCATCAATGCAGTCCTTACACGGGTTGACCCCGGATTATAGCGACAGGCACTGCAAGGACGGGTGAGCCAGGCCAGCGTCCCTGCGGGCCCCAGAAGGAAGGGAATGCCGCGTAACCTGTTGATTACGCGGCACCCCGGGCGGGCGCTCAGCCCAGCGCGGCCTCGAGTTCCGGCAGGATCGTGAACAGATCCCCGACCAGGCCGATATCGGCAATCTCGAAGATCGGCGCATCGCCGTCCTTGTTGATCGCCACGATCGTGCCGGCATCCTTGATGCCGGTCAGGTGCTGGATCGCACCGCTGATGCCGACGGCCACGTACAGCTCCGGCGCGATGATCTTGCCGGTCTGGCCGACCTGCAGGTCGCTGGGCACGTAGCCGGCATCGACGGCGGCGCGCGAGGCGCCGACGGCGGCGCCGAGCTTGTCGGCCAGCTGGAAGACGACCTTGAAGTTCTCTTCCGAGCCGACACCACGGCCACCGGAGACCACGCGCTTGGCGCTCTGCAGGTCCGGACGGTCGCTGGCACCGGCGGCCAGGCCGACGAAACGGGTGTGGGTCGGCAGTGCCGCATCCACGCTGGCCGCTTCGATGGCAGCGCTGCCGCCCTGCGCGGCTTCCGGCCACGACGCGGCACGCACGGTGGCGACCACGACCTGGTCGGCCGGGGCTTCCACAGTGATGATGGCGTTGCCGGCGTAGATCGGGCGCTTGAAAGTGTGGCTGCCTTCCACGGCCATCAGGTCGGAGACCTGGTTGACACCCAGCAGGGCGGCCACGCACGGCATCAGGTCCTTGCCGAAGGTGGTGGACGGGCCGAACACGTGGCTGTAGCCCTTGGCCAGCTGTGCGATCTGCGGCGCCAGCACCTGGGCCAGGGCCTGTGCGTTGGCGGCGTTGGCCACGGTCAGGACCTTGGCGACGCCGGCGATCCTGGCGGCCTCGGCGGCGACGGCCGTCGGATCGGCGGCCAGCACCAGCACGTCGATGCTGGCACCGCTGATGGCAGCGGCGGCGCTGACGGTCTTGGCGGTGGCGGCGTTGAGCTTGCCGTCGTGGTGCTCGGCGATGACGAGAATCTTGCTCATTACAGCAACCCCTTCTGCTTGAGTGCGGCCACCAGTTCGGCCGCGTCCTTGACCATTACACCCTTGCTGCGCTTGGACGGCGCAGCGTACCGGGTGGTCTTGAAGGTGTCGGCGGCTTCAACGCCGAGGTCGGCCAGCTGCAGGGTTTCCAGCGGCTTGGCCTTGGCCTTCATGATGTCCGGCAGCTTGATGAAGCGCGGCTCGTTCAGGCGCAGGTCGGTGGTGACGACCGCCGGCAGATCCACTTCCAGTGTTTCCAGGCCGGCGTCGACCTCACGGGTCACCGTGGCCTTGCCATCGGCGATGTCCAGCTTGCTGGCGAAGGTCGCCTGCGGGCGGCCCCAGAGCGTGGCCAGCATCTGCCCGGTCTGGTTGGCGTCATCGTCGATGGCCTGCTTGCCGAGGATCACCAGGTCCGGCTGCTCCTTCTCGACCAGCTTGAGCAGGGTGCGCGCGGCGGTCAGCGGCTGGATGGCCTGGTCGGTGACCACGTGCACGGCACGGTTGGCGCCCATGGCCAGGCCGTTGCGCAGATGCGCCTGGGCGTCGGCCGGGGCGATGGTGGCCACCACCACCTCCGTGGCGATGCCCTTGTCGCGCAGGCGCAGGGCTTCTTCCAGGGCGATTTCATCGAAAGGATTGGGAGACAGCTTGACGCCGTCGGTGACCACGCCGGAACCGTCCGGCTTGACCTGAATGCGGACGTTGTAGTCCACCACGCGCTTGTATGCGACGAGGATTTTCATCTGGTACGGGGTCCTTCAGTAACAGGGAGAACGTCCGGTCCTGACAGCAACCGGTTCGGGGGTGGGATCCTGATTCTAGCTGGCTTGGGGCAACCATGCGAATGCGTATGGTTGTGCTGCGGCGCACTAATGCTCCCTCAGGGAAGGGGCTCTGTTCACCCGTCAGAGGCAGTGGTAAAGGTGGGCCCGATGTATCCTGCTGCGCTGCACCCGACTGCCAGGCGGCGCGGGAGCCTTGATCGAACAGGAGTAACGGGTAGTGCCAACTTGGATTGTCACCGGCGGCGCCGGGTTCATTGGCGGCAATTTCGTCCTCGAGGCCGTGGCCCGTGGCGTCAAGGTCGTCAACCTCGATGCACTGACCTACGCCGGCAACCTGCAGACGCTGTCCAGCCTGGAAGGTAATCCGGACCACGTGTTCGTGCACGGGGACATCGGCGACCGTGAGCGGGTCGCCCGCCTGCTCGCCGAGCATCAGCCCGATGCGGTGCTGAACTTCGCAGCCGAGAGCCACGTCGACCGCTCCATCGATGGCCCCGGGGCCTTCATCCAGACCAATGTGGTGGGGACCCTGGGCCTGCTCGAAGCGGTGCGCGACTACTGGAAGGCGTTGCCGGCCGAGCGCGGCGCAGCGTTCCGCTTCCTGCATGTGTCCACCGACGAGGTGTACGGCACGCTGGGCGAGACCGGCGCGTTCAGCGAGACCACCCCGTACGCGCCGAACTCGCCGTACTCGGCGTCCAAGGCCGCGTCCGATCACCTGGTGCGTGCGTTTCACCACACCTACGGGCTGCCGGTGCTGACCACCAACTGCTCCAACAACTACGGCCCCTACCACTTCCCGGAAAAGCTCATCCCGCTGGTGATCGCCAAGGCGCTGGCCGGCGAACCGCTGCCGGTCTACGGCGACGGCAGGCAGGTGCGTGACTGGCTGTTCGTGTCAGATCACTGCGAGGCGATCCGCACCGTGCTGGCCAAGGGCCGGGTGGGCGAGACCTACAATGTGGGCGGCAATTCGGAACGGCAGAACATCGAGGTGGTGCATGCGATCTGCGCTCTGCTGGACCAGCGCCGTCCGCGCGCTGACGGGCAGCCGCGCAGCAGCCAGATCACCCATGTGGCCGATCGCCCCGGCCATGACCGTCGCTATGCGATCGATGCCAGCAAGCTGAAGAACGAATTGGGCTGGCAGCCGGCGCACACGTTCGAGCAGGGCATCGCCTTCACTGTTGACTGGTACCTGGAGAACCAGGACTGGGTCGAGGGCGTGCTTGACGGCAGCTACCGCCTGCAGCGCATCGGCACTACGGCCTGAACCCAGGAGACGTCATGACCCAGCGCAAGGGCATCATCCTCGCCGGCGGAACCGGCACCCGGCTGTATCCGATCACCAAGGGCGTCAGCAAGCAGCTGTTGCCCGTGTACGACAAGCCGATGATCTACTACCCGCTCAGCGTGCTGATGCTGGCCGGCATCCGGGAAGTGCTGATCATCAACACCCCGCATGAGCAGGCCCTGTTCCAGCAGCTGCTGGGTGATGGCTCGCAGTGGGGCATGGACATCCAGTACGCCGTGCAGCCCAGTCCGGATGGGCTGGCGCAGGCGTATCTGATCGGCCGCGAGTTCGTCGCCGGCAAGCCCAGCTGCCTGGTCCTCGGCGACAACATCTTCCATGGCCATGGCCTGCGCGACGTGCTCCGGCGGGCCGACGCCCGCGCCGATGGCGCGACCGTGTTCGGCTACTGGGTCAACGATCCCGAGCGTTACGGCGTGGCCGAATTCGACAAGGACGGCCGGGTTGTCGGCCTGGTCGAAAAGCCGCAGAACCCGCGTTCCAACTACGCGGTCACCGGCCTTTATTTCTATGATGGCAACGCCTGCGATTATGCGGCCGAGCTGAGGCCTTCGCCGCGCGGCGAGCTGGAAATCACCGATCTCAACCAGCGCTATCTCGGTGCGGGCAGCCTGCATCTGGAGGCGCTGGGGCGTGGCTATGCATGGCTGGATACCGGCACTCACCAGTCGCTGCTGGAAGCGTCCAACTTCATCGAGACCATCCAGACGCGCCAGGGCCTGCAGGTCTGCTGTCCGGAAGAAGTGGCGTTCGGGCAGGGCTGGATCAATGCCGAGCAGCTGGAAGCGCTGGCCGCTCCGTTGATCAAGAATGGCTACGGCCAGTACCTGCACACACTCGCATTGCGTGGAGTGGTTCCGTGAAAGTGATTGAAACCCGGTTGCCGGGATGCGTGGTGATTGAACCGGCGGTGTTCGGTGACGAGCGCGGCTTCTTCTTCGAAGGCTGGAACGCGGCGCGATTCGGCCAGCTGGGCCTGCCCGACCGCTTCGTGCAGAGCAATGTCTCCTCATCGAGCAAGGGCGTGCTGCGCGGCCTGCATTACCAGTGGCCGCGACCGCAGGGCAAGCTGGTGAGCGTGCTGGAAGGCGAGGTGTACGACGTGGCCGTCGATATCCGCCGCGGATCGCCCACCTTCGGCCAGTGGGAAGCAGTGGTGCTGAGCGCGCAGAACAAGCGCCAGTTCTGGATTCCGGAAGGCTTCGCGCACGGATTTGCCGTGCTGTCCGACACCGCGCTGTTCCACTACCTGTGCACCGATGTGTACGTGAAGGAAGCCGATGCCGGAGTGCGCTGGAACGACGCGGACATCGCAGTGGACTGGCCGGTGGGCGTGCCGACGCTCTCGCCCAAGGACGAACATGCGCCGTTCCTGAAGGACATCGCCGAGGAACGTCTGCCGGTCTTCGCGCCATGACGGTTCTCGTGCTGGGCGGCAACGGCCAGGTCGGCCAGGAGCTGCTGCGCGCGCTGGCGCCGCTGGGGCCGGTGGTCGCCACCACCCGCAGTGGCCGGCTGCCTGATGGCAGCCCCTGCGAGACGGCGGACTTCGGCCAGCCCGGGAGCCTGCCGGCGCTGCTGGATCGCGTGCAGCCATCGGTGGTGGTCAATGCGGCGGCCTATACCGCCGTGGATCGCGCCGAGCAGGACATCGAAGCCGCCTTCGCCGCCAATGCGCAGGCCCCGGGCGTGATCGCGCGCTGGTGCCAGGCGCAGGGCGTGCCGTTCGTGCATTACTCCACCGACTACGTGTTCGACGGCGAAGGTTCCGCGCCCTATCGCGAGGACGAGCCGACCGCGCCGCTGGGTGTGTATGGCACCAGCAAGCGCGATGGCGAAGACGCCGTGCGCGCTGCCGGTGGCCGCCACCTGATCTTCCGTACCGCATGGGTGTATGCCGAGCACGGCGCGAACTTCCTGCGCACGATGCTGCGCCTGGGCGCAGAGCGCGACCATCTGCGTGTGGTGGCCGACCAGATCGGCACGCCGACGCCGGCTGCGCTGATCGCCGATGTCACCGCGCTCGCGCTGCAGCATCCTGCCGCGCTCTCCGGCACCTGGCACCTCACCGCCAGTGGCCAGACCAGCTGGCACGGCTTCGCCGAAGCGATCTTCGCCGAAGCGCTGGCAACCGGTGTCCTGCACAGGGTGCCGGCGGTTGAAGCGATTCCGGGTGCCGAGTATCCGACCCCGGCGCGGCGGCCGGCCTGGTCGGTGCTGGACAACAGGGCCCTGCAGCAGGCGCTGGGCATCGTGCTGCCGCCGTGGCAGGACGGCCTGAAGCAGGTCATGGCCGCGATCGCGCGCGGCTGAGGGCACGCCGCAATTGCTGCGGCGCATCCCAGCCGGATGCGGGTGTGCCGCTAGAATGCGGGCATCCTTACCGTGTGGGACAGCAAAGCGATGGACAAGTCCAATACCGGCGGCAAGCGCAGCAAGCGCTATGCCAGCGCGGCCCAGGCGCTGGAGGGCGTGGTCGCCGATGGCCAGACACTGGCCGTCGGCGGCTTCGGCCTGTGTGGCATACCCGAGGCACTGATCGCAGCCTTGCGCGACAGTGGAGTCAAGGGCCTGACCGTGATCTCCAACAATGCCGGTGTCGATGGCTTCGGCCTGGGCCAGCTGCTGGAAACACGCCAGATCAGCAGGATGATTTCGTCGTACGTGGGCGAGAACAAGGAGTTCGAGCGCCAGTTCCTGGCCGGTGAGCTGGAGCTGGAATTCAATCCACAGGGCACCCTGGCCGAGCGCCTGCGTGCCGGCGGCGCCGGAATTCCTGCCTTCTTCACTGCCACCGGCTACGGCACGGTGGTGGCCGAAGGCAAGGAGACCCGCGAATTCGACGGCAGGCACTATGTGCTGGAAACCGCGCTGCGTGCCGACGTTGCCCTGGTGAAGGCGTGGAAGGCCGACGAAGCCGGCAACCTGGTGTTCCGCAAGACCGCGCGCAATTTCAATCCTGCCTGCGCGATGGCCGGCAAGGTGTGCATCGCCGAAGTGGAAGAGGTGGTGCCGGTCGGTGCGATCGATCCGGACCAGGTGCATCTGCCGGGGATCTATGTGCATCGCATCGTGCACAACGCGCATCCTGAAAAGCGGATCGAGCAGCGCACCGTGCGTGCGGAGGGCAACTGACATGGCGTGGACCCGCGATGAGATGGCGGCCCGCGCCGCCCGTGAACTGACCGACGGTGCCTATGTGAACCTGGGCATCGGCCTGCCGACCCTGGTCGCCAACCACATTCCCGAAGGCGTGGACGTGTGGCTGCAATCCGAGAACGGCCTGCTTGGCATCGGCCCGTTCCCGACCGAATCCGAGGTCGATGCCGACCTGATCAACGCCGGCAAGCAGACCGTGACCGCGCGCGCCGGTGCCAGCTACTTCGGCAGCCATGACAGTTTCGCCATGATCCGTGGCGGCCACATCAATCTGGCCATTCTTGGCGCGATGCAGGTGACCGACAAGGGCGACCTGGCGAACTGGATGGTGCCCGGCAAGATGGTCAAGGGCATGGGCGGCGCGATGGACCTGGTGGCCGGCGTGCAGCGCGTGGTGGTGCTGATGGAGCACACCGCGAAGAACGGCGAGCACAAGGTGCTGGCCGAATGCACGCTGCCTTTGACCGGCGTGGGCGTGGTCGACCGCATCATCACCGATCTGGCTGTGTTCGACGTGACCGATGCCGGTCTGGTGCTGGTGGAGACCGCGCCGGGGGTTGACGAGGACGAACTGAAGGAAAAGACCGGCGTGCCGTTCCGGCGTGCCTGAGTCCGGCGGGGCGGCCTCGTGCCGCCCCGACACTGCCTGGCGATCCCGATGCTGTTTCCACACGAGCTGCCCGATGCCTACGTCCGTCATGTTCCGGGCTGGCTGCTGCCGGATCGGGCGGATGCGCTGCAGCGGACACTGGGCGAACAGGTGGCCTGGGATGTGCACCGCATCCGGATGTTTGGTCACTGGGTGGATTCGCCGCGGCTGAGCAGTTGGATCGGCGATCCGCAGGCGCGCTACCGGTATTCCGGCGCCGAGTTCGTCCCGCGGCCCTGGCTGCCGGCATTGCAGGCGCTGCGCGTGCGATTGCAGGAAGAGGGTATCGGCCGGTTCAACAGCGTGCTGCTCAATCGATACCGCGATGGTGGCGATTACATGGGCTGGCACAGCGACGACGAACCCGAACTGGGACCGGCGCCGGTGATCGCTTCACTGAGCCTGGGTGCGGCGCGGCGTTTCCTGCTGCGACGACGCGACGAGCCGGCACGCAAGGCGGAGTTCCTGCTGGGCCATGGCGATCTGCTGTTGATGGCCGGCAGCACCCAGCGCTTCTATCAGCACGCGTTGCCGAAGATGGCGCGGGCCCAGGGCGAGCGGATCAACCTGACATTCCGTTGGATCACGCCGCGCTGAGCGGGGGATCAGCGCGGTGCTGCGGCACTGTCGTTCTGCCCACTGACCAGCGTCCAGCCGACCACGTCCTGCGCGATCTGCTGCAGGCCACGTTCGAACGCCGCCGCAACCGCCGGCACATCGGTACTGCCAACGGGCTGCGCCTGACGGAAGGTGCGATCAGCGACCACGCGCTGGTCGGCCACGTGGATCAGCTTGGCATTGAGTTCGATCACCACCGTCGGCGTGGTCTGGCCCTGGTAGTCCGATTCGAAACGACGGATGTCCGTGGACAGCTTGTAATCGGCGCGGATACCGGCGGCGGTGCGGGCCACGCCGTTGATGCGGCCGGAGTCCTCGAAACCGCGCAGCAGCGTGTCCTCGATCATGTCGGTGGCCGGCTGGGCCCAGCTGGCGCCCCTGTAGATCTCCAGCTCCGATGGCGTGGGACGCACGTTGATGCGCGGGCTGTCGACCATGCGCGCCGCGCTGGGTTTGGCCAGCACCAGCTGCCAGGCGACCTGGGGCCAGCTGGGATCGACCTTCACCTGCACGGCAGGCGAGTACAGGGTGACGGGATTCTTGTCGCCGCTGCCGAGGATCGAGCAGCCCGACAGCAGCGCCAGGGCCAGGCCTGGCAGCAGCAGGCGCGGGAAGAGGATCGGGCTCATTTGGGTTCGAACTCCTTCGGGGCATCGCGGCCGAGCAGATAGCGCGCGGGGTTGTTCTCGAGGCGGTCGCTGACCCGGCGCAGGTCGCGGATCAGGCCACGCAGCTCGGTCAGGGTCGGGCCCAGCTGGCCGAGCCCGTCATTGGCGAAGCTGTTGATCGCGGCGCGGTTCTCGCCAAGGATCGAATCGGCATTGCCGGCAGCCGAATCGAGCTTGACCAGGGTAGCGTCGAGCTTGTCGATGATGCCCGGCAGCTGCTGCACCAGGTTCCTGTCGAGGCGCTCGATGGTGCCGTTGGTGGTCTTCAGCGTGGTGTCCAGGCTGCGTGCGGCATCGCGCGCGCTGAGCAGCAGCGCCTGTGTGCCCTGGTCGCGGTCGGCCAGTCCGCCGCTGATGGTTTCCAGGTTGGCCAGGGTCGCGTTGATCGACGCCACGTTGCGATCGCTGAGGATCTGGTCCATGCGCTCGACGATGCGGTTGGCCACATCGGTGATGTTCTGCAGTGCCGAAGGCGTGGTCGGGATGATCGGCGCCGGGTCCTTGTTGACCGTGGTCAGTGCCGGCGACTGCGGCGTGCCGCCGCTGAGCTGGATGATCGACGGACCGGTCAGGCTGGTGATCGCCAGCTTGGCACGGGTATCGGTCTTCACCGGCGTGGTGGAGTTCAGGCGGATGCGCGCCACCACCTGGCGCGGATCGTCCGGTACCAGGTTCAGCTCGATGATCGAGCCGACCGCGATGCCGTTGTACTGCACCGGGCTGCCGACCGACAGGCCGGTCACCGCCTCGCGGAACACCACGCGGTATTCCTGCCAGGTGCGGTCGGATGAGTACTTGGCCGCCCAAAGGCCGAAGGCCAGCAGGGCCAGGCCGGTGATCAGGGTGAACGCGCCGATCAGCACGTAGTTGGCTTTGGTTTCCATGGCTCAGGCACTCTCGATCTGTTCGCCACGCGCGGCACGCGCACGTGGTCCGTGGAAGTATTCCTGGATCCACGGATGATCCAGTTTCTCGATTTCCGCAAGCGGTGCGTTGGCGATCACCTTGTGGTCGGCCAGCACGGCGACGCGGTCGCAGATGGCGTACAGCGTGTCCAGGTCATGGGTGATCAGGAACACGGTCAGGCCCAGCGCTTCCTGCAGGGTCTTGATCAGCCGGTCGAAGGCCGCCGCGCCGATCGGGTCCAGGCCGGCGGTCGGTTCGTCCAGAAACAGCAGCGGCGGGTCCAGTGCCAGCGCGCGGGCCAGGCCGGCACGCTTGCGCATGCCGCCGGACAGCTGCGAGGGCAGCTTGTTGATCGCATCGGCGGGCAGGCCGGCCAGCTTCACCTTCAGCAGTGCCAGCTCGTAGTGCCAGCGTTCGGGAAGGTCGCGATGATGCTCCTTCAGCGGAACCTGCACGTTCTCGCCGACGGTCAGCGAGGAGAACAGCGCGCCATCCTGGAACAGCACGCCGGTGTTGCGCTCGATATGCAGCCGGCTTTCGGCATCGTCGGCACGCGCATCGCGGCCGAGCACTTCGATCTGTCCTTCATCCGGCACGCGCAGGCCCAGGATCGAGCGCATCAGCACGGACTTGCCGGTGCCCGAGCCGCCGACGACGCCGAGGATCTCGCCGCGCCGCACGTCCAGGTCGAGGTCCTCATGGACGGTCTGGCTGCCGAAGCGGTTGACCAGCCCACGCACGCGGATGGCCAGGTCATGGCCATCGTCATCACGCATCTCGAAGGTGCCGGAACCGGAGGTCGTGTTCATGTCACCAGTCCATATGCATGAACCACAACGCCGCAAAGGCGTCGATGATGATCACCAGCGAGATGGTCTGCACCACGCTGGATGTGGTGCGCTCGCCGACCGACTGTGCGGTGCCGGTGACCTTCAGGCCCTCCAGGCAGCCGATCAGGCCGATCACCACCGCGAAGACGGGCGCCTTGGACAGGCCGACCAGCATGTGCCGCACCTCCATCGTGTCGTGCATCCGCGCGATGTACATCTGCGGCGGAATGTCCAGATCGAACGCGCCGACAGTGATGCCGCCGGCCAGGCCGGCAATCATCGCGACGAAGGTCAGCAGCGGCAGGGTCACCAGCAGCGCGAACAGGCGCGGCAGTACCAGCAGGTCGATCGGGTCGAGGCCCAGCGTGCGCATCGCATCGATCTCCTCGCGGGCCTTCATCGCGCCGATCTGCGCGGTGAACGCGCTTGCCGTGCGGCCGGCCAGCACGATCGCGGTCAGCAGCACGGCGAACTCGCGCAGGAAGGCGATGTTGACCAGCTCGACCACGTAGATCTCCGCGCCGAAGTCGCGCAGGATGGTTGAGCCCAGGAACGCGATCACCGCACCGACCAGGTAGGACAGCAGCGCCACCAGCGGCACGGCGTCCAGGCCCACCTGCTCCATCTGATGCACGGTGGCGGTGAGGCGGAAGCGCCGCGGCTGCTTGACCAGGCGAGCGGTCTTGACCATCGCCTCGCCGAGGAAGCTGGCCAGGGCCACGATGTTGTGGCCGGTGCCATGCATGCTGACGCCCAGCCGTTCCAGCGCGGCCAGCACGCCGAAGTCGCGCTTGGGCTTGGGCCGGTCGTCGGCCACTTCCTCGATGGTGCACACCAGTGCCTGGTGATCCGGCCGGAACTGCAGCGCATCCTCGCCGAGGTCGGCGCGATGGGCCACGCGCAACAGCTGCAGTACGCCGGCCGAATCGAGCTGCTCGATGCCCGTGGCGTCAATGCCGGTCAGTTTGTCGGGAACGGCGCGCAGCACCTCGGCCGCGGCCAGCGCGGTCTTCAAGGTCCAGTGGCCGGACAGGCGGATCAGCCCGGGGTCGTGGGCGTCCTGTTCGAGCTGGGGGGCGAGGTTCTGGGTCACGTGGGCCATTCGGGTCGCAGCATAACCGTTCTGTATTGTGCTTCGCGTTGAACCAGGATGAATTCCTCCGGCGGGGCCCGGCCTAGGTAATACTACGGCGCATGTCCGCAGACGCTCACACGATCCCCACGCCCCAGGCCACCTACGCGCAGCGCGTGGCCTTCGTTTCCGAGATCGCCGGCCGCCTCCACAGCTACGGCACCACGGCCCAGCGTCTGGAAACGGCCGTGGTCGCACTGGCAAAACAGCTCGATCTCGATTGTGAACCGTGGTCTAACCCCACCGGCATCATCCTCAGCTTCAGCGACCCGGCCCAGGCGATCGGCTCCAGCGACATCACCCGCGTGATCCGCCTGGCACCGGGCGAGAACGACCTGCACAAGCTCAGTGTCGCCGACCGGATCGCCGAGGAAGTGGCCAACGGGCGGATGAGCATCGCGCAGGGGCACACCGCGCTGCGTCAGCTGGACAAGGATCCCGGCCGTCGCGGCAAGCTCCGCACCATCCTCTCGTTCACGCTCGGCGCGGCCGGTGTCGCCGGCATGTGGAAGCTGCCCTGGCTGGACATCGCCACCGCCGGTGTCATCGGCCTGATGATCGGCCTGCTCGGCATGGTCACCGACCGTCGCCCGGCGACCCGCGAGGCCGCCGAGGCGCTGGCCGCGCTGCTGGCCGGCCTGGTTGCCACCTTGGTCGCTTCGTTTGTCGGCGCGCTCAACCTCAACACGGTGATCATCGCCTCGCTGGTGGTGCTGCTGCCCGGCATGTCGCTGACCAATGCGGTCAACGAACTGGCCAGCCAGCACTGGGTGTCAGGCACCGCGCGGTTTGCCGGTGCGCTGACCACGATCATGAAACTGAGCGTCGGCGCGATGATCGCGGTGACCCTGGCCGATGTGCTGGGCCTGGACCCGGTGATCCGTGCCTCGCGACCGCAGGGACCGTGGGTGGAGTGGGGGTCGCTGCTGACCGCGGCCTTCGCCTTCGCGATGCTGTTCAAGGCCAGCCGTCGCGATTATCCCTGGGTGATTGCCGCGTCCGTGGCCGGCTATGCCATTTCCAAGTTTGGCGGGCACGCCTGGGGGGCACCGGCAGGCATCTTCCTGTCGGCGATGGTGCTGACCGCCGGCGGCAACCTGTTCGGTCGGCTGGCCGGGCGTCCGGGTGCGATCATCCGCCTGCCGGGCATCATCATGATGGTCCCTGGCAGCACCAGCCTGCGTGGCGTGCTGACGCTCGTCCAGCAGCAGGATGTCGGTGCCGGCCAGAGCGTGTTCCTGACCGTGCTCAACGTGGTGATGGCGCTGGTGGCGGGCCTGCTGTTCGGCAACCTCTTGATGCCGGCGCGCAAGACGTTGTGATGGAAGGAAGAACGCCGGCTTGCGCCGGCGTTCTTCATTCTTTCCGATCCGGCCTCAGGCCTTCTTGATCAGGAAATCTTCCGGCTTCTTGCTGCCCTTGGCGGTCAGCTCGGCCATCCAGCGCGGCTGCTTGCCACGGCCGGTCCAGGTTTCCTTCGGGTTGGCCGGGTTGCGGTACTTCGGGGCGACCTTGCCGAGCTTGCGGCCGGCGGTCTTGGACGGCGCCGCTGCCTTGCGGGCGCGTGGCTTGGCAGCCGCGGTAGCGGTACCGAACAACTCCTCGATGGTGTAACCCTCGGTCTTGGCCAGCTTGCTCAGCTGGGCCCGCACCTTGGCGATCGGGCGACGCTTGGCGACGATGGTCTGCTGCTTTTTCGCGGTGCGGATCAATGCGCCCAGCTCGCGTGCCGACAGGCCGGTCAGGTCGATGCTCATCTACAGTTACTCCGGAAACTAATAAGGGACAGGGACGAGCCGGTCCGTGGCGTCGGCGCACAGGATAATGATGAATTAAATCCAGTACAAATCATGCAGGTCAGGGTATGGCGATGGACCGACTGCATCGTGACCATTTTGACCGGATTATGTCCAGCTGCATATTCGCCGGCCCACCGCCGGTACAAAGAAAAAGACCGGGGCATGCCCCGGTCCGGTCACTCAACCCTGCAGGCGTTGCAGCAGGGTAGCCTTATCCAGGCTTTCGGCTTCGCTGGCACGTCGCGAGCGGTACTCGTACGTGCCGGCCGCCAGGCCGCGCTCGCTGACCACCACGCGATGCGGGATGCCGATCAACTCCATGTCGGCAAACATCGCACCCGGACGCAGCCCGCGATCATCCAGCGCGGCATCGAGACCGGCATCGCGCAGTTCCTGCAGCAGGCCGGCAGCGGCTTCGGCCACAGCGGTATCGCCCTTGGGGTTGATGACGCACACCACCACCTGCCACGGCGCCATCGCGTCCGGCCAGATGATGCCGGCATCGTCATGATTCTGTTCGATCGCGGCAGCGACCACGCGCGAGATGCCGATCCCGTAGCAGCCCATTGCCATCACTGCTGCCTTGCCGTTCTCGTCCAGTACGGTGGCGTCCAGTGCTTCGGCGTACTTGCGGCCAAGCTGGAACACGTGGCCGACTTCGATGCCACGGGCGATCTTCAACTCGCCGCCGTCCAGCGCACGGTCACCGGCACGCACGTTGCGGATATCGACCACTTCCGGTTCCGGCAGGTCGCGGCCCCAGTTGACTCCAGCCAGGTGGAAGCCCGCTTCATTGGCACCGACCACGAAATCGGACATCGCCGCCACTTCGCGGTCGGCCACCACGCGGATCGCCTTGGCCGGTGAAACCGGGCCGAGGAAGCCGGGCACGCTGCCCAGGTACTCGGCGATCTCCGCTTCGCTGGCAAAGCGCTGCTCTTCCAGGCCGGGAACCTTGCCCAGCTTGATCTCGTTGACCTCGTGGTCGCCACGGACCAGCACCAGCACGAACCCTTCGTCGGTCATCAGCGCCACCGACTTCACCGTGCGCTGCAGCGCGATGCCGAGCAGGGCGGCAACGTCCTCGCAGGTCTTCTGGGTGGGGGTCTCGACCTTGCGCATCGTCTCGCCGGCTGCCGCGCGCGGTGCCGGTTCCGCGGCGATCGCCGCTTCCATGTTGGCCGCGTAGTCCGAGCCGGTGGAGAACACCAGCGCGTCCTCGCCCGAATCGGCGATCACATGGAATTCCTGCGACGCATCGCCACCGATCGCGCCGGAATCGGCCTGCACCATGCGGAAGTCCAGGCCCAGCCGGGTGAAGATGCGGCTGTAGGCGGCCTTCATGTTCTCGTACTCGCGCACCAGGCACTCATCGTGCAGGTGGAACGAATAGGCGTCCTTCATCAGGAATTCGCGTGCACGCATCACGCCGAAGCGCGGGCGGATCTCATCGCGGAACTTGGTCTGGATCTGATAGAAGTTCACCGGCAGCTGCTTGTAGCTGGACAGTTCGCTGCGCGCGAAGTCGCATGCGGCTTCCTCGGCGGTCGGGCTGTAGCAGAACACCTGGTCCTTGCGATCCTTGATCTTCAGCAGCTGCGGCCCGAACTTCTGCCAGCGGCCGGTCTGCTCCCACAGCTCCTTGGGCTGGATGGTCGGAATCTGGAACTCCACGGCGCCGGCGCGATCCATTTCCTCCCGTACGATGCGTTCGACCTTGCGCAGCACGCGCAGTCCCAGCGGCGACCAGGTGTACAGGCCGGAGGCGAGCTTGCGGATCATGCCCGCACGCAGCATCAGGCGGTGGCTGGTCAGCTCCGCGTCGCTGGGGGTTTCCTTGGTGGTGTGCAGGTGGAACTGGGAGAGGCGCATCGTCGGCTTCGGTCTACGGCAGAGATCCCTATTCTGCCAGCCCGGGCGGGGGGAGGGTATCGGCAGGGCTGCGCCCTGCACCTGCTTCAGGCAACTTCAACTGCCACAGCAACAGCGGGCTTCGCGTGGGATGGCGGGGTGGATCCGGTGGCAGGGGACGCCGTAAACCCGTCCATGGGGGCTTGGTCGCGGCATCCATGCCGCTCACACCCCTGCCACCGGACCCACCCCGCCTTCGACGGATCTCTGCGACCTGCCCGCACTTCTGTAGAGCCGAGCCATGCTCGGCTGCTGTTCGATCCATTCTCGAAATATTCGATTTCAATGGATTTCATCCACGCATGGCATGGATGGCCCGCCGTCACCAGGAACCTGTCGGGGGTGGTGTGGGCTGGCAGGACCGTTGGCGCCATGGATGGCGCCATCGAGCCCCCATGGATGGCTTTACGGCGTGTCCTGCCAGCCCACACCGCCCCGCCAGACCAGCAGAAAACCAGGGCCGCTTTGGCATTTGACGTGGCCGTTGACGTTGCTTGAGGCGGGTGCAGGGCGCAGCCCTGCCGACCCCCTCAACCGGCGGCTGGGCAGTAGGCCTTGATGCTGGCTTCAGCCAGTCCCTTCTGCGCGGTGCGCTGCTCCGCGGTCAGCACGGTATCGCCCTTGCCGTCGCCGTCGGTGTCCTGCATCACCTGGCCGGACCCCTCCAGCAGGGCCAGGTTGGCACGGGCGGTGCTGCACTGCTCCGGTACGGGTGCGGCCGGGCGTTCGGCGCTGTCAGCCGATGGCGCCGAGCGCGCCTGCGCCCGGGTCTCGTAGGTCCTGCCTGCTGGCGGGGTTTCCGAATACTGGGTGACGCCGTTGGCGTCCTTCCACTTGTAGACGGGGCCGGCCATGGCACTGGAACTGGCCAACAGCAGCAGGCATCCCAGGCAGGACAGGGCACGCATGGCAAACTCCGCAGAATGGGCGTAGAACGCCGATTGCAGCATTGGCACCGACCGCTGGCAAGTCGATTAAACTGGATTCCATGGACCCGATCACACCGCCGCCGCGTTCGCGCACGATTTACCTGCTGCCCAACCTGTTCACCACTGCGGGCCTGTTCGCGGGCTTCTACGCGATCATCGCCGCTGCCAACGGGGATTTCGTCAATGCCAGCATCGCGGTGTTCGTGGCGGCGGTGATGGACGGCCTGGATGGCCGTGTCGCGCGCCTGACCGGCACCAGCAGCGAGTTCGGCGTGCAGTACGACTCGCTGGCCGACCTGGTCAGCTTCGGCATGGCGCCGGCACTGGTGATGTACCACTGGTCGCTGTCCTGGCTGAAATTCGATGATCCCCTGCTGGGCCGTGTCGGCTGGGCCGTGGCCTTCCTGTACGCCGCATGCGCGGCGCTGCGTCTGGCCCGCTTCAATACCCAGGTCGCGGTGGTGGACAAGCGCTGGTTCGTCGGCCTGGCCAGCCCCGCCGCTGCCGGGCTGATGATGTCGTTCGTCTGGGCCTTCGCCGATGGCAACCTGGGCTGGGATGGCAATCAGCTGCGCTATGTGGCGCTGGCGGTGACGCTGGTCGCTGCGCTGCTGATGGTCAGCCGCATCCGCTTCTGGAGCTTCAAGGGCGGTGCCGCCAAGGATTCCCGTTCCGACCGGGTGCCGTTCCTGGTCCTGGCACTGGTACCGATGGCCATCGCGATCGCGGTGATCGACCTGCCGCGCGTCCTGTTCGCCGTGGGCATCCTGTATGCCCTGTCCGGCCCGGTGATGTGGGCGGTGCAGCGCCTGCGCAAGAAGTCCGAGGCCGCGTGAGCCAGGATCTGCCCGTGCTGTGGTCACCGGCCCAGCAGGCCTGGCTGCAGGCGATGGGCTATACCGTCTATCACGACGGCCAGCTCGCCGCGGAGCTGGACGCTGCATTGCAGCTGAGCGTGGCCGACGCCGATGCGGCCAACCCCCCGGCAGCGCAGTCTCCGTCACGCCAGCCCGAACCGTCAGCGGTGGAGCCGGCACCGCGCCAGCCGCGGAGTCCGTCGCCGCCGCCTCGCACCGCGCCCGCCGTGGTGCCGGCAACCGAACCTCAGGCGGCACGCGCAGCCTCGGCGGGCACCACCCGGCAGCCGGCGGTACGTCTGCCTGATCGCCTGCAGATCGCGCTGCTGCGCGCATCCGGCTGCAACCCCAACGATGCCGCGACGCAGGCGCTGATGGACAGCTGGCCGTTGGAGCAGCTGCGCCGTGATCCAGCCGCCAAGCGCGCGCTGTGGCCGCAGCTGCGCGCCCTGCGCAAGCGGGGCGCGCCGTGAGTGCGGTCAGCCAGCCCGGCCCGGTGCGCCTGCGGGCGCTGCGCGAGAGCGATCTTGCCGAGGTGATGGCGATCGAGGTGCGTGGCTATCCCTTCCCGTGGACCCGCGGCATATTCATCGATTGCCTGCGTGCGGGTTATCCCGGTCTGGCAATGGAGCGCGATGGCCAGCTGCTCGGCTACGGCGTGCTGAGCATCGCTGCCGACGAGGCGCATGTGCTGAACATCTGCATCGATCCGCTGGTGCAGTCACGCGGGCTGGGGCGGCAGCTGCTGCGTGCGCTGGTGCAGCTGGCTGGTGATCGCGGTGCCCAGCGTGTGTTCCTGGAAGTGCGCCCGTCCAATGCGCCGGCGCTGGCGCTGTATCACAGCGAAGGGTTCAACGAGATCGGCCGGCGTCCGCGCTATTACCCGGCCGCGCAGGGACGCGAGGACGCGGTGGTGATGGCGATCGAGCTGGTCGAGGGCGACCTGCAGACGATGCCGCCGCTGTAACCGGCATGCGCCGCGTTGCCCGCCGGTACGGCCGGGCGCTGGCGGCAGGTGCCAACCTTGGCGGGCACGTGTGGCTCACGCCAGCCGCAGGGCCAGCACTCCGCTGACGATCAGCGACGCCGCCAGCCAGCGCACGCGCGGTATCCGTTCACGCAGCAGGAATGCCGAGATCAGCAGGGCGAACAGGATCGAGGACTCGCGCAGGGCCGACACCATCGCGACCGGTACCTGGGTCATCGCCCACAGTGCCATCGCATAGGACGCGGTGGTGCCCACGCCGCCGGCCAGGCCCAGCGGCCAATGCTGGCGCGCATAGGTCAGCACCGCGCTGCGGCGGGTGTACAACGCCCACAGCGGCAGCGGGATGCCCGACAGCAGGAACAGCCACAACGTGTAGGCCAGCGGGCTGCCCGACAGGCGCGCGCCGTGCGCATCGACCAGGGTGTAGGTTGCGATCATCGTCGCCGTCAGCAGCGGCAGGCCGAGCTGGCCTGCGCGCGCGCCCAGTGCCATGGCCAGGATGCCGCTGCTGACCAGCGCCACGCCCAGCCACGCCGCTGCGGGCAGTGATTCGCCGAGCACGGTGCCGGCCAGCGCGACCAGGATCGGTGCGCAACCGCGCATGAGCGGATACGCCAGGCTCATGTCCACCTGCTGATAGCAGCGCGCGACCAGCGCGTAATAGACCACCTGCAGCAGTACCGAGGCCGCCAGCCACGGCCAGCTGGTCACGTCCGGCAGAGGAAGGAGAGGCAGCAGCGCGGCGGACAGCAGTGCGGCGCTGCCGGTGACGAGCACGGTGCCGAGGAGCTTGTCGGCGCCACGCTTGACGATGGCGTTCCAGCTGGCATGCAGCGCGGCAGCGGCGAGAACCAGTAGGAAGATCGAAAGTGGCATCCGCTGATGATGCCAAAAGACCTGGGCGGGTGCGGACCTGGATCCGCACCCGCCGGTCGGCTGTTACAGCTTCGCGCGTTGTTCGCGCAGGCCGGCCAGCTGGGTGTTCCAGTCGGCCAGGCGCACGCGCTCCTGCTCGACCACCGCAGCCGGCACCTTGTCGGTGAACCGGGCCAGCTTGGTTTCGCTCTTCTCCTGCTCGCCTTCCACGCGCTTGATCTCCTTGTCCAGGCGTGCACGTTCGGCATCCAGATCGACCAGGCCTTCCAGCGGCACCAGCAGCTTCAACTCACCGACGATGGCGGCGGCCGCAGGCGGAGCGCTTTCGCCTTCGCCCAGCCACTGCACGCTGTCCAGCTTCAGCAGGAACGACAGCGACGCACTGAAGCGTTCGACGCGGGCACGATCCTGCTGCTGGCCGGCCTGCAGGCGCAGGGGCACCAGCCTGGACGGTGCGACGTTCAGTTCACTGCGCACGCGGCGCACCGCGCTGATCACCGCCTTGAGCCATTCGACGTCGGCCTCGGCCTGGGCGAAATCGCCCTGGAACTCGGCTGCAGTCGGGTAGGGGCGCAGCGACAGCGTGGTTTCGGCCAGGCCCAGGCGCGGGGCGAGCTGCTGCCACAGCTGTTCGGTGATGAACGGCGTCAACGGGTGCAGCAGGCGCAGCAGGGCTTCCAGCACATACAGCAGGGTGTGGCGGGTGCTTTCGGCATCCGCTGCGTCGCTGCCGCTCAGCGCCGGCTTGCTCAGTTCGAGGAACCAGTCGCAGAACGCATTCCACGCGAACTCGTACAGGCACTGCGCCAGCAGGTCGAAGCGGTAGGCGGCGAAGTGGCCCTGCGCTTCAGCGGTGGTGGCCGCCAGGCGTGCAAGGATCCAGCGCTCGGCATCGGTGCGCGGTGTCGGCACGCCGCTGAACGCCGCACCTTCGGTGTTCATCAGCGCGAAGCGGCTGGCATTCCACAGCTTGTTGCAGAAGTTCTTGTAGCCTTCGGCTCGGTTCATGTCGAACTTGATGTCGCGGCCATGGGTGGCCAGCGCCGCGATGGTGAAGCGCAGCGCGTCGGCGCCGTGGGCGGCGATGCCGTCCGGGAACTCCCTGCGCGTGGCTTTCTCGATCTTCTCCACCATCTTCGGCTGCATCAGGCCGCCGGTGCGCTTGGCGACCAGGTCATCGATGCTGATGCCATCGATGATGTCCAGCGGGTCGAGCACATTGCCCTTGCTCTTGGACATCTTCTGGCCTTGTCCGTCGCGGATCAGGCCGGTGAAGTAGACGTCCTTGAACGGAATCTTTCCGGTCAGGTTGTCGGTGGCCATGATCATGCGGGCCACCCAGAAGAAAATGATGTCGAAGCCGGTGACCAGCACCGACGACGGCAGGTAGCGGTCGAAGCCACGCTCGGCCATGGCCTGTTCGTTCGGCCAGCCCAGGGTGGAGAACGGCCACAGCTGGGAGGAGAACCACGTTTCCAGCACGTCGCTTTCCTGGTTCAGCACGACATCGCTGCCGAGCTTGTGCTTTGCCCGCACCTCATCCTCGCTGCGACCGACGTAGCAGGTGCCGGTGGCAGCGTCGAACCACGCCGGAATGCGGTGGCCCCACCACAGCTGGCGGCTGATGCACCAATCCTGGATGTTGGCCATCCAGTGACGGTAGGTGTTGATCCAGTTCGGCGGCACGAAGGAGATGCTGCCCGGCTTCCCATCGGTACCTTCGACCAGCTCCAGGCCGCGCTTGGCCAGCTCGTCCATCTTCACGAACCACTGGTCGGTCAGGTACGGCTCGATCACCTGGCCGGTGCGGTCGCCGCGCGGCACCTGCAGCTTGTGCGCCTTGGTCTCGACCAGGATGCCCAGGTCTTCCAGCTCGGACAGCACGGCCTTGCGTGCTTCATAGCGGTCCAGGCCCTGGAAGCGTTCCGGGGCGTTCTCATTCAGCGCCGCCACCGGAGTGAACAGGTTGATCATCGGCAGGCTGTGGCGCACCCCGACCTGGTAATCGTTGAAGTCATGCGCGGGCGTGACCTTGACCACGCCGGTACCGAACGCGCGGTCCACGTAATCATCGGCGATCACCGGCACGCGGCGGCCGGTCAGCGGCAGCACCACGGTCTTGCCGATCAGGTGCGCGTACCGCTCGTCTTCCGGATGCACCATCACGGCGGTGTCGCCCAGCAGGGTCTCCGGGCGGGTGGTGGCCACCACCAGGTAATCGCGGGTCTCGCGCAGGGTTTCGTTACCGTCGGCGTCGCGCTCGACGTGCTCGTAGCTGAGGCCGTCATCGAGCTGATAGGCGATCGACCACAGGAAACCGTCTTCTTCGGCGCTCTCCACTTCCAGGTCGGAGATGGCGGTTTTCAGCACCGGATCCCAGTTGACCAGACGCTGGCCGCGGTAGATCAGGCCCTGCTCATGCCAGCGCACGAAGGCCTCGATCACCGCCGCCGAGGGCTGCGGGTCCATGGTGAAGGTGCTGCGCGACCAGTCGGCCGACGTGCCGAGGCGGCGCATCTGTCGTTCGATGGTGTCGCCGGACTGCTGCTTCCACTCCCAGACCTTGCCGATGAAGCCTTCGCGGCCCAGCGAGTCACGGGTTTCGCCCTTGCCTTCCAGCGCCAGGTTGCGGCTGACCACCATCTCGGTGGCGATGCCGGCGTGGTCGGTGCCGACCTGCCACAGCGTGTCGTAGCCGCGCATGCGGTGGTAACGCACCAGCGCATCCATCAGGGTCTGCTGGAAGGCGTGTCCCATGTGCAGCGTGCCGGTCACATTCGGCGGTGGCAGCAGGATGGTGTACGGCTCGCCCTGGCCGGACGGCTTGAAGTGGCCGGCCTTCTCCCAGGCCTCGTAGAGGTCGGTCTCGAAGGACTTCGGGTCGTAGCTGGAGGCGAGTTGGGTCATGCGGGGGAACCAGGAGGTAATCGTTGAAGGATCAGGGCGCAGGGGTGGCCCATCAAGGGGGCCGCGGGGCGCTCACATGTCGTGCTTGTTCAGGTCGTAACCGGCGGCCTTGTACTGGCGCCAGCGTTCGCGCAGCGGTTCGCGCGCTTCAGGGTCGGCCGGGACCACTTCCAGCACGCGCTCGCACTGGCCCAGCCAGGGGTCGTCGCGCAGGTTGATCACCAGCGGGCGGGCCGGCGCCTCGGTGCCGGGCGTGGCGATCAGCACCAGCGCTTCTTCCTCGTCCATGTCCTCGCCGGCAATCTGATGCGGGATGTAGGCGTCGTCATCGAACGCCCACAGCAGTTCGTCCAGTTCCTCGGCCTGGGCCTGGTCGCGCGCCAGCACCAGGGTGAACAGGCCGGCATCGTTGGCCTTGCGTGCCAGCTCGCAGACCAGGCGCAACGGCTCGGTCAGGAAACGGGGCTTGGCGATCAGGTAGAAGTCGGCGCGGGGCATGGCAGGGTCCGGAACAGGCGGGGGCCCGGTCTGGCCGGGCGAGGCCCTGGCCGGCGGTGGCCGGCCAGGGTCTGGTACAGCATCAGGCGCGGGCGGCCTGGTCCAGCAGCCACTGGCTCAGCAGGCCGACCGGGCGGCCGGTGGCCATGCCACGCTTGCCCTCGTCGCTGGCGACGCCGGCGATGTCCAGGTGAGCCCAGCGCTGGCCTTCGGCGAAGCGCGACAGGAAGCAGCCGGCGGTGATGGCGCCGGCCCAGCGGCCGCCGATGTTGTAGACGTCGGCGAAGGTCGAATCCAGCATCGGCTGGTACTCATCCCACAGCGGCAGGCGCCAGGCGCGGTCGAACACGTGCTCGCCGGCGGCCAGCAGCTCGTTGGCCAGGTCGTCGTGCTTGCTCATCAGGCCCGCGGTCTGGTGGCCGAGGGCGACCATGCAGGCGCCGGTCAGGGTGGCGACGTCGACCAGCGCGGCCGGCTCGAAGCGCTGCGCGTAGGTCAGCGCATCGCACAGGATCAGGCGGCCTTCGGCGTCGGTGTTGCCGACTTCGATGGTCTTGCCCG
Source organism: Stenotrophomonas sp. STEN225 (assembly GCF_056756445.1). Classification (NCBI taxonomy): domain Bacteria; kingdom Pseudomonadati; phylum Pseudomonadota; class Gammaproteobacteria; order Lysobacterales; family Lysobacteraceae; genus Stenotrophomonas; species Stenotrophomonas sp. STEN225. The sequence goes on along the minus strand of NZ_JBRRBV010000022.1, from coordinate 8,310 downwards.
ACATCGAGGTGATGACGTCGGACGGGCGGTAGGCGTTGCCGTCGATGGCGTTCTCCACGGCCGGCACCACCACCACCAGGTTCAACGGCAGCCTGGCCTTGACCGCAGCGACGAAGGTGCCGATGACGTTGGCGCCGCCGCACATGTCGTACTTCATTTCCTCGATGCCGCCCTGGGTCTTCAGATTGACGCCACCGGTATCGAAGGTGATGCCCTTGCCGACCAGCACATAGGGCTTGGCATCGCCGGCACCGGTCCACTTCAGTACGACCAGGCGCGGGCGATTGGCCGAACCACGGGCCACGGCCAGCAGCGAGCCCATGCCCAGGGCTTCCATCTGGGTCTCGTCGAGGATCTCGGCCTCGGCGCCGTCATGCTCGCTGGCGAACTTCACGCCGACTTCGGCCAGGTAGGCCGGGGTGCAGTAGTTCGGCGGCAGGTTGCCCAGCTCGCGGGCGAACTCGACACCGGCAGCGATGGCCTGGCCTTGGGCCAGGGCCTGCGCGTCGTCACCGGCGATGGCCAGCTGGGCCAGCCCGGCATCATCGGCCTTCTTCTTGCCCAGCGTGGCGGTGTAGCGGTACGCCGCGTGATCGGCGGCGATCACTGCCTGGCGGATCGCCCACGCCGCATCGCGCTCCTTCACAGCCACTTCAGACAGGGTGAACAGCGCGCTGCGGGTGGCGCCTGCCTTCAGCGCGCGAACGGCGTCGCCTACGGCCTTCAGGTACTGCGGCACGCCGAAGCGGGCGGCTTCACCCAGCCCGACCACGAGCACGCGCGGCGCTGCCACGCCCGGCAGGTCGTGCAGCAGGCTGGTGGCACCGGTCTTGCCGGACAGGTCGCCGCGCTGGGCGAGGGCCGACAGGCGGCCGCCGCTGGCGGCATCCAGCGCCTGTGCGGCCGGAGTCAGGGTATGGTCGGCGTATGCGCCGACCACCAGGCAGTCAACGGGGGCGGCGGCCGGGGCGAGGTGGTTCAGGGTGAATTCGAGAGCCATTGAGCAGATTCCATTGGCAAGTCCGTACAATCGCGGACCGTTTACGCCCAGACGATAGACTGGGCGGCACCGCGAACGAACCCCAGAGTTTAAACCACCGCCCCATGTTGAAGCTCGACCGCTACCTGCTGGGCGATTTCGTCCAGAGTTTCCTGGCCACCCTGATCGTCCTGCTGGTGGTCAGCGTGGGCGGCGTGCTGGTGGACATCCTCGGCAACATCGCCGACGGGCGCCTGCCGGCCAGGCTGCTGTTCTCGCAGCTGGCGCTGCAGTTCATCGTCTACATGCCGCTGATCCTGCCGCTGGCGTTGATGCTGGGCCTGCTGCTGGCGATCGCCCGCCTCTACCGCGACTCGGAAATGGCGGTGATCACCGCCATCGGCGTGGGCCCCAGGCGCCTGCTGCGGCCGCTGCTGATGCTGGTGGTGCCGGTGGTGGCGGTGGTGGGCGCCTGTTCGCTGTGGCTGGGGCCGTGGGCCTCACGCACCGCCGAGCAGATGATCCAGGACGCCAACCGCAGCGTACTGATGGCCGGCCTGGAGCCCGGGCGCTTCACCCCGCTGCCCAACGGCGGCGTGGTCTACCTGTCCTCGATTTCGCCCGATGGCACCCAGCTGGGCAAGGTGTTCCTGCAGCGTGCCAAGGACGACCGGCTGGAAGTGGTCTCTGCCGCCAGCGGCCGCATGTACTTCGAGGGCGAGCGGCAGCGCTTCCTGGAACTGGACAAGGGCCACCAGGTCGAGGGTCCGCTGGCCGGTGCGCTGGATTACCGGCTGGCCACCTTCGCCCGCAACGATGTGGCCCTGCCTGACGGTGCGCAGACCCGCAAGGATGACGATCCGGAACTGATGTCGACCCTGCAGCTGCTGGGCGACGGCCGCACCCAGGCCCAGGCCGAACTGCATCGCCGGCTGGCCCCGCCGCTGATCGCCCTGGCGTTCGCCCTGCTGACCGTGCCGCTGGGGCGCAGCTCGCCGCGCCAGCAGCGCTATGGGCGCATGATGCTGGCCCTGCTGGCCTACATGGTCGGCACCAACCTGACGTTCATCGGCGCCGGCTGGATCGCCAGTGGCAAGCTGCCGGCGATGCTGGGCCTGTGGTGGCTGACCCTGCCACTGCTGGCGTTCGCGGTCTGGATGTATGCGCGTGATGGACGCATGAGCCTGCCCAAGGGGGCCCGCGCATGATGCTGCGACCGATGCGGTTCGATTTCTACCTCGGGCGCGCGGTGTTCGGCACCGTGCTGTTGACCTGGGCGGTGCTGACCGGCCTGGACGTGGTGATGGCCTTCTCCGGCGAGTTCAAGGACATCGGCAAGAACGGCTACACCCTGGGACACGCCGCGGCGTGGGTGCTGTATACGGTGCCACGCCGCGCCTACACCTTCTTCCCGACTGCGGCGGTGATCGGCGCGCTGATGGGGCTGGGCCAGCTGGCGGCGACCTCCGAACTGACCGCGCTGCGTGCGCTGGGCCTGTCCCGCAAACGCCTGAGCGTGTCGGTGGCGATTGCCCTGTCGCTGCTGACCGCAGTGATGGTGTTCAGCGCCGAGACGCTGGGCCCGTGGGGGCAGAACCGTGCCGATTCGCTGAAGATGAGTGCCAAATGGGGCCAGGACATGGCCGTGGCCCGTTATTCCGGCATGTGGGCACGCGAAGGCGATACCTTCCTCAACGCGCAGAGCGGTGAGGAACAGCTGGTCGGCAACACGGGAACGCGATTGATCCTGCGTGACGTCCGCCTGTACCGGATCGCCGAAGACGGGCGGATCGCATCCCTGACCCACGCCGCCACTGCCGAACATGACAAGGACGGCTGGGTATTGACCGGCGTGCGCCGCGATACCTTCGGCGAGCGCTCGGCAACGCGCGAGGAAGTGGCGCGCGAGCCCTGGAATTCCAAGCTGGACGCGGCGGCACTGGCGACCGGTATCGCCAAGCCGCGCAACCTGAGCGTGTCCGAACTGAGCACGAGCATCGCCTATCGCGAGCGCAACGGCCTGGATGCGCGTGACTTCGAGGATGTGTACTGGAGCCGCTGGTTCTATCCGGTGAACGTACTGGCGCTGTGCCTGGCCGCCGTGCCGTTCGCGTTTGGTTCGCTGCGCAGTGGTGGCATGGGCAAGCGCCTGTTCCTCGGCATCCTGTTCGCGTTGGGCTTCTGGCTGCTGCAGCTGTTCTTCGGGCGCATGGCCGGCGCACTGAAGTTTGATTACCGCATCGCCTACGCGCTGCCGCCGATCGTGATGCTGGTGGTGTCAGGCCTGCTGTTCCGGCGGAAATCGGGCTGATTCCGGCAACGCCGGGCCATGCCCGGCGCCAGCAGGACACTTCAGCGCTTGGGCATCCGCACCAGACGCGTGCCACTGGCACGGTCGTGCCACGCCAGGCGTTGGCGATCGAGCAGGGCCCACCAGAAGCCCAGCCCGCCCAGCAGCAGCGACAGCGTTGCCACCGCAAACCGCAGCCACAGCTGCGCGCGCCGCAGCGCGGTGCCGTCGGCCGACACCAGTTTCAGCCGCCACGGCCGCATGCCAAGGGTCTGCCCACCCCGGCGCCAGCTGGCGGTTGCATAGGCCCCGGTGACGACCCAGCACACCGCCCACAACAGCCATTGCCAGGCACTGAAGGGCGCGATGTTCTCGCGCTGTGCATGGCCACTGAAGGTGTAGGCCAGGGTGAACGCCGTGCCGGCCAGCATCCACAGCGCGAGCACGGGCAGCGCGTCGTAGACCATCGCCAGCACGCGCCACAGCAGCAGCGCACGGGGGCGCTGCGCCTCGCGCGTGGCGGTGGAAGACACGTCGGTGGCAGGGCTGGACATGCGCCGAGCATACGCAAAGCTGGCCGCGTCCGCAGTCACCCTCGTATCCTCCACGCATGGCCGTCATTTCCACCCCCGCCGAGCGCCGTCAGCTGGTCCAGCAACTGCCTGCACTGCGTGCCGACGACAGCATGCGCATCCAGCGCTTCCTTGATGCCATCTGGGCGGAGAACGGTCTGGCCAGGGCCACCCTGGACAGCTACCGACGCGATCTGGAAGGGTTGGCACGCTGGCTGGACGGCCGCGAAGGGGGCCTGGCCGGCGTCGAACGCGCCGGGTTGTTCGACTACCTGGCCTGGCGCACGCGCCATGGCTGGTCGCCACGCAGCAATGCGCGCCTGCTGTCGGCGCTGCGTGCGTTCTTCGCCGATGGCGTGCGTCGCGGCGAGCGCAGCGAGGACCCCGGCGCTCTGCTGGATCCGCCGAAGCTGCCACGCCTGCTGCCCAAGGCGCTGGCCGAAAGCCAGATCGATGCGTTGCTGGCCGCGCCGGATGTCGGCAGTCCGCTGGGGCTGCGCGATCGGGCCATGCTGGAGCTCATGTACGCCGCGGGCCTGCGCGTGAGCGAACTGGTACTGCTGCCGGCAACGGCGGTGAACCTGCGGCAGGGCGTGCTGCGGGTGACCGGCAAGGGCAGCAAGGAGCGGCTGGTGCCGCTGGGCGAAGAGTCACAGCACTGGCTGGAGCGTTACCTGCAGCATTCGCGGCCGCAGCTGGTGGGAAAGGGCAGGGTGCAGGCACTCGCCGATGGGCAGACGCCGCTGTTCATCGAGCCCCGGCTGCACGCGCTCACGCGGCAGGCGTTCTGGCATCTCGTCAAGCGCCACGCGCAGGTCGCCGGCATCGATCCGGCCCGCATCAGCCCGCACGGCCTGCGGCACAGCTTCGCCACCCATCTGCTCAACCGTGGCGCGGACCTGCGCGCGCTGCAGATGCTGCTTGGCCACAGCTCGCTGTCGACTACCCAGATCTACACACTGGTGGCGCGTGAACACCTGCAGAAGCTGCACGCCCGCCACCATCCCCGTGGTTGAGCGGCCTGGATGAACCCCGTCCGGCTCCCGTCAGCGGGCCACGGCGCCGCCCCGGGCGGCTGTGTCAGAATCGGTGGTCCTCTTCTGTTGCGGAATGCTCCATGCTCCGATTCGCCATCGCCGCCGTGTTCGGCGCGCTCAGCCTGACGGCCTGCGCCCAGCCGGCTCCGCCGGCCCCTGCGGCCAAGGCGCCTGCCGCCGCCGCCGCCCGGGCTACCCCGGCTGCCAATGGTCCGGCAGAGCAGGCAGTGCGCGCCGCGCTGACCGCGCTCAACCCCGGTTTCGAAGTGGATTACATCGGCGCCGCGCCCTTCCCCGGTTTCCGCGAGGTGGTGGTCTCCGGTCAGCTGCTGTATGTCTCCGACGACGGCCGCTACCTGTTCCAGTCGCAGCCTTATGACACTCGGGCCAAGGGGCCGGCCAACAGCGAGGGCCTGCTCGGTTACCGTCGCGCGCTGCTGGCCAAGGCCAACCACGGCGACCGCATCGTGTTCGCCGCGCCCAACGCCAAGTACACGGTCAGCGTGTTCACCGACATCGAGTGCGGCTATTGCCGCAAGCTGCACCAGGACATCGCCGAACTCAACCGCAACGGCATCAGCGTCGAGTACCTGGCCTTCCCGCGCATGGGACTGGGCAGCAAGGATTACACCGACATGATTTCGGTCTGGTGCGCAGCCGATCGCCGCCAGGCGCTGACCAATGCCAAGCGTGGCGGAACCGTGCCGGCGAAGAACTGCACCAATCCGGTGGCGATGCAGTACGCGCTCGGCCAGCAGCTGGGGGTGAACGGTACCCCGGCGATCTTCGCGCCCGATGGCACCCAGCTGGGCGGCTACCTGCCGCCGGCGCAGCTGCGTGCGGCGCTGGAGAAGCTGTCGGCCCAGCGCTGACCGGGATATCGCCGGGCCAGGGCCCGCGCTCCCCCCCCCACCCCGGCAGCGCCGGGGCCAGCCCCGCGGGTGCCTCATCCGGTCAAGGCCGGGGGCGCACGGCGCCCCCGGCCCTTTCCTTACTTCAGACCATCGCTGACGGCCTTGGTCAGCGTGCCCTGCGCATCGTCACCACTGAATTCCCAGACGAACGCGCCGCCCAGGCCCTGGGTCTTCACGTAGCCCATCTTGCGGGTGATGTTGGCCGGAGTGTCGAAACTCCACAGCGTGCTGCCGTTGTAGATCCAGGTGGCGCCGGCGGTGTTGTCGGTGTAGCCCGGCCAGGCCAGGTTCTTCAGTACCTTCCAGTCTTCGATGCCGGCCTCATAGGTGCCCGGTGCGGCGCCTGAGGCGGTCTGGTACAGGCCATTGTTGGCATTGGCCACGCCCGTCCAGCCACGTCCGTAGTAGCCGATGCCCAGGTTGAGCTTGGCGGCCGGCACACCCCGGCTGATGAAGGCCTCGATGGCGTCGTTGCTGTTGTACAGCTTCTGGTCGCCGGTGGACGGATCATTCGGCGAATCGAACAGTGCCGACTGGTGATTGGTCCTTGCATCCCACGCACCGTGGAAGTCGTAGGTCATCACGTTGATGTAGTCCAGGTACGGGTGATAGGCCGCCGGGTCGGTGACGCGGATCTTGTCGATGCCGGCACCCACCGCCACGGTCAGCAGAAGGCCCGGACGCACCGCATCGAGCTGGCGGCGGAACTCGGCCATGAGTGCGGTGAAGTTGGCGTTGTCCTCGGGCTTGCCGCACTCGATGCCGCAGGCCACGGGGTATTCCCAGTCGATGTCGATGCCGTCGAATACGCCCAGCGCTGCGCCCGTGCCGCCGGCGCCGTCGGTCACCGGCAGGTTGCCCTTGATGTAGGCGTCGATGCAGGAGGCGACGAAGGCCTGGCGGTTCTCCGGACGGGCCGCGCTGGAGAATCCACGCGACCAGGTCCAGCCGCCCAGCGAGATCAGCACCTTCAGACCCGGATGCTTGGCCTTGAGCTGCTTGAGCTGGTTCCAGTTGCCGCGCAGCGGCTGGTCCCAGGTATCGGCGCTGCCACTGACGCTCTCGGCGGCGCTGAAGGCCTTGGTGTAATCGGCGAACGCATCGCCACCGGCGCCGCTGTTCGGATCCGACGGCTGGGTCACGCCCACTTCGCAGCGGTTGTTGCGCACGTTGCCGAAGGCGTAGTTGATGTGGGTCAGCCGCGCGGCGGAACCGCTGCTGTCGATGTTCTTCACCCGGTAGTTGCGGCCATAGATGCCCCACTGGGTGAAGTAGCCGATGACCCGCTTGCCGGTGCCGCCACCGTCGCCGGCCAGGGTGGTGGCGCTGATTTCCGTGCCCTGGGCGGACGCATTGCCGGCGTTGTCGCGGGCACGCACGCGGTAGCGGTAGGTGGTGGATGCGGTCAGGCCGCCATCGACGTAGCTGGTGCTGGACGGAGAACCGACCAGGCTGCCGTTGCGGTACACATCGTAACCGGCCACGCCGCTGCCACCGGTGTTGTCGGTGGACGGACTCCAGCTCAGCGCGATGCTGCTGGCGGTGCGGGTGCCCACCGCCAGTCCGCCGGGCACGCTGGGTGCGGTGGTATCGCCGCTGGCGGCGTTGACGGTGATGGTGATGGTCGGGGTGCTGGTGGTGGCGTTGTTGTTGTCGGTGGCCACCGCGCGCAGGGTGTGGCTGCCGGCGCTGGCATTGGCCCAGCTGGCGCTGTAGGGAGCACTGGTATCCACGCCGATCGAGCTGCCGTCGCGGAAGAATTCCACCTTGCTGACGCTGCCGTCCGGGTCGCTGGCGTTGGCGGTGACGTTGATGGTGCTGCCGGCGCTGAAGGTAGCGCCATTGGCCGGTGAGGTCAGGCTGACCACGGGAGGCTGGTTGACGCCGCCGCCATCGCAGGCACCGAGGTTGGTGTAGTAGGGCGCACCGGCCGGATGGTCTGGCGGGGCATTCCAGATGTCCTGGTTTGCCCGGTACAGCACGCCGCCCTTCTGCAGGGTGTCGCCGGCGCGATAGATCTTGGCCTGGTCCCATTCGGCCACGCCGGCACAGCTGGCGGCCTGGGCCAGGCCCGGCAGGCTGGCGGCACCGGCGGCCAGGGCAAGCAGCCAGGCCAGGCGGCGGGGACGACAGCTTCGGGTGGAACGTTCGGCACTGCGCACAATCGGGTCGTACATGGTGTGTCTCCGATCAAAGGGCGCGCGGGCCCCGATGGCGCCGCGCGTGACGCAGGTCCGGGCGGCGCCGGGGAAGGCGACGGGAGGGGCCGGACAGAGGCACCTGGGAGGCCGGGGAGAGAGTCCGGCGCCAGGTGGGGACAACGTTGTCATCAATTGCGTGGTCAATCCGTGAGCAAGCGCATGGTTCCGGGATTCGGGCGGAGCGCGCTGGCGCGCGGTCGGCGGCCAGCGGCGGAGCCCCTTCGTGGCTGGGGGGTTGGTCGCTTACAGCGGATTTGTGGGGGTTGGCCTGGTGGGTGGGCTGCGCAGGGGACGCCGTGAATACGTCCCTGTAGGCT
>NZ_JBRRBV010000021.1:0-62014 GCF_056756445.1 Stenotrophomonas sp. STEN225 | reverse complement strand
GCGGGCCCCCCCCGCCCATCCGCCGCCGCCCGGCCATTGGATCTCCCCGACCAGGCGGGGGCGGCGCCGGCCGGCCCCGGCCCCGCGGGGGCATTACTCGGCGGCCGGTGCTTCTTCAGCGTCGGCAGCGTCTTCCTTGCCGTGCTTGGCGGTGACGATCGCGTCGTCGTGGTCCTTGCCCAGCGCCAGGGCCGGGATTTCCACGCCCTTCGGCAGCTTGATGTTGGACAGGTACACCACGTCGCCAGCAGCCAGGTCGGCCAGGTCGACTTCGATCGACTCCGGCAGGTCCTTCGGCAGGCAGCTGATGGTCACTTCCTTCAGTTCGTGGGTGACCACGACGTCGGCAGCCTTGCCGGCCGGCGAGGTGTCTTCGTTGATGAAGTGCAGCGGGACCGAAGCGGTCAGGGCTTCGTTCTCGTTCACGCGCTGGAAGTCCAGGTGCATGATCAGCTGCTTGTACGGATGGCGCTGCATGTCACGCAGCAGGACCTTCTGCACCTGGCCGTCCAGGTTCAGGTCCAGGATCGAGGCATAGAACCACTCGTTCTGCTGGGCCAGCCAGATTTCGTTGTGGTCCAGGCTGATGGCGACCGGCTCGGCGTTGCCGCCGTACACGATGGCCGGGATCACACCGGCGTGACGCAGGCGGCGGCTCGCACCCTTACGCTGCAGTTCACGCTTGGTGACCTTGATTTCATGGGTCTTCGACATTTTCGACTACTCAGGTTGTTGCCTTGCCCTGCGGCTTGGCGATTGAAGATGCTTCCGCGACCAGAAGCATCCGGGGAAGTCCTTGCCGTTGCCGGCAGGGACGAAAAACTCAGTCCACGTACAGCGAGCTGACCGACTCGCCGAAGGCGATGCGGCGCATCGTTTCGGCCAGCATCTCCGCCACGCTCAGCTGGCGGATCTTGCTGCACACCCGCGCTGCGTCCTTCAGCGGGATGGTATCGGTCACCACCAGCTCGTCGAGCTGGGAATTGGTGATGTTGTCCACCGCCGGGCCCGACAGCACCGCGTGGGTGCAGTAGGCGGCGACCTTGAGCGCACCGCGCGCCTTCAGGGCAGCGGCAGCGGCGCACAGGGTGCCGGCGGTGTCGACGATGTCATCGACCATCACGCAGGTCTTGCCTTCGACGTCACCGATGATGTTCATCACGGTGGAGACGTTGGCACGCGGACGGCGCTTGTCGATGATCGCCAGGTCGGCATCATCCAGGCGCTTGGCCACGGCACGGGCGCGGACCACGCCGCCCACGTCCGGCGACACCACGATCAGGTTTTCCGTGCCGTAGGCGCGCCAGATGTCGGCCAGCAGCAGCGGGGAGGCATAAACGTTGTCGACCGGAATATCAAAGAAGCCCTGGATCTGGTCGGCGTGCAGGTCGACCGTCAGCACGCGATCAGCGCCAGCGGTGCTGAACATCTTCGCCGCCAGCTTGGCGGTGATCGGCACACGCGAGGAACGCATGCGGCGATCCTGGCGCGAGTAACCGAAGTACGGCACCACGGCGGTCACGCTGTTCACCGATGCGCGCTTGAGCGCGTCGATCAGCACCAGCAGTTCCATCAGGTTTTCCGCGCTCGGCGCGCAGGTCGGCTGGATCACGAACACGTCCTGCTTACGGACGTTCTCTTCGATCTCCACCTGCACTTCTCCATCGGAGAAATGAGAGACCAGCGCCTTGCCCGGGCGAACCCCCAGTTCCTTGCAGATGTTCTGCGCCAGACGTTTGTTGGCGTTGCCGGAAAAGACCAGCAGGTTCGGGGACTCTTGCATCATGATTGTCTCGGGCGGGGACGAGTGGCGGGGATCCGGTGGCGGCAAGGACCACGCCGGACCCTTGCTGCTGACAACACCGCGGTTGTTTCCACGTCCCGCGCGGATGATGCGCTGAAGGCGCGGACACAGCCGCATTGGCAGGGGCGGTAGGATTCGAACCTACGAATGCCAGGATCAAAACCTGGTGCCTTGGGCCTCTTGGCGACGCCCCTGCATTTGAAATCAGTGTTGCTCGAGTGCATCCAGCAGCGGCGAACGCGCAACGCCCGCAGCCACCCTGGCCCGCAACTCCTTCGGCAACTTCGCCCGCCCCTGCTGTGCGGCAGTCTGCGATGCGAATTCGACGAAACAACCACTTCCAGAACCGGTCAGTCGCGCGGTACCGATGTCGCTCAACGCGGCAAGTGCTGCCTCGACGGCAGGCTCGCGGCGGCGCAGCACCGGTTCGAACGCGTTCCCGACCAAGGCCCCGGAAGCGAAGTCGTCTATTTTCGCCACTGGGCTGTCGCGCGTCAAATCCGGGGCTGCGAACAGGACCGGGGTCGGAACATGAACGCCGGGCTCGACCACCACATACCAGGCCGGTGCCAGGGTGATCGGCTGCAGCCGCTCTCCCACACCTTCGGCCCAGGCGTTACGGCCACGCACGAACACCGGCACATCCGCGCCGAGGCGCAGGCCCAGCGCGGCCAACGCGTCCTCGTCCAGAGCGGCGTTCCAGAGCCGGTTCAGTGCCACCAGCACGGTGGCAGCGTCGGATGACCCACCGCCGAACCCACCACCGGCCGAAATATGCTTTTCGACGATGATGTCGACACCTTGGTCGATGTTGGCGACCTCTTTCAGCATGCGGGCGGCACGTACGGCCAAATCGTCGGCCTCGTCCACACCCGGCAATCCCTCACCCTGCCGACGTACCTGGCCGTCTTCACGCAGGCGCAGGCCGATGCGGTCCCCCCAATCCAGCAGGCGGAACACGGTCTGCAGCTCGTGATAGCCGTCGGCGCGGCGGCCGGTGATATGAAGGAACAGGTTCAGCTTGGCCGGGGCCGGCCACCAGGACCAGCCCGCATCCTCCGCACCCGCGCTCATGGCGCGCCCTGCCCCCACTGGTCCACCAGCAGGCGGACCTTGGCGTCTCCGCTGCTGGCTTCGATCCGGCGCGGCAGGGACGGGCGCCCGGCCTCGGCGGGGTACCAGTCCAGGTACTGGATCTGCCAGTCCATCTGCTGCATGCGGCGCGGGCGGCCTTCGCCATCACGCTCGACCTTGCCCGCGCCGGCGGGATCGGCAACCGCCAGCCCACGCACCCACTCGGGCAGGGAGTTGACCGGGATTTCCCAGCCCGTGGCCTCCAGCAGCAGCTGCTGCGCGTCCTCGCCTTCACGCGGGCCGCCGGCCAGTCCCTCCAGGCGACCGCCTCCATGCTGGCTGTCGCCGGTCAGCTTCCAGCTCTGCCGGGTCACGGGTGCACTGAGCTCGATCACGTAGCGCCGCCCGGCCTGCTGCCAGTCGATGCGTCCACTGCCACCGTCCTTGCCCTTGCTGACCGCTACCCGGCCCTGGAAGGACCACTCCGGCTGCGCCTGCAGCGCCGCCACCCGCGCGGCTTCGGCCTGTGCCGCTTCCGCCGACACGGTCTCGACCACGGCCGGCGCCGGTGTCTTCTGGGTGCCCAGCGACGTGCAGGCAGTCATGGCGACGGTCGCCACTGCCAACAGCAGCGGCCGGAACAGGGAAACACTCATGGATTGAATTTCTCGCGGGCACGCTGCAGCGCGCGGTTGTCGGGGTCGAGCCTGGCCGCTTCCTCGAAGAAGTGGCGGGCCTCGTCATGCCGGCCGAGCACCCACAGCACTTCGCCGACGTGTGCGGCGATCTCCGGATCCTTGGCCAGGGTCCACGCACGACGCAGCTGCACCAGCGCCTCTTCGTTGCGGCCCAGGCGATACAGCACCCAGCCATAGCTGTCGACGATGGCGGCATTGTCCGGCTCGGCCACGCGGGCACGGTCGATCAGTTCCAGCGCCTCCTGGTAGCGACCGGTGCGATCGGCCAGGGTGTAGCCCAGCGCATTCAGCGCCGGCACGTTCTCCGGCTCGGTGATCAGGATCTTGCGCAGGTCGGCCTCGGCACGGGCAATATCATCACGGCGTTCCCAGGCCAACGCACGCGCGTACAGCAGTGCATTCTCGTCCGGGTAAGCGGCCAGACCGCGGGCCAGCGCATCCAGTTCACCTGCATCGTCGCTGGCGCGCTGCCGCAGTTCCGCTTCCAGCAGATAGGCGTCGCGGCGCACCTCATCGTCCACGCCGGCATCGGACTGGATCGCGTGTACCTCGTCCAGCGCCAGGCTCTGGCGCCCGGCAAGCGCCTGTGCGCTCGCCGCCCGCAGGCGGGCCTCGCTCAGTTCGTCGCCGCCCGGCACGCTGTGATACCACTGCACCGCTTCCGGATAACGCTTGAGATACTCCGCGATCTTGCCCAGCAGCAGGCGCTGCGCCGGGTCCGGTTTGGCGGCCTGCCGCGACAGCTCGCTGTACAGGTTGGAAAGGGCCGCCTTGTCTCCCTGCTTGGCCAGCAGCGACGCCCGCATTCCCCAGGTCTGCACGTCCTGCGGCCCTACCGCCAGCACCCGCTCGGCGGCGGCCGGCTGGTTCAGGCTGTCGTAGGCAATGGCCACCGCGTTGCGCAGTTCCGGATCCTGGCGGGTCTTCGGTTCGACCTCGCGCAGCAGCGCCAGCGCGCGATCGGTCTGCCCCGCCTGCTGCAGCTGGCTGGCGCGCAGCAACGCCACGCGCGGCTCTTCCGGGAAGCGCTTGACCACCTCATCGATCATGCGCCGTGCCAGCTCCGGCTTTTCCATCCGCAGCGCCAGGCGGCCGAATTCCTGCCAGGCCTCGATCTTCGGCGGGATGGCGTTGGCATCGACCAGCTCGCCCAGCACCTGCGCCGGCACGGCCGGATCGCGTCCACCGCCGACCAGCGCGGCCAGGGCAAACTTCCAGCCGCGGTCATCGCTGTCCTGCAGCAGGCTCTGCAGCTCGCTGCGGGCCGCCTTCACGTCGCCCTGGCGCATCGCCAGCGCACCGGCCGCGCTGCGCATGGCCAGCGACCGTGGCGCGCGCTGCTGCCACAGGGCCAGGCCCTGGGCGGCGCTGGCATCGTCGTTGGCCAGCATGGAAATACGGGTCGCGCGCTCGGCCAGGCCGGCATCGCCGTCGCTGCGCTGGGCGGCCTGCAGGTACCAGCGCGCCGCCTCGGCCAGCTTGCCGGCCTGCAGGGCGAACTCGCCGGCCATCACCGGCTCCAGTGCCAGTTCCTCGGTGGCGGCGCCCCGCGCCGGGGGCTTGGCGGGCGCCGCCGACAGGGCCTGGCTGCACGCCAGGGACAGCAGCAGAACACTGGGGATGCGAATCAATGCGGGCATCGTCGGCATCGGGGCCTTAAAATGTCGTCCAATGGCCAGCAGCTTATCGCAAGCAACTGAACAATGACCCTGTGGGTGCTCGGACTGAATCACCAGACCGCGCCGGTGGAACTGCGCGAGCGCGCGGCCTTCGCCGGCGATGCCTTGCCGCGCGCGCTCGGTTCGCTGCGCGACACCCCGCAGATCGCCGAGGCGGTGCTGCTGTCCACCTGCAACCGCACGGAACTGTACGCGGTGGCCGATTCGGCGCAGGCGCTGGACCAGTGGCTGCGCAGCCAGGCCGGCGACCTGCAGGGCTACCTGTACCAGCATGCTGATGCCGACGCCGTGCGCCACCTGTTCCGGGTCGCGACGGGCCTGGACTCGATGGTGCTGGGTGAACCGCAGATCCTGGGCCAGGTGAAGGATGCCTGGTCAACCGCGCGCGACCACGGTCTGCTTGGCCAGCGCCTGGACCGGCTGTTCCAGCAGACGTTCTCCGTGGCCAAGCGTGCGCGCACCGATACCCAGGTCGGCGCCAACCCGGTGTCGGTCGCCTCGGCCGCGGTGCGCCTGGCGCAGAATGCCTTTGCCCGCCTGGATGATTCCACCGTGCTGCTGGTCGGTGCGGGGGAAACCATCGAGCTGGCCGCCCGCCACCTCAGCGAAGGCAAGGTGCGGCGGCTGCTGATCGCCAACCGCACGCTCGCCCATGCGCAGGAACTGGCCAGCCGTCATGGCGGCGTGGCCCTGCCGCTGACCGAGCTTGAACGCCATCTGGCCGAGGCCGACATCGTGTTCTCGGCCACCGCCGCACGCGAACCGGTGATCCACCGCGAGACCGTGGCCAATGCACTGCGTGCACGACGGCACAAGCCGATGCTGCTGTTCGATCTGGCCGTGCCACGCGACATCGAGGCTGAGGTCGGCACGCTCAACGATGCCTTCCTGTACACCGTGGACGATCTGGAACGCGCGGTGGAAGACAATCGACGCGGCCGTCGCGAGGCGGCCGCCGAAGCCGAAGCGATCATCGACCTGCAGGTATCGCGCTTCGTCGAGACCCTGCAGGCCGGCGCCCACCACGCGCCCCTGCGGCAACTGCGTGCCTTCGGCGATGCCACCCGCGCCGAGCTGCTCGAACGTGCCCGTCAGCAGCTGGCCAACGGCAAGCCGGCCGAAGAGGTCATGGAACTGCTGGCCCACGGCCTGACCAACCGGCTCCTGCACCCCCCGACCGCTGCGTTGCGCGCGGCCGCGCTGAGCGGCGATGCCGACCTGACCCGCGCCGCCGAGCGCCTGTTCCCGGCAACGCCGGGTTACCGCCACCCACCCGTGAGAACCGATGACGCCGACCCTGCGCCGTAAGCTGGAAGCGCTGGCCGAGCGCCGCGAAGAACTGGAACGCCTGCTCGCCGAACCCGACGTGGTCGCCGACAACACCCGTTTCCGCGACCTTTCGCGCGAATTCGCCCAACTTGAACCGGTCGCCACCGCACTGGCCGACGAGGCGCGCGCCAAGGCCGACCTGGCCGCCGCCGAGGGCATGCGCGCCGATCCGGACCTGCGCGAGCTGGCCGATGAGGAAATCGCCTCGGCCCAGGCGCGCCTGCAGGAACTGGAGCAGGAGCTGGCCTTGCTGCTGGTGCCCCGCGACCCACGTGACGAGGGCAATCTGTTCCTGGAAGTCCGCGCCGGTACCGGTGGCGACGAAGCAGCGATCTTCGCCGGCGACCTGTTCCGCATGTACGCGCGCTATGCCGAGCGCCAGGGCTGGAAAGTCGAGATCGAGTCCGACAACCCCGGCGAGCACGGCGGCTACAAGGAAGTGGTGGCGCGCGTGGTCGGCCGTGGCGCCTTCTCGCGGCTGAAATTCGAATCCGGCACGCACCGCGTGCAGCGCGTGCCCGCCACCGAATCGCAGGGCCGCATCCACACCTCGGCGGCTACCGTGGCGATCATTCCGGAAGCGGACGAAGTCGATGACATCGTCATCAACCCCGCCGACCTGAAGGTCGACACCTTCCGCTCATCCGGTGCCGGTGGCCAGCACGTCAACAAGACCGAGTCGGCGATCCGCATCACCCACGTGCCGACCGGCGTGGTGGTGGAATGCCAGACCGAACGCAGCCAGCACGCGAACCGCGACAAGGCGATGAAACGCCTGAAGGCGCAGCTGCTCGACGCCGAGCGCCAGCGCCAGGACGCCGCGCAGGCCGAATCGCGCCGCCTGCAGGTCGGCAGTGGCGATCGCAGCCAGCGCATCCGCACCTACAATTTCCCGCAGGGGCGGATCACCGATCATCGTGTGGAAGGCCTGACCCTGTATGACCTGCCCAACATCCTCGCCGGCGATCTGGACCCGCTGCTGCAGCGCCTCAGCCACGAGCACCAGGTGGATGCCCTGGCCCAGCTGTCGGCGGGCTGACGTCGATGTCGGCCTGGCAGCAGCGGCAACAACTGCAGCAGGCGATCGCGCGCCAGCCCGGTGACTTCGTCGCCTGGGTGATGCTGGCCGATCTGGAACTGGAAGCCGGCGACATCGGCGCAGGCGAGCAGGCCGCACGGCGTGCGCTGCAGCTGCGGCCGGACCATCCCGAGGCACTGGCCCGGCTGGGTCGCGTGGCATGGATGGCCGGTGCGCACGCCGACGCTGCGACGCTGCTGGGACAGGCTTCAGCGCGCGCTCCGGAGCATCCCGGCATCGCGCTGTGGCTGGGCCATGCCCTGGAAGATGCCGGCGACCCCGAGGGCGCGGCGGCCGCGTACCGGCGTGCACATGGGCTGATGCCCGACGAACCCTATATCGCCGCCCAGCGACTGGCATGGCAACGCCGCCTGTGCGACTGGCAGGACGTGGAGGCCCTGGCTGCGCAGGTGCGCGGCGCGGTCGCGACCGGGCAGGGCGCGGTCGAGCCCTTTGCCTTCCTCAGCGAAGACGCCAGCGCCGCCGAGCAGCTGGCCTGCGCCCGCACGCGCGCCGCAGCGGTGGCCGCATCGGTGCGGCCGATGCCCGCTGTGAAGGTACGGACACAGGGAGCCCTGCGGATCGGCTTCCTCTCCAACGGCTTCGGCGCACATCCGACCGGGTTGTTGACCGTTGCCCTGTTCGAGCAGCTGGGCCGCCACCCGGAACTGCAGTTGCATCTGTTCGCACTGAACCGGGACGATGGCAGCCGCATCCGCCAGCGGCTGCAGGCGGCAACCCGGCTGCACGATCTGGCGGGGCGCCGCCATGCCGACATCGCTGCCGCCATCCGTGCACAGGGCATCGACCTGCTGTTCGACCTGCGTGGCTGGGGCGGTGGCGGCGCGCCGGAAGTGCTGGCGCTGCGCCCTGCCCCGCTGCAACTCAACTGGCTGGCCTATCCCGGCACATCCGGCGCACCGTGGCTGGATGCGGTGATCGCCGATGCGTTCGTCCTGCCAGCGGCGTTGGCGCCCCACCACAGCGAGCGCGTGGTGTACCTGCCGCGCGCGTTCCAGCCCTCGGACAACACCCGCGCGCTCGGGCCGGCACCGGATCGCGCCGCGTGCGGCCTGCCCGGACACGGCGTGGTGTTCTGCTGCTTCAACAACAGCTACAAGCTCAACCCGCGCAGCATGGGGCGGGCGTTCGCCGTCCTGGCGGCGGTGCCTGGCAGCGTTCTATGGCTGTTGTCCGGCCCCGGCCAGGCCGATGCGCGCCTGCGGGCAGCGGCGCAGGCAGCGGGTCTGGACCCGGCGCGGCTGGTGTTCATGCCCAAGCTGCCGCATCCGCAGTATCTGGCCCGCTATCAACTGGCCGATCTGTTCCTGGATACACACCCGTACAACGCGCACACCACGGCCTCCGACGCACTGTGGGCGGGCTGCCCGGTACTCACCTGCCCGGGCGAGACCTTCGCCGCGCGCGTGGCCGGCAGCCTCAACCATCACCTGGGCCTGGCACGGATGAACGTTGCCGACGATGCGGCGTTCATCGCCACCGCCCGTGCGCTCGGCAACGATCCGGCAGCGCTGGCCGCACTGCGCGCCGAACTGGCACAGGCCCGCGCGCGTAGCGGCGTGTTCGACATGGCCGGTTTCGCCCACGACCTTTCGGCACTGCTGCAACAGCTGGCGCACGAGCAGGGCTGGCAGGGCGTCGACGGCGCCTGAGCAACCGCTGCGCTAGGCTGGGCCCTCCTTTCCGCGCGGCATGACGATGGGCAAGCTCAAACGCAAGGACTACGACGAACTGCTGCTGCCGTTGCAGCTGGAACTGACCGCGATGGCCCGCTGGGTACAGCACAGCGGGCAGCGGCTGCTGGTGCTGTTCGAAGGCCGCGACACCGCCGGCAAGGGCGGCGCGATCCAGGCCATCAGCCAGCACCTCAATCCGCGCCAATGCCGGGTGGTGGCGCTGCCCAAGCCGACCGACCGCGAGGCGACACAGTGGTACTTCCAGCGCTACGTCGGGCACCTTCCGGCGGCGGGTGAGATCGTGCTGATGGATCGAAGCTGGTACAACCGCGCAGGTGTCGAGCGGGTCATGGGCTACTGCAGCGAGAGCGAGTACCAGCAGTTCCTGCGCCAGGCCCCGGTGTTCGAGCAGCTGCTGGTGGATGACGGCATCCTGTTGTTCAAGTACTGGCTGTGCGTGGACCAGGAGCAGCAGGAGAAGCGCTTCGCCGAGCGCCATATCGATCCCCTCAAGGGCTGGAAGCTGTCACCGGTCGACCTGAAATCGCGCAGCAAGTACAGCGCCTATACCGAAGCACGGGAGGCCATGCTGCGTGCCACCCATCGCGAAGGCGCGCCGTGGACCCTGGTGGACTTCAACGACCAGCGGCTGGGCAGGCTGACCCTGGTACGCAACCTGCTGGACCGGTTGCCCGACACCCGCGTGGACGCGCCTCTGCCGGAGCTGCCGAAGCTGAAGGGCAAGCTGCATCGCGAGCACTACGATGTGCTGAAGCCGATCGAGGACTTCCCGGTCGAGGAGTAGGGGTTGTCTGCAGGGCCTGCGGCCCTGCACCCGCTACGAGCAACGGCAGAAGCAGAAGCAGGTTTCCTGAGGGATGGCGGGGTGGGCCCGGTTGCGGGGGACGCCGTAAACCCATCCATGGGGGCTTGGCCGCGGCATCCATGCCGCGGACACCCCCGCAACCGGACCCACCCCGCCTTCGACAGTTTCCTGCGAGCTTCAGTAGATCCACGCATGGCGTCGATCTATCAGATTGCAGATATCTGTCAGAGGTGGGGCGGTGTCGGAGTGCGGGGTGTCAGCCGCATGGATGCGGCTGCCAAGCCTACAGGGACGTACTTGCGGCGTCCCCGCACTCCGACACCGCCCCGCCACCCCACGGTATGTCTGCTGTTGCTGTTGCTGTTGCGCGTAGCGGGTGCAGGGCCGCAGGCCCTGCCGGCACACCCACTACTTCGCAGCCGCGATCTGCTTCTCGATGTCGGCCGCCGTAACCGGGCCTAGGAAGCTGTGCGCCACCCGGCCCTGCGGATCGATCAGATGCGTCAGCGGCAGCCCCCGCGGCGTAGCGAAGTCCGCCGGCGGATCGAACGGATCGACGATCACGATCGGATAGGTCACCGGATGCTTGGTCAGGAACGACTGCATCTCCGGCACCTCGATGTCCTCATAGGCCAGGCCGACCACTTCGATGTTGCTGCGCATGGCGTGCAGCGCGGACAACTCCGGCATCTCCTTGCGGCATGGTGCGCACCACGTGGCCCAGAAATTCACCACCACCCACTTGCCCCGATGGGCCGCCAGGTCGTAATCGCTGCCATCGACGGCCTTCATCTTCAACGTGGGGAACTCGGCCGTGACACGCTCGGCCGGCGTGTCCTCGGCCGCAGGCGGTGCCGCCGGTGCGGGAGCCTGGGCCGGTGGCTGGCTGCTGGCCGGGGTCGCGTCCTGCGCAGGCTTGCAGGCCGCCAGGGCAAGCGCCACGGCCAATGGAACTGCCAGCAGCAGCGGAGTCGTGCGGGTCATGGGGTGTCTCCGGAATCGGGATAGATATCGCTGACGCGACGCTTGAGGCGCTCACGCAGAGGCAGGCGCAGTTCATCCAGCGCCGCCAGCGCGGCCTGGCCCAGGCTGTCTTCGCGGTAGGGCAGATGCTGCTCCGCCACCGGGATGCGCAGTTGGGTGCATTCGTACAGATCGGCCAGACTGACCTGGTCCAGGTCGCGCGCGAGCAGCCATTCACCCCGCTCGTCGCGGCGCAGCAGGCCGATGGCCTCCAGTTTGCAGGCCAGGTCCTGCAGCAGCGAGTCGGTCAGCATCGGCTCCAGCCGCAGGATCTCGTCATCGGCCAGCCCCCTGCCCCGGGCACGCGCCTGGTGGAAGCGGCCGAGCAGGCGCAGCAGCCCATAGAATTCATAGCCCTGCGGCAGGCGCAGCTCGACCGGCTGGTAGCGGAACGCCGCCATCGACGATGCCAGCGATGCGCCAAGCAGCACCGCCACCCAGCACAGATAGATCCACAGCAGCAGGATCGGCACGAACGCGACCGTGCCATAGAGCTTCTGGTAGGACTGGAAACTGCCCAGGTAGGCACCGATGCCCCACTTCACCAGCTCCAGGATCACCGCCGCCAGGATCGCGCCGGGGACGGCGTGCCGCCATTTCACCGTATGGTGCGGCACGACCCGGAACATCAGGCTGATGCAGACGAATTCGATCAGCACCGGTGCCAGCCGCAGCGACAGGTCGGCCAGCCAGCGCCCCTCCTGGGTCCCGAACAGCGGCATTGCCAGTACCCGTGCCGACACTGCCAGCGAGGCGGCGGCAAGCATCGCGCCCAGGGTCAGCACGGTCCAGTAGACCAGGAAGCGGGTCAGCTTGGGCCGGGTCGATCCGACCCGCCAGATCTTGTTGAACGTCTCTTCCACGCTGTTGAGGGTGATCAGCAGCGAGACGACCAGGGCGATGAAGCCGGCCGCGGTGAGCTGGCCAGCGCTGGCCGAGAACTGCCGCAGGTAGCCTTCGGCGGCGCGTGCGGCATTGGGCACGAAGTTGGAGAAGACATAGTCGCTGAGCTGATCGCTCCAGCGGTCGAAGACCGGGAAGGCCGAAAGCACGCCGAACACCACGATCGCCAGCGGAACCAGGGCGAATACCGTGGTGTAGGCCAGTGCGGCGGCCGCCTGGAACAGGCGGTCATCGAGAAAGCGGTGCCACAGGAAGCGGCCGAAGCTGGCGGCACGCGCACGATCGCGCGCGCGTTCCATCCATAGGTTGAGCGTATCCAGAGGTTCCATCGGCGCAAGGGTACCCGATGCGGAATGCACGCAGGATAGCCATACTGGCGTCCACACGATGAGGAGACCTGGGCACGATGGGCGAGATCCTGGTGCTTTACTACAGCCGCGGTGGCTCGGTGGCACGGCTGGCGCGCCAGATCGCGCGGGGAATCGGCGAGGTGCCGGGAATGGTGGCGCGGCTGCGCACGGTGCCGCCGGTGGCGGCCGTGACCCAGACCGCACAGCCGCCGGTGCCCGACGATGGCGCCCCCTACGTGAGCGTGCAGGATCTGGCCGACTGCCAGGGGCTGCTGCTGGGCAGTCCGACGCGGTTCGGCAACATGGCCGCGCCGGTCAAGCACTTCCTCGATGGACTCGGTGCTGAATGGGTCAATGGCACGCTTGCGGGCAAGCCCGCCGGCGTGTTCACCTCGACCGCATCAATGCACGGCGGGCAGGAATCGACCCTGCTGACCATGCAGGTGCCGTTGCTGCATCACGGCTGCCTGATCGTCGGCATTCCGTTCACCGAACCGGGTTTGAGCCACACCACCAGCGGCGGCACGCCCTACGGCGCCAGCCATGTGGCGGGAGCGGCCGATGACCCGCAGCCGACCGATGATGAGGCGGTGCTGGCGCGGGCGCTGGGCCGTCGCGTCGCCGATATCGCGCAGCGGCTGGCCCGATGAACGCCGCGCCGCGTACGGTTCTGCTGCTGGCCCTGATGGGTCTGGCCGCGCTGTTTGCAGGCTGGTTCATCAACGACAAGCACTGGCTGGCCACCCAGCTGGTGTTCACCGCCCCACCGCTTGCACTGGCCATCGCCCTGCGCCTGGGCTGGCGCAAGGCAGGGTTCTGGGCCTCCGTGCTGGCGCTGGGCTGGTTCAGCCATGGCGTGATGAGCGCCTGGAGCCACCCGGAAACGCGCTGGCTGGCCTTGCTCGAGATTGCCCTGGCACTGACCGTGATCTTCGCCGCCAGCCTGCCGGGCCTGCGTGCGCGCTTCGGCAGGCGACGCTGACGCTGCGCCTCCCGGGCCGTATCATCTGCGTTCCCGGCCCCGCGCCGCTGCACCTGTCCTGGTTTCGCGCATGCACATGATGGAAGAGCTCCTGGTCGTCACCACCGGTGGCACGATCGACAAGATCTACTTCGACGACAAGTCGGACTACCAGATCGGCGATCCGCAGATCGGCATGATCCTGCGCGAGCTGGGGGTGACGTTCCGCTTCAACGTGATTCCGATCCTGCGCAAGGACTCGCTGCACATCAACGATGAGGACCGCGAGCTGATCCGGGCCACCATCGCGGCGCAGCCGACCCGGCATGTGCTGGTGACCCATGGCACCGATTCGATGGTGCAGACCGGCAAGGTGCTGGCGACGATCGCGGACAAGACCATCGTGATGACCGGCGCGCTCAGTCCGGCACGTTTCCGCGGTTCGGACGCGGAGTTCAACATCGGCTGCGCGATCGGCGCGGTACAGTCGCTGCCGGCCGGCGTCTACATCGCGATGAACGGGCGGATTTTCGACCCGCAGCACGTGCGCAAGAACGTTGCCGCAAACCGCTTCGAATCGGTTTGAGGAACGGAGTGCCGACCAAGGTCGGCACGCACCACGACGCGGCGGCACGCACCACCGCGCGGCCCCATGCGAAAACGCCCCGGCCGAAGCCAGGGCGTGCCCTAGGAGAGGGTCTTGGGCTCAGTACTGGGCGTTGAGGGTCACGCCCGAGAAGGTGCTGTAGGCCTTCACCCGTACGTACCAGGTACCGGCAGCGGGGCTGTTGACCGTGCAGGTTTCGCTGTTGCCGCTCAGGTACGGACGGCACGTGTAGGCGGTATCGGTCGGCGCGCTGCCCTGCCGCAGGTACAGGTCGGCATCACCGCTGCCGCCGCTGATCGTCACCCGCAGCTGGCTGCTGCCGGACGGGACATTGACGGTGTAGTTCAGCGAAGCGCCCGATGCGGCACCCAGTCCGCTCACCGGTACGTTGTTCTGCAGCACGGTGCCGCCCGGGTTCGGGTTGCCACCGCCATTGATCGCTGCCGCCACTGCAGCATCGGCGTCGATGATGCCGGCGCCACAGCCACCCGAACAGGCACCCGGCAGCGGCCGAGCGGTGCTCTTGATGATGCTTTCCACCTGGGCCGGGCTCAGCGGGCTCGGTGCGACCGACTGCATCAGCGCGACCACGCCGGCCACGTGCGGTGCTGCCATCGAGGTGCCGTTGTACGAGGCATAGCTGGCGCTGCCCGGCGTGGTGGTGCCGGTGTTGAGAGTGGACAGGATCCCTTGGCCCGGCGCGGAGATGTCGATGCCCGTGCCGTAGTTGGAGAAGCTGGCACGTGCGCCCGCCGACGTGGTGGCCGCCACCGCGATCACGTTCGGGCAGTTGGCCGGTACCGATGAAGACACGTTGGTGTTGCTGTTGCCTGCGGCCACCACCACCGTGGTGCCACGGCCGACGGCGCCGTTGATCGCGTTCTGGTAGGTGGTCGAGCAGCTGCCGCCACCACCCAGCGAGAGGTTGATGACCTCGGCCGGATTGGCATTGGCCGGCACGCCGCTGACACTGCCGCCGGAGGCCCACACGATGGCGTCGGCGATGTCGGAGGTGTAGCCACCGCACTTGCCGAGCACGCGCACCGGCACGACCTTGGCATTGAAGGCAGTACCCGCCACGCCGGTGCTGTTGTTGGTCACCGCTGCCACGGTGCCGGCAACGTGGGTGCCGTGCCAGCTGGAGTTGGAGGCCGGGTAGCCTGCGCCACATTCGTTGGCGGCGTACCAGTCACCCTCGTCGTTGGGATTGCTGTCGCGGCCACCGCCGTCGCGTGCCATTGCCGCGTCGCTGATGAAGTCATAGCCGGGCAGGATGTTGGCGTTCAGATCGGGGTGGTTGGTGATGCCGGTGTCGATCACCGCGACGACCACGCCGGTGCCGGTGGCCTTGTCCCAGGCCGGGCGCACGTTGATCGAGGCGTTGGACGTACCGAACCCCCACTGTTCGCTGAAGCGGGTGTCGTTCGGCGTCAGCGTCGCGCGCATGATCTGGTCGACTTCCACGTACTCGACGTTGGGGTCGGCGGCGAGCTTGCGCATCAGCAGTTCGGATTCGGCCTGGTCCAGCGGACGATCGGTCCTGAC
The DNA here is from genome assembly GCF_056756445.1 of Stenotrophomonas sp. STEN225. Lineage (NCBI taxonomy): Bacteria > Pseudomonadati > Pseudomonadota > Gammaproteobacteria > Lysobacterales > Lysobacteraceae > Stenotrophomonas > Stenotrophomonas sp. STEN225. Next base: position 46,440 of record NZ_JBRRBV010000021.1, on the reverse strand, counting down.
CAGGGTCGGGCCGACGGCCAGCTTGCGGACCTGCTGCAGGCCCAGCGCGCGGCCCTGGCTGCTGGCAAGGCCCGCAGCCGCTGTCTTCAGCGACGATGCCAGGGCGGTGGTGTTGGCCACCGGCGCACTGCCGTCGCGATACTTGACGATGAAACGCTGGTGCGTCGGCGCGGACTGCAGCCCGCTGAGCTGGACATCACCGGCCAGCGCAGGCGTGGCCAGCAGCAGCGATGAAAGAACGGAAGCACCAAGGACCACCCACACTCGACGCACACGCGGTTGCGTTACCTGGGACATCGTATTTCCCTTTCTAGTGGTGTGAATGCCGGAATCGGCAGAAACACCGGCCCGAACCATGGGCTGGCTTGCGTTGGCGAGGTCCGGAGTCCGGCGAGCCAGCGGATCCCCCTTACGATCCGCCGTGCCGATGACGCTAATGGCCTAAACCGGACACCACAATATTTTCAGTGTCTTTTCAGGAACATGAAATGTTCGATCTGAGACTTTCCGGGTCGAGGGTTTGTGAAGATGAAGGAACTTTCGCGCCACGCGCACGAACCTGACTGGGCAGATGTCCTGTCCACCGATGACTTTGCCGACATCGGCGGCCGGCCTCCCCCGTAAACGACGAAGGCCCGTCGCGGGGACGGGCCTTCGGGGAACAGCGCAGCCGGGCATGGGCCCGGCGCTACCGACTGGCGGGAGGATCAGCCCAGCCTGACCAGCCAGTTGTGGCGGTCCGGCAGGCGGCCGTACTGGATATCAGTCAGTTCCTTGCGCAGCGACATGGTCACTTCGCCGGCCGGCGCGTTGAGGTCGCCCACCGAGAAACCTTCGCCCTTGAGCTGGCCGATCGGGGTCACCACCGCAGCGGTGCCGCAGGCGAACACCTCGCTGATCGCACCGGATGCAACGCCGTCCTTCCACTCGTCGATGCTGACCTTGCGCTCCTCGACCTTCATGCCGCGGTCGCGGGCCAGCTGCAGGATGCTCTCGCGGGTGATGCCTTCCAGGATGCTGCCCGACAGCTGCGGCGTGACCAGGGTGCCGTCCTTGTAGACCAGGAAGACGTTCATGCCGCCCAGTTCCTCCAGGTACTTGCCCTCGACCGGGTCGAGGAACAGCACCTGCGAGCAGCCCTGCGCCTGGGCCTTCTGCTGCGGCAGCAGCGAGGCGGCGTAATTGCCACCGCACTTGGCCGCGCCGGTGCCGCCCTTGGCCGCACGCGCATATTCGGTGGACAGCCAGATCGACACCGGTGCCACGCCCTTGGCGAAGTACGGACCGGCCGGGCTGGCGATGACGTAATAGCCGGCCTTGTGCGCGCCACGCACGCCGAGGAAGGCCTCGTCGCCAATCATGAACGGGCGGAAGTACAGGCTGGACTCATCCGCCGACGGCACCCAGGCGCTGTCCACGGCGATCAGCTGTTTCAGCGACTCGACGAAGATCTCCACCGGCAGTTCCGGCAGCGCCAGGCGCTGTGCAGAGCGCTGCAGGCGACGGCCGTTGGCATCCGGACGGAAGGTCCAGATCGAGCCGTCGGCGTGGCGGTAGGCCTTGATGCCCTCGAAGATCTCCTGGCCGTAATGCAGCACGGCCGCTGCCGGGTCCAGCTGCAACGGGCCATAGGCACGCACGTTGGCGTTGTGCCAGCCGGTGTCCTTGTCCCACCGCACTTCCACCATGTGGTCGGTGAAGTGCAGGCCGAAACCCGGCTTCTCCAGGATCGTGGCGCGCTCTTCAGCGCTGCGCGGGTGGTCCGAACGGGTGACGGCGAAGCTGGGGATGGACTGGGACACCGGAGGATTCCTGTTCTGGTTGCGGGTAGTGCCGGGCCCGCGTCACTGCGGGCCCTGGGTCAAAGCATGCCGGTCTCGAGACGGGCCGCCTCGGACATCATGTGCTGGTTCCATGGCGGATCGAACACCAGCTCGACGTCGGCCTCGGCCACCGTCGGGATCATTTCCAGCTTGCTGCGCACGTCGTCGACCAGGATGTCACCCATCCCGCATGCGGGCGCGGTCAGGGTCATCTTCACGTCGATCTCGCGCTGGCCCTCGTCCAGATGCTTGATCTCGACCTCGTAGACGAGGCCCAGTTCGACGATGTTCACCGGAATTTCCGGATCGAAGCAGGTGCGAAGCTGCTGCCATACCAGTTGCTCCACCTGTTCGTCGGTGGCGTCGGCCGGCAGTTCCAGCGGCGCGGGTGCTTCCTTGCCGATGGCGTCGCCATCCTTGCCGGCGATGCGGAACAGGTTGCCTTCGACGAATACCGAATAGCTGCCGCCCAGCGCCTGGGTGATGTACCCATAGCTGCCGGCGGGCAGGGTCACGGTGTCGCCCTGCGGGACCATCACGGCCTCGCAATCGCGTTCGAAGTGGACAGGTTCGCTGCTACGGGAATACATGGGGACCGATATGGGGCCGTGGCCATGGCCACGCAAGACGGCATTCTAGCCCAGCCGTCCTGCGCCCGCCGGTGCACCGCGGCAAACCACAGTATCCTGTGGGTGACTTTCAGGAAGCTTCGATGTCCTCCAATGCCGCGCGTGCCAGGACCGTGACCTGGCTCTGGCCCTTCATGCTGCTGCTGGGCCTGGTTGTTGCTCCCCTCGCCTGGATGCTGCTGGCCCTGATGACCGGCCGCCAGGTCGGCTGGATGGCAGTGCTGACCGCCATGGAACTGGTGTTCATGCTGCGTCTGGGCACACTCGGTCCCGGCCGTCTTCGCGTGGCCCTGGTGGTGGCCGGCACGCTGCTGGTGGCGGCGGTGGCGAACTGGGCGATCGCCAGCGCCTGGATGGGCGGCTCGATGGGGCTCAACCCCTGGGACGCCTCGCTGCGCATGGGCCCGCATCTGGCCTGGACGCTGATCAACCTGGCCAATGGCGCGATGGAATGGCTGTGGCTGGCGATCGGCGTGGCCGTCGGCGCCTGGCTGGCGCGCTGATCGCACCTGATTCGGGTAGCGCCGGGCCATGCCCGGCGAGCGCAGCGGCCCTCGCAGCAGGCGCCGGGCCATGCCCGGCGCTGCCGCTACGGCTCAATGCCCGCCGTCGAGCGCCTTCAGCTCGCTGACCAGCGACGCTGCCGCCTCAGCGCCGTCGCCGTACAGCATGCGCGTGTTGTCGGCGTAGAACAGCGCATTCTCGATCCCGGCAAAGCCGGTCCCGCGACCGCGCTTGATCACCACCACGTTGCGTGCGTTGATCACGTCCAGCACCGGCATGCCGTAGATCGGACTGGCCGGATCGGTACGTGCGACCGGATTGACCACGTCGTTGGCGCCGATCACCAGCACCACATCGGTACTGGCGAACTCGGGATTGATGTCGTCCATGTCGGCGATCAGGTCGTACGGCACACCGGCCTCGGCCAGCAGCACGTTCATGTGCCCGGGCATGCGCCCGGCGACCGGATGGATGGCGAACTTCACCTTGACCCCGCGCTGCCCCAACCGCTGTGCCAGTTCCCAGATCTTGTGCTGGGCCTGGGCCACGGCCATGCCGTAACCGGGCACGATCACCACGCGCTCGGCGAAAGCCATCATTGCCGCCACATCGGCCGCCTCGATCGGCTTCTGCGCGCCGGTGATCGCCTGTGCCTCTCCGCCTGCACCACCCCCGAAATTGGAGAACAGCACGTTGCGGATCGGCCGGTTCATCGCCTTGGCCATCAGGCGGGTCAGCAGGATGCCCGCCGCGCCGACCATCATGCCGGCGATGATCAAGGCCTCGTTGCCCAGCACGTAGCCCTCGAAGGACACCGCCAGACCGGTGAATGCGTTGTACAGCGAGATCACCACCGGCATGTCGGCGCCACCGATCGGCAGCGTCATCAGCACGCCCAGCGCCAGTGCCAGCACGAAGAAGGCGATGATCGCCCAGGTGCTGAGCGTGCTGGCCGCGACGATGGCCAGCACCACCACCGCCAGCGCCACCAGCAGGTTCAACGCCTGCTGCCCTGGCCAGGTGACCCGCTTGTCGAGGCGGCCATCCAGCTTGGCCCAGGCGATCACGGAGCCGGACAGCGACACCGCGCCGATCGCGGCGCCGACCACCGCCAGCAGCAGCACGGTGGTGGAAGGCTGGCGCGCGGCAAGGTCGGCCAGCGCCTGTTCGCTCCAATGGGTGGTATCGCGATGGGCCAGGAAGGCGTAGCGCAGCAGTTCGACCGCACCGATCGCCGCCGCCGAACCACCGCCCATGCCGTTGTACAGCGCCACCATCTGCGGCATGTCGGTGACCGCGACCTTGCCGGCCGACCACCAGGCCAGGCCGGCACCCAGCAGCAGCGCGACCAGGATAAGCGGCACGTTGTGCAGCTCGGGCAGGAAGAAGGTGGCCGCGGTGGCCAGCAGCATGCCCAGCCCGGCCCAGCGGATGCCGCTGCGCGCGGTCAGCGGCGAGGCCATCCGCTGCAGGCCGAGCAGGAAGAGCGTGGCGGCCACCAGGTAGCTGGCCTTGACCAGCCAATCGAGCAGTTCGACGGTGCTGATGTTCAAGCCTGCGGCTCCTTCGGTTCGTCCTTGCCTGCCCGCGGCGCGCTCGGCCTGAACATCTCCAGCATGCGCGCGGTGACCACGTAGCCGCCGGCGGCGTTACCGGCACCGAGCACCACGGCGATGAAGCCCAAGGCCTTTTCCAGCGGCGTCTGTGCGTGGCCGAGCACCACCATCGCCCCGATCAGCACGATGCCGTGGATGAAATTGGAACCCGACATCAGCGGGGTGTGCAGGATCACCGGCACCCGCGAAATGATCACGTGGCCGGCGATGGCGGCCAGCATGAAGATGTACAGCGCCACGAACCCGTCACTCATCGGCAACGCTCCCGCTCTGTCTTCGTCGGCCCATCATAACCATGGGCTGAACCCGGCGCGCATCCTCGTCAACCGGGGCCGCGCTCACGCGTTGTCGATGGTGACCCCGAGCAAGGAACCGTACCCTGTGCTGGTGAGCAGCCCCGTCCCCCCGACCGCCGACACCGATGCCCTGCCGGCGTCGCTGGAAGCGTTCCTGGCGAGCATCGGCCCGCGCGCGTTCCGCTTCGCCGAGGCCGGCCTGCGCCAGCGCGAGGATGCCCTGGACGCCGTGCAGGATGCCCTGCTGCGCATGCTGGACTATGCCGACAAGCCCGCCAGCGAATGGGCGCCCCTGTTCTGGAGCATCCTGCGCCGGCGGGTGATCGACCTGCAGCGCCGACGCCGCTTCCGCCTGCCCTTCTGGCGCGACAACCAGGATGCCGACGGTGCCGACATCGACTGGGCCGACCCCGGCCCTACCCCGGCGCAGGCGCACGAGCAGCACCAGCAGTACCAGCAGCTGGTGCAGGCGCTGCGTACGCTGCCCGCCCGCCAGCGCGAAGCGTTCACCCTGCGCGTGCTGCAGGATCTGGACGGCGCCACCACCGCCCGCGCCATGGGCTGCAGCGAAGGCGCGGTAAAGACCCATCTCGCACGCGCCCGGCAGGCGCTGCAGGATTATCTGGAGAACCCCCCGTGAACCGCTCCCTGCCCTCCGATGACGCCTTGCGGCGCCTGCATGCGCATTCTCTGCGGGCGCTGTCGCCGGCAACGCTGTCGCGCCTGCGCCAGGCCCGCCAGGGCGCCCATGCAGCCCATCGTGGGCGCTGGCGCTGGTGGCTGGCCAGCGCCTGCTCGCTGGTGGTGGCGCTGGGGATCGGCGTGCAGTTCACCGGTCCGGACGTGCCGACGCGGCCAGCGCCGGTACCGACCGTTGCCGCAGTGGAAGACAACAGCGCGCTGTACGACGAGAATCCCGATCTGTACCTGTGGCTGGGCGACACCGACCTGGCGATGGAGTGAATCATGCTGCGACATCTCTCCCTGCCCCTGCTGATCGCCCTGGCGCTGCTGCCTGCAGCACCGGTGCTGGCGCAGACCCATGCGCCCGCGCCGCCCGCTCCCGGTGCTCCACTGCCTGCCTGGGATCAGCTCAGCCCCGCCCAGCGCGAGGCGGTGCTGGCCCCGCTGCGCGACCGCTGGAACGGCGCCGATGCCGGTCAGCGCCAGCGCATGCTGGCCCATGGCCAGCGCTGGCAGTCCATGAGCCCGGAAGAGCGCGACAAGGCCCGCCGTGGCCTGCGCCGGTTCGAGCACATGAGCCCGGAACAGCGTGAACAGGCACGCGCACTGTTCGGGCAGATGCGCCAGCTGCCCCCTGCCCAGCGCGACGCCCTGCGCGATCGCTGGTCCCGGATGACGCCGGAGGAGCGTCGCGACTGGGTGCGGGACAACCCGCCACCGGCAAAGCCGCGGTAGGCCTTCGGGATGCAGGGTCAGATCCCTTTGCCAGAGGCAAAGGGATCTGACCCCATGTCATTCACGCCTGCCAGCGCGTCTTTGCCAGCAGTTCGTCTTCCCAGTCGAAGCTCAGCTGACCTTCGCGTACGAACAGGGCAACGAAGTTGAGCAGGTTGCGCGCATACATCTCGCTGGCCTGGGTCGCACCCCGGCTGGCCAGGCCCAGCGGTCCATCGATGGTCACGCCCTGGTGTTCGATGCACTGCCCCGGCTGGGTCAGCGCGCAGTTGCCGCCGCTCTCGGCCGCCAGATCGACGATCACACTGCCCGCCGCCATGCCTTCCACCATCGCCGCAGTGACGATGGTCGGTGCCGGACGGCCCGGCACGGCTGCGGTACAGATCACTACATCGACGCTGCGCAGATGGTCGGCCAGCCGCCGCTGCTGCTCGGCCCGTTCTTCCTCGGTCAGCGCCCGCGCGTAGCCGCCCTCGCCGGCCGCGCTGATGCCCAGGTCGAGGAAGCGTGCGCCCAGCGACTGGATCTGCTCGCGCGTTTCCGGCCGCACATCGAATCCTTCCACTTGGGCGCCGAGGCGGCGCGCAGTAGCGATCGCCTGCAATCCTGCAACGCCGGCGCCGATCACCAGCACCTTGGCCGGACGCACGGTACCGGCCGCGGTGGTCAGCATCGGGAAGAAGCGCGGTGCACGCTCGGCTGCGATGAGCGCAGCCTTGTAGCCCGCCATGCCGGCCTGCGAACTGAGCACATCCATCGCCTGCGCACGGGTGGTGCGCGGCAACAGCTGCAGCGGGAACAGCAGCAGGCGGTCCTCGCTGGCCAGCGCCGCCAGTGTCGGATCGCTGGCCGGCGTCAGCAGGCCGACCACGGCTGCGCCCGGCTTGAGCCGGGCCAGCACCTGCGCCGGCGGCGCCTGCACGCACAGAAGGATGTCGATCTCGCCCCAGCGACCGTCATCGAATGCACGTGCGCCCGCGTCCTGATAGGCGGCATCGGGAAAACCGGCGGCCTCGCCCGCACCGGTTTCGTACCAGACGGTGACGCCCAGTGCGGCGAGCTTGCGCGCGGTCTCCGGCGTCAACGCTACGCGCCGTTCGCCCGGCGCGGTCTCCTTGATCCCCAGCAACGCCACGGCCATGCAGGTCCCCGCTGATCGGTGAGTTTTCCCGATCCTAGCAGGCGGCTCCCGCTCAGTGCAGGGTGGCGTTGCCCGGGTCGAGGCGGTCGATCACGCCCTGCATGGCGCTGTCAAAGGCGCCATCGTCGACATGCGCACGCAGGCGGCCCAGCCGCACCATCACCGCCAGTTCCTCCGGCGAAGCCACGCAGAAGCGCACGCCACGCCGGTTGACGAACAGCAGCCGGGAAGAAATCGGGCTCACCCAGGACAGCTTGCCGGCCTGCACCTTGCCGTCCTTGTCGACGAAGTCGAGCCAACTGCCGATCTCCATCCGGCGGAAGCGATCGGCATCGGCATTGTCGAAATCGTCGGTATCCACCTGGCTGCCCAGTTCGACCGTCGGCGAGTCCGCAACCGGCGGCATGGGCAGGACAACCTGCGGCAGCTCCGGCAGCGCACGTTCCAGCTCCGGCCGTGACTCGGCGATGCCCTGCAGGGTGTCATGCAGTGCATCGATGGCCGAGGTTGCCGCATCGCCGTGTACGCCGACACTGGCGAACACCTTGGCCAGCACCGGCTGCCAGGCTTGCAGCCAGGGCTTGCCGATGATCTGCCGGCGCGCTTCGGCCACTTCCTCCAGCAGGCCATCGCCCAGGGCCAGGGCTTCGGCGACCGATGCACCGTCTTCGCCCTCGCGCAGCAGCGCCAGGGTCAGGTGGTGCTGCCACGGCTGGCGCAGGAACTCGGCGATGGCCGGTGGCAGGGTGGCATCGCCGATGCGGCGATCCAGCTCGGTGGCCGCGCGCGTGCGGGCCATTTCCAGCTTTTCCTGGCCGCGCTGCGTTTCCGCTGCGCGCCGCTCGGCAATCTCGACGCGGCGACGGTGCTGTACCAGGAAGTCGCGGAACTCCTCTTCCAGGGTGAGGAAGATGGCCAGGTTCTCGTTGAACTCGGCGACCAGGCGCTCGATGATCTCCTCCACCTTGGCCATCAGCATGCGCTCGGCCTGGCTCTCGCCGGTGTTGCCTTCGCAGGCCTCGGCCAACGAATTGAGCAGCTTGCGCGCCGGATGGGTCTTCTGCACAAACATGCGGCGGTCGAGCATGGCGACCTTGACGAAGGGCACCACCAGGCGGCCGATCAGTTCGCGCGAGCGACCCTCCAGTTCGCGTTCATCCAGCATGACGTCGAACAGCATGCCGACCAGGTCGATCGCGTCCTCGTCCTGCGGATCCAGGCGGGTCTGGCCCGGGTCGACGCCCAGCCGGGTGGCGCTGGACAACACCTCGCTCTTCAGGCGCTGCGCGAGCGACTCACCATCCTCACCGATCGCCGCACGCAGCGTGGCGCTGGGGGTCGCCTGCAGCAGCGACAGCACCGACATCATCTCGCGCTGGCTCAACGGGCGCTGCTGGCCCACGGCCACCTGCGCGGCCGATGTTGCGTCCTCACGCACGTGGCGCGTCTGCTGCAGCAGTTCCTGCAGCGCTTCCAGCAACATCCCCTGCTGGCCATAGGCCTCGCTGCCGGCGGCGCCGGGACCGTCCCCACCGGCCTGCTGAAGGTGGCCTCGGCGCTCGGACCAGCGCGCGGCGAAGCGCTGCGCCCACGCCGGTGCGGCCTGCTCGTCATCGCTGAAATCGCTGTCGAACCCCGGCACCGGGCGCTGTTCGACCAGATCGTCCAGCCCCTGCGGTGAACGCGGGCCCGGGGCCGCCGGGGTGCGGCGCACCGCGCCCATCTGCGACATCACGCCGGCCGCCGCGAGCTGCTCGTCCAGCTTGTCGTAGATGCGGCCGACCGGCGCGCGCAGGTCGCGCTCGCACAGCTTGATCAGCACCAGGTGGACTTCCGGCGCCAGTTCGCAGCCGGCGAAGGCCTCGTGGATGGCCACGCCCAGATGTTCCGGGCTGATCGGGTTCAGGTCGGCATCCAGCGGCACATCGCCGGCCAGCCAGCCCAGGCGGCGGTCCAGCCGCGCCAGAACCGGCTTGAAATCACGCAGCAGCACCGTGGCGAAGTTGCGCACCGCCAGTCGCGATTCGAGCACGTGCTCGGCCAGCAGGCTCAGGCCATCCTCGGCCGGGCCGGACAGGGTCGCATCCGCCGACAGTGGCTCTCCGGCAACCAGAGCCGCCCAGGCGCGTTGCAGATGGCCGGCAAAGGCCGCCGCTATCTCCTCGCGCCGCCGGCGCAGCTCGCGCATCGCATCAAGGAACAGCAGCTGCGAGGCGCCGGCATTGCCGGCACGGTCGAACAGGGCGTCGTCGAAGCGCGCCAGTGCCGCCCCGAAGGCCTGGCACAGCGCGGGCAGGACGGCGTCACGGGCAAGCTGGAACTGGGCCGGGTCACGACCCGACGTTCCCAACGGTGTGGGCGCGCTCATCATTCGGGAAGGCTCCCCACCTTCTCTGGTGCGACAGACAACATGGACATCGCGACGACCGGCACACCCCATGTACCGATACGTCGATGGTAGGCCGGCCCGCCCCTCACGGACAGTGAAACAGTCCTCACTTCAAACCTCGTGACCCACGGCCCGGCAAGAGGGATATCGTAAGCCGTGCAAGGCCCGCGAGGCGAGAGGAAGCCGGCGTCCGATTGCCGCCAGTGGCATGATGTTCATCACAGTTTGATAGTGAGGGGACAGACGCCGCAGCCACGGCGTCATCGACCACCGCGACTATAATCAAATGCCCGTGATGACCGGTTCAGACGCCATGCCCGACCCCGCCGCCCTGCTTGCCCTCGATGCCCGCCGCTCGGTGCCCTCGCGGCAGCTGGGCGAGCCCGGGCCGGACCCGCAGACCCTGCTGCGTATGCTCACCTCGGCGGTGCGGGTGCCCGACCACGGCAAGCGGGTGCCGTTCCGGTTCCTGAAGATTGCCGGCGATGCGCGTCACACTCTGGGCGCGTTCCTGGCCGAGCGCAGCCGCCAGCGCGATCCCACTGCCGGCGAGGCCGTGTTCGAGAAGGATCGCCAGCGTTTCAGCCATGCGCCGCTGGTGATCGTGGTGGTGGCCAGCCCCCGCCCCGACCCGAAGGTGCCCGAGCAGGAGCAGCTGATGACCGCTGGATGCGTCTGCTTTGCCCTGCTGCAGGCCGCACAGGCGCTGGGCTTCGGCGCCCAGTGGCTGACGGCGTGGATGGCGTTCGACCCGGCCGTACACGCCCATCTGGGGCTGGCCGACGGCGAACGCATCGCCGGTTTCATCCATATCGGCACCGCCCGCGCCGACGTGCCCGAGCGCGAGCGTCCGGATCCAGCCGCCCTGCTGCGCGACTGGACGCCACCGGCATGACCTTGCCGGCACCGGCGCCGGCGCTGTACCTGGTCGACGCCAGCATCTACGTGTTCCGTGCCTGGCACTCGCTGCCCGACCAGTTCCAGGATGCGCAGGGCTGGCCGACCAATGCCGTGCACGGCTTCGCGCGCTTCCTGCTGGACCTGCTCGAACGCGAGCGTCCGCAGCACATCGCCATCGCCTTTGACGAGGCGCTGGACAGCGGCTTCCGCCATCGCCTGTATCCGGCGTACAAAGCCAACCGCGATCCGGCTCCGGAGGCGCTGAAGCGCCAGTTCGTGCATTGCAAGGCACTGTGCGCGGCGCTCGGTCTGGCCGTGCTTGCCCATCACGACTACGAGGCCGACGACCTGATCGGCAGCGCCCTGCATGTGCACCGCGGCAGCCACCGCGGTGTCATCATTTCCGCCGACAAGGACCTGTCGCAGCTGCTGCTGGACCACGACGAGCAGTGGGACTATGCGCGCAACCAGCGCTGGAGCGTGGCCGGGGTGAAAGCGCGGCATGGCGTGCATGCGCACCAGATCGCCGACTACCTGGCACTGTGCGGCGATGCAGTGGACAACATCCCCGGCATCAGCGGCGTCGGCAGCAAGTCCGCGGCGGTCCTGCTGGCCCACTTCGGCAGCCTGGATGTGCTGTACGAGCGCCTGGACGAAGTGCCCTTCCTGCGCCTGCGCGGCGCAGCGCAGATGGCAGTGCGCCTGCGCGAGCAGCGCGAGCATGCCCTGCTCTGGCGACAGCTGACCACCATCGCGCTGGACGCGCCGCTGGAAGGCTGCCAGCCTGGCCTGCTGCGGCAGACGGCCGACCCGGAGCTGCTCGGCGGCCTGTGCCAGACCCTGCGCTTCGGCCCGATGACCCGCCGCCGGCTGTTCAACGCCGCCGGCATGGCCGACCCGCTTCCCACTCCCTCCTTTTCCAATTCCGGCGAGCCCGCATGAGCCAGCGCAATACCGAAGCCCCGCGTGTCGTCTATGAAGGCAAGTACCAGCGCATGCTGGTACGCGGCACCTGGGAATACAGCGAACGCACCCACGCCGGTGGCCTGGCGGCGATCATCATCGCCGTCACCCCCGAGGACAAGGTGCTGTTCGTCGAGCAGTTCCGCGTGCCCCTGCAGGCATCGACCATCGAGATGCCGGCCGGGCTGGTCGGTGACATCCATGCCGGCGAGTCGATCGAAGTCTCGGCGGTACGCGAACTGGAAGAAGAGACCGGCTGGACCGCCGAGCACGCCGAAGTGCTGATGATCGGCCCGACCTCCTCAGGCGCCAGCAGCGAGAAGATCGCCTTCGTGCGCGCCACCGGCCTGCGCCGGATCGGCGAAGGCGGCGGCGATGACAGCGAGGACATCACGGTGCACGAGGTCCCGCTCAAGCAGGCTGCCGCGTGGCTGGTGCAGAAGATGGGCGAAGGCTACGAGCTCGATGCCAAGCTCTGGGCCGGGCTGTGGATGATCGAACATCACCTGGACGGGCGTCCGCGTGGCTGACGCCGACCTGCACACCTTGCCGGCATTGCTGGGCGCTGACGACCCGGCGATCTACACCATCCACCGGCCGCAGGGCGCTTCGCCGTACCTGCTGCTGGCCGATCACGCCGGGCAGCAGGTACCGCGCGCACTGGCCGGCCTCGGCCTGCCGCAGCGCGAACTTGACCGCCATATCGGCTGGGACATCGGCATTGCCGGCACCACGCGTGCATTGGCCGAACGGCTGGATGCCTGGGCCATCGAGCAGACCTATTCGCGCCTGCTGATCGACTGCAACCGTCCGCTGGCATCGCCGACCCTGATTCCGGAAGCAAGCGATCACACCGTGGTACCGGGCAACGCCGGCCTGTCGGCCGCACAACGTCAGCAGCGCATCGACGCGATCCACGCGCCCTATCACGCCCGCATCGAAGCGGAACTGGATGCGCGCCGCGAAGCCGACCGCCCGACCCTGCTGGTGATGATGCACAGCTTCACTCCCTCCATGAACGGCACGCTGCGGCCATGGCATGCCGGCGTGCTCTACCACCAGGACACGCGCTTTGCCCACGCCCTGCTGCAGGCACTGCGCGACGAAGGCGATCTGGTGGTCGGTGACAACGAACCGTATTCGGTAAGCAGTACCAGCGACTACGCGGTACCGGTGCACGGCGAAGGGCGCGGCCTGGTGCACGTGGAACTGGAGATCCGTCAGGACCTGATCGCCGACGCGGCCGGGCAGCAGGCGTGGGCCGAGCGGCTGGCGCGGATCTTCAGCGCGTTGCAGCCACGGCTGCTGGCATCGGTGTAACGCCATCCGGGCCCGGTAGCGCCGGGCCATGCCCGGCGGCACTGGAGGATTCACCGTCGCGTTGCGCCTCGCCGGGGATGGCCCGGCGCTACCGGGTCATCCTGCAGGTCGATCATGCGTCGTTGGCCAGGCAGGCGGGGACCGCCGGGGCGACCGGCGCCGGGCGCAGGGCCAGCGCGATGACCACGCCGAGCAGTGCAAACACTGCGGCGCCGCACTCCGCACGCACCAGGCCGGCCAGCGCATCCGGAGAGCCGGCAGCTGCCACGTCGGCGTTGGCCACCATCACCAGTACCGCCAGGCCCAGCGCACCGCCGATCTGCTGTGCGGTGGCCGCCATGCCCGACGCCACGCCCTGCTGCGCCGCCGGCACGCCCTGACCCGCCACGATCCACATCGCGGTCCAGGTCATGCCCTGGCCGATGCTCAACACCACCACGCCCGGCAGCAATGGCCAGAAATTCGAGGCATGCGGCAGTGCCGCCGCCACCCAGGCGATGCCGACGGCACCGGCCAGGTTGCCGATCACAAGCACTCTGCGCGCGCTCCAGCGCTGCAGCGTCCACTCGGCAAGCTGGATGCCCACGGTGCACACCGCCGTGGCCGGCAGGAATGCCAGGCCGGCCTGCAGCGGACTCCAGCCGTAGCCGTCCTGGAAGTACAGCGCCATGAAGTAGTACTGCACACCGTAGCTGCTCATGAAAGCGAAGGTCAGGCCGAGGGCGGCACGAAGGCCCGGCAGGCGCAGCAGCGCGAACTGCATCAGTGGATCGCGGCTGCGCAGCTCGATCTGCACGAACGCGAACAGGATCAGTATCGACAGCACCAGGCAGCCCAGCGTGACGGGCGCCGTCCACCCCCATTCGGGGCCCTGTACCAGCGTGGTCACCAGCAGGCTGCCACCCAGGGTCACGGTGATGCAGCCGGCCAGATCGAACGAACGGCCCTGCGGGCGCGAAGCATCGGGCGGCAGCCACGCACCGGCGGCAAGCGCGCACGCGGTGGCCAGCGGCACGATCACCGCCAGCACGGCCGGCCAGCCGAAGGCCTGGGTGAGTACGCCACCGAGCAGCGTACCCAAGGCAAGACCCACTGCACTGGCCATGCTCCAGATCGCCAGCGCGCGGTTGCGGGCCGGGCCTTCTTCATACAGCGTGTTGATCAGGGCCAGCGTTGCCGGGAACAGCAGCGCGGCACCGATGCCCTGCGCTGCGCGCGCGATGATCAACAGGCCCGCATTCGGCGCCAGCGCGCCGAGCAGCGATGCCACCGCGAACAACAGCATGCCCAGGCGGTAGAAGCGGCGGCGGCCGATCAGGTCGGCGGCACGCCCGCCCAGCAGCAGGCTGCCGCCGAAGGCCACGGTGTAGGCACTGACCACCCATTGCAGCTGCTGCGCGTTGATCTGCAGCGCGCGGCCCATGTCATGCAGCGCGACAAAGATGATGGTGGCATCCAGGGCGATGATCAGCTGGGCGGTGGCCAGCAGGGTCAGTGCCCAGCGCGGGTATTTGAGGGGAGGCATCGGTGGTCTGGACTGAAGGGGGAGCGCAGTCTCATTGATGCAGCGAAATCAATAAACCCATCACCCGCCATATCTGTCATGATTTTCTGCATGAGTGGATCATCGATGGACCTCAACGCGGTGCGCATGCTGGTGCAGGTGGCCGAAGCACGCAGCTTCACCGTCGCTGCCGGCCAGCTCGGCCTGAGCCAATCCGGGCTGTCGCGCGCGATCAGCCGGCTCGAGGTGGACCTGGGCGTGAAGCTGCTGCAGCGGAACACGCGTAACGTGGCATTGACCCCGGATGGGCGCCAGTTTGTGGAGCAGGTCGCGCCACTGCTGTGCGGACTGGAGGACGCGGAACGGCAGCTTGCCGATCGCCCCTGCACGCCGTCGGGCACGCTGAAGATCAGTGCGCCGTCGATGTTCGGCCGCAAGGTGCTGGTGCCCCTGCTGGCGCCGCTGCTGGAGCGTCATTCACAACTGCAGGTCGAAGCCGTGCTCAGCGATCGCCTGGTCGACCTGGTCGAAGAGGGGTTCGACGCCGCGCTGCGTACCGGCACCATCGCCGACCAGCGCATCGTCGCCCGGCCCCTGCGACCGCTGCGCTGGGTGACCGTCGCCAGCCCGGACTACCTCGCCCGGCGCGGTGCACCGGCCGATGTGGCCGCACTGGCGGGGCATGCCTGCCTGGCCGTGCGCAACCTGCGCAGTGGCCGCCTGGTGGACTGGCAGTTCCTTCAGGACGGCCAGCTGCGCGAGTTCACGCCACCGACGCGGATGGTGTTCGACAGCGGCGACCCATTGGTGGAAGCCGCCATCGCCGGCATCGGCATCGTGCAGGTAATGGATTTCGCCGTGGCCGACGCCTTGGCCGACGGCCGTCTGCTGCGCGTGCTGCAACCGTATGAAGGCCGCAGCCGCGAACTCTCTTTGATCTACCCACCTTCGCGCCAGCACTCGCCGAAGCTGCAGGTGCTGGCCGACGCGCTGCTTGCAGGGGACTGGTAGCACCGGGCCATGCCCGGCGAGTCAAACCGCGGCAACAGATCGCGATGCCGCCGGGCGTGGCCCGGCGCTACCGGCGGGTTACGCGAAGCTGTCCGTGGCGCGCACCAGCGCGTCGACATTCTCCGCTTCGAACGCGGAGTGGCCCGATGCCGGGGTGATTTCCAGCTTCGCCTTCGGCCACACCTTGGTCAGGTCCCAGGCATTGGCGAGCGGGCACACTACGTCGTAGCGGCCATGCACGATCACGCCCGGGATGTCGGCGATGCGGTGCGCGTCGCGCAGCAGCTGGTCTTCCACCTCGAAGAAGCCACCATTGACGAAGTAGTGGTTCTCGATACGGGCAAAGGCCAGCGCGAAATGCGGGTCTTCGTGGCTGTTGATGAAGTCGTCATCCACATGCAGGAAGCTGGTCGCACCCTCCCACACGGCCCAGGCCTTGGCTGCTTCCAGGCGGGTCGCCTCGTCTTCACTGGTCAGGCGACGGTGGAACGCCGAGATCAGGTCATGGCGTTCAACCACCGGAATGGGCTTCAGATAGTGCTCCCATGCATCGGGGAACAGGCGGTTGGCGCCTTCCTGGTAGAACCACTCCAGCTCCCAGCGGCGGAGCATGAAGATGCCGCGCAGAACCAGTTCGGTGACGCGCTGCGGATGGGTTTCGGCGTAGGCCAGCGCCAGGGTTGACCCCCAGCTACCACCGAACACCTGCCAGCGGTCGACGTTCAGATGCTCGCGCAGCCGCTCGGTATCGGCCACCAGGTCCCAGGTGGTGTTGTCCACCAGATCCGCATGCGGCGTGGAACGGCCGGCACCGCGCTGGTCGAACAGGATGATGCGGTACTTCGCCGGGTCATGGAACTGGCGCATCTTGTCGCTGCAACCGCCGCCCGGACCGCCGTGCAGCATCACCACCGGCTTGCCATCCGGATTGCCGCACTGCTCGAAGTACAGCGTGTGGCGGTCGTCGACCTTCAGGGTGCCGACGTCATAGGGGGTGATGGCGGGGTACAGCGTACGCATGCTTGCAGCTCCAGGGTGATGCCCTGCCGGGGCAGGAGAACCCCCATTCTAGGCCGGTCGCCGGCCGAGGGTGACCCGATCACGCTGCTCAAGGTCCTGCTGGGTCTGCACGTCGGCGAAACCGGCCGCATCGAACAGCGTGCGGATCGCCGCGCCCTGGTCCCAGCCGTGCTCGATCAGCAGCCAGCCCGCCGGCTGCAGGTGTTCGGGCGCGCCTGCAACGATGCGGCGGATATCGTCCAGTCCGTCGATGCCGGACGCCAGCGCGCTGGCCGGCTCGAACCTCAGGTCGCCCTGCTGCAGATGCGGATCTTCGCTGGCGATGTAGGGCGGATTGCTGGCAATCAGTGCAAAGCGCGCGCCCTGCAGCGGTGCGTACCAGTCCTGTCCACCTTCAGCGAAACGCACGTTGCGCAGTTCATGGTGGGCGGCATTGCGCGCAGCCATGGCCAGTGCACCGGGGCTGGCATCGGTGGCCAGCACCTGTGCCAGCGGCCGCTCGCTGGCCAGGGCCAGGGCGATCGCACCACTGCCGGTCCCGAGGTCGGCCACGGACAGCGGGCGGTCCGATGGCAGGCGTTCCAGCGCCAGCTCCACCAGCAGTTCGGTTTCCGGACGCGGGATGAGGGTCGCCGCATCGACCCGCAGATCAAGCGTCCAGAACCCGCGCCGGCCGGTCAGGTAGGCCACCGGCTCACCGGCGGCGCGACGCGCCAGCAGCGCCTCGAAGGCAGCCTGCGCCGTTGCCGGCAGCGGATCGGTCGCATGGGCGAACAGCCAGCTGCGTGGACGCTCCAGCACATGCAGCAGCAGCAGCTCGGCTTCGTGGCGGGCGTCGATGCCGCCCAGGCGGGCGCTGGCGTCGGCCACCACCTGGCGCAGGGAGGGTTGGGTTGGCTACGCCATTCCGCCTTGGTAGAGCCGTGCCCCGGCCCGCCTGCTTCTGGACCCGCCGTGCATGGGCTCGGCTCTACAGATCCGCGGTCGAGCGCGGGCTCGGCTCTACAAAAGCTGGAATCCGTTCAGGTTTCGCCCGAGGGCATAAGGAGGGGCTATCAGCCCTCTTCACGCGTCCCTGGCGATTTTCCTTGTCACACAGGCAGTTGCAGGATGAGGGACGCAAGGTTCAGTGCGGGCTCATGGCAATTTGATAGGCTCCATCTATCAAATAGATGCAATCAATGGATTGTTCTTATCGCAACTGAGCCGGTAACCTAGCTCCTGTCGATTCACCCACTCCCTTCACCCAGAGGAAAAATGATGTCCCTCATCAATACCCAGATCCAGCCGTTTGAAGCCAACGCCTACCACAACGGCGAGTTCATCAAGGTTTCCGATGCCAGCCTGAAGGGCCAGTGGTCCGTCCTGATCTTCATGCCGGCTGCATTCACCTTCAACTGCCCGACCGAGATCGAAGACGCCGCCGACCACTACGCCGAGTTCAAGAAGGCTGGCGCTGAGGTCTACATCGTCACCACCGACACGCACTTCTCGCACAAGGTGTGGCACGAAACCTCGCCGGCCGTCGGCAAGGCCCAGTTCCCGCTGGTCGGCGACCCGACCCACCAGCTGACCAACGCCTTCGGCGTGCACATTCCGGAAGAGGGCCTGGCCCTGCGCGGCACCTTCATCATCAATCCGGAAGGCGTGATCAAGACCCTGGAGATCCACTCCAACGAGATCGCCCGCGACGTCTCCGAGACCCTGCGCAAGCTGAAGGCCGCCCAGTTCACCGCCGCCAACCCGAACCAGGTGTGCCCGGCGAAGTGGAAGGAAGGCGAGAAGACCCTGACCCCGTCGCTGGACCTGGTCGGCAAGATCTAACGCAGCACCGGCACGCCGTGGCCCCACGCCACGGCAGGCCCATCTCCATGCCGGCGGCATCGCCGGCGTGGGGGTGAACCCAAGACAGCCATCGCCGGCCCGTCGCGGCCAGCCAGCCCCTTCCACGGTCGCTGTCTTGGGTTCACCCCTACCCCCTGCTGGTCCGCTACCTTCTACAGCGGTGCCACGCCCCCTGTTTGCCTGAATCCAGGAGAAGACCCGATGTTGGACGCCAACCTGCAGTCGCAGCTGAAGACCTATCTGGAGCGCGTGACCCGCCCCATCCAGATCACCGCGCATGCCGACGACGGCGACAAGTCGCGGGAAATGCTGGAACTGCTGCAGACCCTGGAAAGCCTGTCCGACAGCATCTCGCTGCAGGTGCTGCGTGATGGCCAGGGCCGCGTGCCTTCGTTCGACCTGGGCACGCCCGGCCAGGACATCCACCTGACCTTCGCCGGCCTGCCGATGGGTCATGAATTCACCTCGCTGGTGCTGGCGCTGCTGCAGGTGGGCGGTCATCCGTCCAAGGCCACCGCCGAACTGATCGAGCAGGTGCAGAGCCTGGAAGGCGAGTACCGGTTCGAGACCTATTTCTCCCTGTCCTGCCAGAACTGCCCGGACGTGGTGCAGGCGCTGAACCTGGCCGCGGTGCTCAACCCGCGCATCCAGCACGTGGCCATCGACGGCGCGCTGTTCCAGGAGGAAGTGGAGAAGCGCGAGATCATGTCGGTGCCGACCGTGTATCTCAACGGTGAAGTCTTCGACCAGGGCCGGATGACGCTCGAACAGATCGTGGCCAAGCTGGATACCAACGCCAGCAAGCGCGACGCAGAGAAGATCGCCGCCAAGCAGGCCTTCGACGTGCTGGTGGTGGGCGGCGGCCCGGCTGGCGCGGCCGCAGCGATCTACGCCGCGCGCAAGGGCATCCGCACCGGCATCGCCGCCGAGCGCTTCGGCGGCCAGGTACTGGACACCATGGCCATCGAGAACTTCATCTCGGTCAAGGAGACCGAAGGCCCGAAGCTCGCCACCGCGCTGGAGCAGCATGTGCGCGAGTACGACGTGGACATCATGGATCTGCAGCGCGCCACCGCGCTGGTGCCGGCCGGCGACGATGGGCTGGTACAGGTGCAGCTGGAAAACGGCGCGGTGCTGAAGTCGCGTTCGGTGATCCTGTCCACCGGTGCGCGCTGGCGGCAGATGAATGTGCCGGGCGAAGAGCAGTACCGCAACAAGGGTGTGGCCTACTGCCCGCACTGCGATGGCCCGCTGTTCAAGGGCAAGCGCGTGGCGGTGATCGGTGGTGGCAACTCCGGCGTTGAAGCTGCCATCGATCTGGCCGGCATCGTGTCGCATGTAACCCTGCTGGAATTCGATTCCAGCCTGCGCGCCGATGAAGTGCTGCAGAAGAAGCTTCGCAGCCTCGGCAATGTCACCGTGCTGACCAGCGCCCAGACCACCGAAGTGCTGGGCGATGGCAGCCGGGTCACCGGGCTGGTCTACAAGGACCGCATCGGTGGCGACGCCCACCGCGTAGAGCTGGAAGGCATCTTCGTGCAGATCGGCCTGCTGCCCAACACCGAGTGGCTGAAGGACACCGTGGCGCTGTCGCCGCGCGGCGAGATCGTCATCGACGACCGTGGCCAGACCAGTGTGCCCGGCGTGTTCGCCGCAGGTGATTGCACGACGGTACCCTACAAGCAGATCATCATCGCCATGGGCGCCGGCTCGACCGCCGCACTGAGCGCGTTCGATCACCTGATCCGCTCGTCGGTGAGCAAGAGCAGCGGGGCCGTTGCCGAAGCTGCCTGATCCACTGCTCCCGGGTTGCCGGGAGCATTGTCAGCTGCGGGGTGACCACGCCGCCAGCCGGTCCGTTATCCCTGGGATGTGAGGATGAATCTACGCGATCTGAAGTACCTGGTAGCCCTGGCCGACCACAAGCATTTCGGTCGGGCTGCCGCGTCGTGCTTCGTCAGCCAGCCCACGTTGTCCACCCAGATCCGCAAGCTGGAAGAAGAGCTGGGCCTGCCGCTGGTCGAGCGGGCCCCCCGCAAGGTGATGCTGACGCCGGCCGGCCAGGAAGCCGCTGCACGGGCGCGGGTGATCGTGTCCGAGGTGGAGCAGCTGAAGGAAGCGGCACGGCGCAGCCGCGATCCGGAAGCCGGCACGGTGCGCCTGGGAATCTTCCCGACCCTGGGCCCGTACCTGCTGCCGCATGTGATCCCGCGCATCCGCGAACGTTTCCCGGAACTGGAACTGCTGCTGGTCGAAGAGAAGAGCGATGTGCTGCTGGAGCGCCTGCGCGAAGGCAAGCTCGATGCCGCGCTGCTGGCACTGCCGGTGATCGACGATCAGCTGCACGCCGAGTTCCTGTTCGAGGAGCCGTTCCTGTTGGCCGTTTCCGGTCGCCATCCGCTCGCCCAGCGCGCCCATCTGGATGTGCAGGAACTGGCCACGCAGAAGCTGCTGCTGCTGGAAGACGGCCATTGCCTGCGCGACCAGGCGCTGGAAGTGTGCCGGCTGTTCGGCGCCAACGAGAAATCCGAGTTCCGCGCCACCAGCCTGGAAACATTGCGGCAGATGGTCGCCGCCGATGTCGGCATCACATTGCTGCCGAGCCTGTCGGTGCAGCCCCCCGTCCCCCGCTCGAACAACATCCGCCTGCTCGACTTCATCGGTGAGGGCCGGCCCAGCCGCCGTATTGCAATGGTCTGGCGCCGCAGCTCGGCGATGAACGACTTCCTGATGGAGCTGGCCAGCCAGTTCAAGCGCCTGCCGCATGCGCTGTTCACGCTGGAAGCCGCCAATGGCACGGCCGCCGATCCGGCCAGCCTTTCCGGCCCCGCGCTGAACGGCTGACGGCCCCGCGTCCCCGCCCCCGAGCGGCGGGAGTCGATTCCGGTCGCATTTGTCCCCACAATACAGACAGGCGGCGCCAGCAGGCGCCGCCTTTTGCATGGTTTTCAACCAAGGAGTTTTACATGAACACCGCCAGCGGCCTGCCGCCGTCGATCACTGTCTCAACCTTCGACATGGACCGCCTGGAGGCCATGCTCGAAGCCCCTGCGCTGAGCCAGACGCCTGCCGCGCTCGCGCTTGCCGAAGAACTCAACCGGGCCACCGTGCTGGCGCCGGACCAGATTCCCGAAGGCATCGTCATGATGCATTCCCGCGTGGAGTGCGAAGATGGGGTCTCAGGCGAGAAGCACGTCCTGACCCTGGTCTTCCCCCGCGAAGCCAACGTCGATGAAGGCAAGGTTTCCGTGCTGGCCCCGGTCGGCAGTGCCCTGCTCGGCCTGTCGGTCGGCCAGAGCATCGACTGGACTGCACCCGGTGGTCGCAAGCTGCGCCTGCGCGTGACCGCAGTGCACAACGACCGTCCCTGATCTCCGCTGCGCACTGCGCGCGATCCGATTCCCCGTACCAGGAGCCGTAATGAGTACCTCGTCCAAACTGTCCCAGCTGCGCGAACTGTCCGTGGTCGTTGCCGATACCGGTGACTACGAGGCGATCAAGCGCCTGCAGCCGGTGGACTGCACCACCAACCCGACCCTGGTGAAGAAGGCACTGGACCTGCCGGTCTATGCCGATCTGATCGAGCGCGAACTGGCCTGGGGCCGTCAGCAGAGCGGCGACCGCGAGGCCGTGGTGCATGCGGTGGCCGATCGGCTGACCATCGGCGTCGGCGCGCTGCTCAGCACGCTGGTGCCGGGCCGCGTGTCCACCGAGGTGGATGCTGACCAGGCGTACGACACCGCCGCCACCGTGGCCAAGGCCCGCCAGTTCATCCAGATGTACGCCGATGCCGGCGTACCGCGCGAGAAGATCCTGATCAAGATCGCCGCGACCTGGGAAGGCGTGGAAGCGGCGCGGATCCTGCAGGCCGAGGGCATCGACTGCAACCTGACGCTGATCTTCAACCCGACCCAGGCGCTGGCCTGCAGCGAAGCGGGCGCGTTCCTGATCTCGCCGTTCGTCGGCCGCATCCTTGACTGGTACGTGGCCAACGGCCAGACCCCGGCCAACATCGATGAGGACCCGGGCGTGAAGTTCGTGCGCAGCGTATATGCGGAGTTCAAGCGCCGTGGTTCGCCGACCGTGGTGATGGGCGCCTCGTTCCGTTCCACCGCACAGATCGAGGCGCTGGCCGGCTGCGACCGCCTGACCATTTCGCCGGATCTGCTGGAGAAGCTCGACGCCGATCACGGCGAGCTGCCGCGCAAGCTGGTGCCCGGTGAGGGTAACGGCGTGGCGGTGACCCCGATCGATGCGGCGACGTTTGCGGCGGATCTGGCTGCCGATCCGATGGCGACCGAGAAGCTGGCGACCGGTATCGAGGCGTTCGCCAAGGATCTGGAAGCGCTGCGCGAGCGGATCCGCGCGGCGCTGTAAGGGTTCCAGCCAACGGCTGAGCCCCTCGTGGCGGGGGCTCGGTCGCGAAAGGCGGGTCGTGCGTTTGGCAGGGTGGGTAGGCCGTGCAGGGGACGCTGCAAGTACGTCCATGTAAGCTCGGTCGCCGCATCCATGCGGCTCACGCCCCTGCACGGCCTACCCACCCTGCCTTCGACAGTTTCCTGTGGCTGCCCGCCACGGAAGGAAGAAGGAAGAGCAACAGCGGGTCGCGCGCTTCGCTTGCTCGGAGCGGAGCATGGCTCCGCTCTACAAAAGACACCGCAGGATCAAACAAAAAGGACGCGGCGAAGGCCGCGTCCTTCTTGTTTTCCTTCAGTTCGTCAGTAACCCACGCTCTTGCCCACCGTCACCGGGAAACTGTCGGAGGTGGGGTGGTGTGGGTTGGCAGGACCGTTGGCGCCATGGATGGCGCCATCGAGCCCCCATGGATGGGTTCAGGGCGTATCCTGCCGACCCACACCGCCCCGCCCTACTCACAGCAACCCAGAGCCGCTTTGGCTTTGGCTTTGGCTTTGGCTTTGGCTTTGGCTTTGGCTTTGGCTCTGGCTTTGGCTTCGGCAGTTGATTGAGCTTCTGCCCGCCGCAGGCGGACCACCGCGCGTCAGCGCGGCGCCTCCACATCCAGCCCGATCGGGCAGCTCACCCCGGTGCCGCCGATGCCGCAGTAACCGTTCGGGTTCTTCGCCAGGTACTGCTGGTGATAGTCCTCGGCATAGTAGTACTCCGGCGCCGGGAACACGATCTCGGTGGTGATCGGGCCATAGCCGGCCGCGTCCAGCTGCGCCTGGTAGGCCTCGCGGCTGGCCAGCGCAGCGGCGTACTGCGTTTCGTCGGTGGCATGGATCGCCGAACGGTACTGGGTGCCGGTGTCGTTGCCCTGGCGCATGCCCTGGGTCGGGTCGTGGCTTTCCCAGAACAGCTGCAGCAGCCGTTCCAGGCTCACCACCTTCGGATCGAACACCACCTGCACCACTTCGGTGTGGCCGGTGAGGCCGGAGCAGACTTCTTCATAGGTGGGATTCGGCGTGACGCCGCCGGCATAGCCGACCGACGTGCTGTACACGCCCGGCTCCGACCAGAATTTGCGCTCGGCTCCCCAGAAGCAGCCAAGCGCGAAACGGATCTGCTGCAGGCCGGCAAAGCGGTCCTTCAGCGGGTGACTGTTCACGAAGTGCTGGTTGCTGTGCAGCGGCAGTGGCTGATCACGCCCTGGCAGCGCCTCTTCCGGGCGCGGCAGGCGCTGCTTGAAGGCGCCGATGCCCAGGATGCCCTGTCCGATTCCCAACATGATGCGCTCCTACGCCGGAAGGCCGGCAATGTCGTCTGCATCGGAAATGGGGGCGTCGGCGGCGTGGCCCAAGTCCAGGCCGGCGACGATGCCTTCAGCCTCGGCCCGCGCGGCGTCGGGGATGCCGACCCTCAATACACCAAACAGCGGCAGTTCGCCCATGCCCCCCAGCAGCTGCTCGCCAAACACGAAGGCAGGAATGCCGGCATCTTCCAATGCGTGCTTCACCAGGTGGGCGTCGAACAGATTGTCGGCCTTGTACACGATGTGCATGGGGCGGCTCCACGGGAGAGGCCTCCAGCATACGTCCGGGCGCTGAATGCCGCCGCTGCGCTCGCCGGGCATGGCCCGGCGCTACCCCTGGCCCCCCCCTGCGCCCGGTAGCGCGGGCGCAACCCCGGCAGCCCTTCCCCTTACGCGCTAGACTGTTGGTCTTTCTGCCCTTTTTCGCCCAGCCTCATGTCCGAGCACACCCCCGCCAGCCCCGAGACCCCCGCCGACAGCCACGAAAAGCGCGATTTCATCCGCCAGATCGTGCGCGAGGACCTGGCCAGCGGAAAGCACCAGGCGATCAAGACCCGGTTTCCGCCGGAGCCGAACGGCTACCTGCACATCGGCCATGCCAAGTCGATCTGCCTGAACTTCGGCATTGCCGGCGAGTTCAGCGGCGTATGCAACCTGCGCTTCGACGACACCAATCCGGCCAAGGAAGACCCGGAGTACGTGGCCGCCATCCAGGATGATGTCCGTTGGCTGGGGTTCGAGTGGAACGAACTGCGCCACGCCTCCGATTACTTCCAGGCCTACTATCTCGCCGCCGAGAAGCTGATCGAGCAGGGCAAGGCCTATGTGTGTGACCTGTCGGCCGAGGAAGTGCGTGCCTACCGTGGCACCCTGACCGAGCCGGGCCGTCCCTCGCCGTGGCGCGACCGCAGTGTCGAGGAGAACCTCGACCTGTTCCGCCGCATGCGTGCCGGTGAATTCCCGGACGGTGCGCGCACCCTGCGCGCGAAGATCGACATGGCCAGCGGCAACATCAACCTGCGCGATCCGGCGCTGTACCGCATCAAGCATGTCGAGCACCAGAACACGGGCAACGCGTGGCCGATCTACCCGATGTACGACTTCGCGCATGCACTGGGCGATTCGATCGAGGGCATCACCCACTCGCTGTGCACCCTGGAATTCGAGGACCATCGCCCGCTCTACGACTGGTGCGTGGACAACGTCGATTTCGCCCATGACGACGCACTGACCCAGCCGCTGGTCGATGCCGGCCTGCCGCGCGAAGCCGCCAAGCCGCGCCAGATCGAATTCTCGCGCCTGAACATCAACTACACGGTGATGAGCAAGCGCAAGCTGATGGCGCTGGTCACCGAGCAGCTGGTGGACGGCTGGGAGGACCCGCGCATGCCGACCCTGCAGGGACTGCGTCGCCGCGGCTACACCCCGGCGGCAATGCGCCTGTTCGCCGAACGCGTGGGCATCAGCAAGCAGAACTCGCTGATCGACTTCAGCGTGCTGGAAGGCGCGCTGCGCGAAGACCTCGACGGCGCCGCACCGCGCCGCATGGCCGTGGTCGACCCGCTCAAGCTGGTGCTGACCAACCTGCCCGAAGGCCATGAAGAACAGCTCACCTTCAGCAACCATCCGAAGGACGAGAGCTTCGGCAGCCGTCAGGTGCCGTTCGCGCGCGAGGTCTGGATCGACCGCGAGGACTTCGCCGAAGTACCGCCGAAGGGCTGGAAGCGCTTGGTGCCGGGCGGCGAAGTGCGCCTGCGTGGTGCCGGCATCATCCGCTGCGATGAGGTGATCAAGGATGCCGACGGCACCATCACCGAGCTGCGCGGCTGGCTGGATCCGGAGTCGCGCCCCGGCATGGAAGGGGCCAACCGCAAGGTCAAGGGCACCATTCACTGGGTCAGCGCCGTGCACGGCGTTCCGGCCGAGATCCGCCTGTACGACCGGCTGTTCTCGGTGCCGAACCCGGACGACGAGTCGGAAGGCAGGACCTACCGCGACTACCTCAATCCGGAATCGCGCCGCACCGTCACCGGCTATGTCGAGCCGGCCGCGGCCAGCGCCGCGCCGGAGCAGTCGTTCCAGTTCGAGCGCACCGGCTACTTCGTTGCCGACCGCCGCGACCACACCGAAGCCAAGCCGGTGTTCAACCGCAGCGTGACGCTGCGCGATACCTGGTCGGCCTGAAGACCTGCGCGGGCGCCGACACGGCGCCCGCACGCCCGCGACGATGATCACCGCCCTGTCCGCCCTGCTCTGGTTCATCTCGCAGCATCCGCTGCTGACCTTCTTTGCAGCAATGGGGCTGGCCGCGCTGGTCTCGTGGTGGCGGCGTTCACCGGTCTACGCCATCGTGGTGTTTCCGCTGGCGATGCTCAACATCTTCC
The DNA here is from genome assembly GCF_056756445.1 of Stenotrophomonas sp. STEN225. Classification (NCBI taxonomy): domain Bacteria; kingdom Pseudomonadati; phylum Pseudomonadota; class Gammaproteobacteria; order Lysobacterales; family Lysobacteraceae; genus Stenotrophomonas; species Stenotrophomonas sp. STEN225. Next base: position 19,966 of record NZ_JBRRBV010000021.1, on the reverse strand, counting down.
TCGGCAGCTTCCTCAACGCCACTTTCCTCAATGCGGTGGGCGAGCGCGGTGAAGCGGTGATCGTGAAGGCCGAGGAAACCAATTCAACGCTCAACGAACAGTACATCTGGCGCTACGAAGCGGTGTTGCGCACCGCCGAAGGTCGCGACGTGGAGGTGGTGTTCCACACCAACACCGCTTCGCTGTGGCCGCTGGAGAACGCGATCCGCATCCCGGCTCAGGACCAGCCGTTCGTGGTGAAGTACACGCCGGGCTTTCCGCGCAACTTCGTCATCCTCACCACCGAATCACCGCACGGCATCGCCCAGGCCCGTGCCAGCGCGCGCGAGCGGGTGGAGGTGGCCGCACGCAAGCTGCACTTCAGCCCGGACAACGCCGATTTCCGCGCGGACTATCGCCGCGAACTGGATACCTGGCTGCGTGATCATGGCAACGATCCGCAGCAGCAATCCGACGCACGGCGATATCGCGCAGAACGCGAAGCACTCGATCACTAGCACCCGGCCCGGCCTGGATGCTCCACCCGATCCATCCACAGGCCTGACATGACCACGACGTCCACCGCCCTCCTCCCGCTGCTGCAGCAGGTCCTGCAGGACGCTGGCATCGCCAGCCGCGTCGACGGCGGCGCGCTGGTGCTGGACAGCGGCCTGCGCCTGACCCCGCATGCGATGGCAGCACACGCGCGCGACAACGGTGGCTGGCAGACCTCCACGGTCATCGGGGCGCAGCACCCCACCCTGTTCGCCGATGGCCTGTTCGAGTACCAGCACGCCAACGGCGCCGATGAGCAGGCCTCGCTGCTGTCCGGCTTCCAGGCCTGGGTGCGGGTGGACCTGGCCACCCTGCAGACCGCAGTGGGCGCCGACGACGCGCAGGGCCTGCCGATGATGGGCCTGACCTATCCAGCAGGTGATGACGGCAAGGAACACGGGCGCACCGTCGTGCTGGGGCCGCTGGCCCACTACCGCGCGCAGGAGGTGGAGGTCGCCACATGCAGTGAGGACGACCACGGTTCCTGCCCCTGCTGCCTGTTCACCAGGAGCATGGACGCCTTCGACGAGCTGCTGAAAGCGCGCCAGTTCCTTGCCATCCGCCTGTTCGCCTCGCGCGATGCCGATGGCCTGTGCGAGGCCGATTGTCGGGTCAATGGCCACGACTTCGCCCCTGCCCTGCCATTGCTGCGCGCGTATGCCGCCAGTTGGCCGCAGGCCGGGCTGGAGTTCCGCAAGCAGTACGTGGTGATCCGCACCGGCTCACCCGGCTGACGCGCCCACACCCGGTACAGGCCGGTGCGGCTACACTGCGCGCCGGTTTCCCAAGCAACCGCACTTTTCCCATCCCACACGAGGCACCCCCGCGATGCTGTATGCGCAAGTCCACCTGACCCTTCCCGCCTGGATCCACGACCAGATCGACCTGGATCGTCGATATCCGGGCGATGAGGCCAAGGTCGCGCTGGCCATCGAGCTGTCGCGCCAGAACGTCGAGCACGCCAGCGGCGGTCCGTTCGGCGCCGTGGTGTTCGGTCCGGACGACAAGGTGATCGCCGCCGGCGTGAACCGGGTGATGCCGCATGCCACCTCGTTGGCACATGCCGAGAACATGGCCTACATGCTGGCCCAGCAGCGCCTGCAGACGCCGCGCCTGAATGCCGTGCTGTCGCCGGTCACCCTGGCCACCAGCTCGCAGCCGTGCTGCCAGTGTTACGGCGCTACGGTGTGGGCCGGCATCGACCGCCTGCTGATCGGCGCCAGTGCCGCCGATGTAGAGGAACTGACCCCGTTCGACGAAGGCCCGCTGCCGGCCGACTGGGTGGGCGAGCTCAACAAGCGTGGCATCGAGGTGGTGCAGGGCCTGAACCGCGACGCCGCACGCAGCGTGCTGCGCGCCTATGGGGAAAGCGATGGCGCCCGTTACTGAAACCGGCATCGGCCTGCTGTGCCTGTGCCGCCAGGGCTTCGAGCCGGAGCTGGCCGGCGAACTGCAGTTCCGCGCCGGTGAGGCAGGGTTCGCCGGCTACGCACGTACCCAGCGCAATGACGGCTATGTGTTGTTCATGTGCGACGAAGCGGCCGCGTTGGCACCGCGGTTGCCGTGGCGCGGCCTGATCTTCGCGCGGCAGAAGCTGGTGGTGCTGGCTGAACTGCCGCAGCTGGATCCGGCCGATCGCATCACGCCGATGCTGGAGGTGCTGGCCGATGCGCCACGCTTTGGTGATCTGTGGGTCGAACATCCGGATTCGGATGCCGGCAAGCCACTGTCCGGGCTCGCCCGTGCGTTCGGCAACGCGTTGCGCCCGGCGCTGCGCAAGGCCGGCAAGCTCAGCGACAAGCCCAATGCACGGCTGCCACGCCTGCACGTGGTGTTCGTGGACGGCACCCACGCCTTCATCTGCGTGGCCGACCCCGCCGACAGCGCACCGTGGGCACTGGGCATTCCGCGCCTGAAACTGCTGCCGGAGGCCCCCTCGCGTTCGGCGCTGAAGCTGGACGAAGCCCTGCTGACGCTGCTGGCGCCGGAAGAACGCGAGGCACTGGTGAAACCCGGCATGCGCGCGGCCGATCTGGGGGCGGCACCGGGCGGCTGGACCTGGGTGTTGACCCGCCAGCACATGCAGGTGCTGAGCATCGACAACGGCCCCCTGCGCCAGCACGTACTGGATACCGGCCTGGTCGAGCACCTGCGCGCGGATGGCTTCCATTGGCACCCGGAGCAGCCGCTGGACTGGATGGTGTGCGACATGGTCGAGCAACCGCGCCGCGTTGCCGAACGCATGGCCACCTGGTTCCGCGAAGGCTGGTGCAGGCATGCCATCTTCAATCTGAAACTGCCGATGAAGAAGCGCTGGGACGAGACCCGGCTGTGCCTGGACCTGTTCCAGGAGCAGGCTGGCACGTCTCTGGAAGTGCGTGCCAAGCAGCTCTATCACGACCGCGAAGAGATCACCGTGCTGGCGTCGCCGATGCGGTGATGCGCGGCAGGGTCATCGCCCGCACAGGATGCCCCGGGTACGCTTCCGTCAACGCCCGCCAGGAGTCCGTCATGTACCGTCCGCGTTTGCCCGTGCTGCTGGCTGCCCTGCTGGCCACGTCCCCCGTGCTGGCGCAGCAGCTGCCGCCCACACCCGCGCAGAGCCAACCGCTGGGTCCGACCGGCGGAGCCATCCGCCAGCAGCCCTTGAATGCCGGACGGGTCACCGGCAGTGTCGATATTCCGATGCCCGCAGGGGAGGCCCAGGTCACGGTGCGCTCGGTTGAACCCAGCAGCGTGACCGGCCAGTACCGCATCCACTTTGCCGCGCTGGATACCGACGGTGATGGCTTCATCAGCCGTGCGGAGGCCCAGGCCAATCCTGCACTGGCCGATGAGTTCACCGCGCTGGACAGCAAGCGCCGCGGCAAGCTGGATCGTGCCGACCTGGCCGGCTGGCTGATTGATTGATCCGGTTCACGGATCCCGCCGGGCATGGCCCGGCGCTACCGGCCTGATGATCCGCCGAACGGCGTCCCGTTGCCGCGCCGGATCGTGCCGACCTGTCCGGCGCACTGATTGATTGATCCGCTGCGGGTAGCGGCGGGGCCATCCCCGCGGAGTTGATGATCCCCGCTGCGCGCGCGCCCGGCACCGCCCGGCGCGAACGGCGGGTAAACCCCCCCCCGGGGTTTGGGGCCGACCGTCCCGGCTCATTTTTTTTTGCATCCGCGGGGGGTAGCGCGGGCCCAGCCCCGGCGGATTCCATGAACCGCGCTGCGCGCTCGCCGGGCACGGCCCGGCGCTACCGGCGGATCAACCGCCAAACGGGGTGGTCACACGCCGGCGGCGCGCTTCCAGAACGCCTGAACCAGCGGCGGCCACTTGCCGACGCAGCCCAGCGCGCGGCCACGGGCGAGGGTCAGGTGCATCTCGTCGTTGGAGAACAGGCGGTTGATCGCATCGAAACTGTAGGCGGCCACCTGGTTGTCGCTGCGCCGCTCGCGGGCCCAGCGCTGCAGGCGCTGCGGCGACAGGCGCGGCTGGCCACGGCGCTCGGCTGACGGCGCCAGCCATTGCCGCAGGGCAGCGACATCCCGCAGCCCCAGGTTCACGCCCTGCCCGGCCAGGGGGTGCACCACATGCGCGGCGTCGCCGAGTGCGAGCACGCGGCCGGCCACATAGTGGCGGGCCAGCTGGCGGCGCAGCGGGAACGCGGCGCGCGGCGACACCAGGCGCAGTTCGCCCAGCCGTGCGGCGAAGGCGCGGGTCAGTTCGCGATTGAATGCCTCCTCCTCCAGCGCCAGCACGCGCACCGCCTCTTCGTCAGGCAAGGTCCACACGATCGAGCTGCGGCGCTCGGCCACCGGCAGCAGCGCCAGCGGACCGGTCGGCAGGAAACGCTGCCAGGCCGTGGCCTGGTTGGGCAGCTCGCTGTCGACGTAGGCCACCACGCCACGCTGGTGATAGTCGTGGCGCACCACGTCGATGCCCGCCAGCTCGCGCAGCGTCGACTCGGCACCATCGGCGGCCACGGCGAGGGCCGCTTCCAGCCTGCGTCCGTCATCCAGGCGCAGTCGCACCCCTTCCTCGTCCTGCTCAAGCGCCTCCACCCGTGCCGGGCAATGCAGCTGCACCCCGGCCGCCGGCAGTGCCGCCCACAGGCGATCCTGCAACAGCCCGTTCTCGACGATGAAGCCCAGCTCGCGACGCCCCAGGCGGTCGGCATCGAACAGCAGGTCCTCGCCTCCCGCGGCATCCCATACCTGCATGCGGCGATACGGCCAGGCCCGCGCCTGTACGATCGCAGGCCACACGCCGAGACGGTCCAGCAGCTGCACGTTGTCAGCCGCGAAGGCGAACACGCGCAGGTCCGGCTGCGATGCCTGCCAGGGCGCGGGCTCACGGCCCTCCACCAGGGCGACGGCCAGCCCCGCATCGGCCAGCGCCAGTGCACACGCGGCACCGACCACGCCGCCTCCCACGATGACCACGTCCAGGCGCGCGCGGCGGTTCATGCGGCTTCTCCGCGGCACAGTCGCGGCACGACGCCACGGAAACCCATCGCCCCGCCGACCAGCATCGACTGCACCGAACCGCGCTGCGCGGCCACCAGGCCGAGACTGCGCAACGGGCGCATCAACGGCGCAGGATTGCTGGTCAGGCGCGCCAGTCCTCCGGAGAACGCCACCGTCTGCTGGCGATCCTCTTCCCGACGGGCCACATACGCACGCAGCAGCGCATCACTGCCGGCATCGCCTGCATCGTCTTCCAGCAGTTCGGCCAGGGTCAGCGCATCGCGCAGGCCCAGGTTGAAGCCTTGCGCGCCCAACGGATGGATGGTCTGTGCGGCATTGCCGAGCAGCACCGCGCGCTCGCCTGCCAGGGCACGCGCCAGCACCTGGATCAGCGGGTAGGCACTGCGCGGACCCGACTCCAGCAGACGCCCGGCACGCCAGCCGATGGCATGCTGCAGGCGCTGCAGCCACGCTGCGTCGTCCAGCGCCATCACCGCGTCGGCGTCTTCGCGCGCCACCCCATGCACCGTGCCGAAATGGCGGTCGCCACGCGGCAGCAGGGCCGTCGGACCGGTATCGGTGAAGCGCTCCCAGGCCGTGCCGTCGGGCGCACGCTGGCTGCGCACGCGGGCCACGAACAGGGTCTGCTGGAAATCGTGGCGGTCGACCTCGATGCCCAGCGCCTCCCGCACCGCACTGGCCGTGCCATCGGCACCGACCACCAGCCGTGCCAGCAGCGTGCGCTCGCCGGCGTCGTCGGCCACATGCACCTGGCGACAGCCCTCCACCACCCCGCCCAGGCCGAGGAAACGCATCGGCCGGTAACGCCGCAGCCGCGGCAGTTCCTGCAGGCGTGCCTCAAGCGCATGACCGAAGTCACGTGCGACCACCACCTGGCCGAACCACGGCCGGTTGTAATCGGCCGCATCGAGCTGCACCCGGCCAAAGTCACCGGCGCGGCTGACATGGATGCGACGGATCGGCCCCGGCGCCATCGCCAGCTTCTGCATCACCCCCAGCGCGGTCAGCGCGTTGACGGTGGCGGCGGCGAAACTGAGGTTGCGCTGGTCGAACACCGCCGGCAGTCCACCGGCAGGGCTGGCCTCGATCAGGCCCACGTCGCGGCCCAGGCGGTCCAGGGCGATGGCGAGGCTGGCACCCACCAGTCCGCCGCCGACGATCAGCACGTCATGTCGTTCACTCATGGCGTTCATGATACGCGCTCGCCCCGGCTGTACACCGAACGCGACGCTGCCTGCGCCAACCCGCGCGGCGGGCTAGAATGAAAGCTGAATCCGCTCCGGGCCCGCCGCCATGTCCGACACCGCCAATCGTGCCTTCGTCCTGTCCGTGCTCGTGCTGTTGCTGGCGGCGACCCGGGTCAACCACTTCGCGGCGATCCCCGATGCCTCCTGGGCGGTGTTCTTCATCGGCGGTTTCTACCTGGCGCGCTGGACGCGCTGGGCCTTTCCGCTGCTGATGCTGTTTGCGGTGCTGGTCGACTGGATCGTGATCCGCAGCGCGGGGCTGGATTTCTGGCAGCACTACTGTGTGTCGCCCGGCTACTGGCTGCTGCTGCCGGCGTACTTCTCGCTGTGGGCCGGCGGCATGCTGCTGGGCCACAACTACCGCGGCGCGCGCTGGCCGGTGCTGGCCAAGGGTGCGCTCCTGCTGGTGGCCTCGGTGGCGCTGTGCCACCTGCTTGCGCAGGGGGGCTTCTACTGGACCACCCGCAACGTTGCCGAGCCGACGCTGGCGGGCTGGGCGCAGAACTACGCACAGTGGTTCGGCCCCTACCTGCGGACCACGGCGATCTACGTGGCGCTGGCCGCCGCCCTGCAACTGGCCGTGGAGCAGGTGCTCAAGCTCCAGCAGGCCCGTCGCGACATCCGGCACTGAGCTGCGCCATGGGCCATCGCCTCTCGCGCATCTACACCCGCACCGGTGACGACGGCAGCACCGGACTGGGCGATGGCCAGCGCGTAGCCAAGGACGATGCCCGCGTCGCCTCCTACGGCACCGTCGACGAAGCCAACGCGGCGCTGGGCCTGCTGCTGGCCACACCGCTTCCGGACGACGTGCGCGCGCTGGTGGTCCATCTGCAGCACCAGCTGTTCGACCTGGGCGCCGAGCTGTGCATCCCCGGCCATGCCGCGATCCATGCCGCCGATGTCTCGGCACTGGAACAGCAGCTGGACCACTACAACGCCACGCTGCCGATGCTGAAGGAGTTCATCCTGCCCGCCGGTGGCGAAGCCGCCGCACGCTGCCACCTGGCACGAACGATTGTCCGCCGCGCCGAGCGCGAGACGGTGACGCTGTCCCGCCATGAGAACGTGCGCAGCGAAGCGCTCCAGTATCTCAACCGGCTGTCGGACCTGCTGTTCGTGCTGGCCCGGGTGCTGGCCCGCGCCGATGGGCAGGGCGAGGCGCTCTGGCAGCCCCAGCACCGGCAGGGCTGAGTCCGTACGATGCTGGTCTTCACCCATCCGTCCTGCCTGCTGCACGATCCCGGTCCGGGCCATCCCGAATGCCCGCAACGGCTGCAGGGCGTGCTCGACGCCCTGCGCGGCGCATTCCCCGGCCAGCTGGACTGGCGCGAGGCCCCACCCGCCAAGTTCGGCGAGTTGAGCCGGGTCCACGACAGCGCTCTGCTCGACTTCGTGCTGCAACCGCAGACCGTGCCCCTGCGCCAGCTGGACATGGACACCTGGACCTCGCCCGGCTCGGCCAGTGCGGCGGTGCATGCTGCCGGTGCCGGTGTGGCCGCAGTGGATGCGGTGATGCTGGGCGCGGACCCGCTGGCGTTCTGCGCGGTGCGCCCGCCGGGTCACCATGCCACCAGCAGCACGGCCATGGGCTTCTGCCTGCTCAACAACATCGCCATCGCCGCAGCCTACGCGCGCGACCGCCACGGGCTGGAGCGGATCGCGGTGGTCGACTTCGACGTCCACCATGGCAACGGCACCCAGGACATCTTCCAGCACGACGCACGGGTGTCGTATTACAGCACCCACCAGGCCGGCCTGTTCCCCAACTCCGGCCTGCGCCGTGACCGTGGCGCGGGCAATCTGATGAACATCCTGCTGCCGCCGGGCAGTGGCGGATTCCGCTTCCGCAATGTCTGGGCCGACGAGATGCTGCCGGCCATCGACGACTTCCGCCCGCAGCTGATGCTGATCTCGGCAGGCTTCGACGCCCATCTGCGCGACCCCCAGGCGGATCTGATGCTGGAGACCGAGGATTTCGCCTGGATCACCCGCGAACTGCATGCGCTGGCGCGTCGCCATGCGGCCGGCCGGGTGGTGTCGATGCTGGAGGGCGGCTACGACCTGCAGGCCCTGGCCGAATGCAGCGTGGCCCACGTGCAGGCCCTGATGTCGCCGGCGGCGTCCACCCCGGCTGGATGAACCCGAACCGGTGCGACCGGGCCGCCTTCATTGCCCCTATGCAAGGGATGGGGCAAGCTACCGTCCGTTTTCGCCCGAATCCGAACCGCGTGCGCCGAGCCCTCCGCCTGCTTCCCCTGCCTCTGAGCATCGCCGTCTGCCTGCCGGCGATGGCCGATGATAAGCCGCTCAACTGGGGCCTGTGCCCGGCAACCGACGTCATTCCCGCGTTCACCGACGCCCCGACCCCGGTTCCGGGCCAGGACAAGGCCGCCGCCAGCGCCGCGCGCGAGCAGCAGCCGACCGATATCGAGGGCGATCAGCTGCTGGGTACCACCACGGTGCCGCAGTACGAGGGCAACGTCGCCCTGCGTCGCGGCGACCAGTTCGTCGGCACCGACAAGCTCAGCTTCGACACCGAGTCCGGCAACTACATCGCCGATGGCAATGTCCGCTACCAGGACGCGTCGATCCGGATGGTCGCCAAGCGCGCCGAGGGCAACCAGGAAAGCGACACCCACAAGATCACCGACATCCAGTACCAGCTGGTGTCCCGCCGTGGCAACGGCGACGCCGAATCGGTCGACCTGCAGGGCGCGGTCGGGCAGATGCACCGCTCCACCTACACCACCTGCGACCCGTCGCAGCCGGTGTGGAAGCTGTCGGCGCCGCAGATCGAAGTGGACAACGACGAGGGCTTCGGCACGGCGCGCAATGCCGTGCTGCGCATCGGCAAGGTGCCGGTGCTGTGGGCACCGTACTTCAAGTTCCCGATCGACGACCGGCGCAAGACCGGCCTGCTGTTCCCGCAGCTGGGCATGTCCGGGCGCAACGGGTTCGACTACACCCAGCCGATCTACCTGAACCTGGCACCGAACTACGACGACACGCTGATGCCGCGCTACATGAGCCGGCGCGGCCTGATGCTCGACAACGAGTTCCGCTACCTCTACAACGGCGGCCGCGGCGAACTGCTGACCGCCTACATCCCCAACGACAAGCTGCGCTACCGCGATCGCGGCCGTGTCATGTTCAGCGGCTACCACAACGTGGACAGCCACTGGCAGGCACGTGCCAACCTGGCCTGGGTCAGCGACGAGCGCTACGTCGAGGACTTCGCCAACCGCCTGGTGGGCGTGACCGCCTCGAACCTGCAGAGCACCGTTGGCCTGTACGGCACCGGCCAGAACTGGACGGCCGGAATCATGGCCGACCGCTGGCAGCTGACCGACTACACGCTCAACGAGAGCGCGCTGGCCTACAACCGCCAGCCGCGCCTGTACTTCAACTGGGACAAGCCGGTCCTGTCGTGGCTGGAAACCGGCGTGTACGCCGAAGCCGTGCGCTTTACCCATGAAGACATCAACTTCAAGTACGGCCCCGAGGCCGGACCGGACCTTGAGTACACCCGTACCGGCCAGACCCAGCGGATGTACGGCGGCGCACGCCTGGACCTGAAACCCTATGTGTCGCTGCCGTTCAGCGGTGCGGCCTGGTACGTGACCCCGACCCTGGCCTACCGCTACACCGCCTACGACCTGGACCGGCAGCTGGCCGACAGCATCCGCCGCAACGTGCTGGTTTCGCAGGGCGTTGATCCGGCCACCGCTACCCCCGAGCAGCTGCGCGGCAACACCTCGCCCAGCCGCAGCCTGCCGATCGGCAGCATCGATGCCGGCCTGTTCTTCGACCGCGAGACCACCATCGGCGGCCGCTCGTTCCTGCACACCCTGGAACCGCGCCTGTTCTACCTGCGCACGCCCTACCGCAACCAGGACGAGCTGCCGATCTTCGATACCCGCGACTTCACCTTCAGCTGGGGCCAGCTGTTCCGCGACTCGCGCTATACCGGCGCCGACCGCCAGAACGACGCCAACCAGCTGACCATGGCGCTGGGCACCCGCTTCATCGACCAGACCACCGGCCGCGAGCGGTTCTCGGCGGCCATCGGCCAGATCCAGTACTTCGACGAATCGCGGGTGACCGCCGTGCCGGGTGGCCCGCCGGTGGAAAAGGGCAAGTCGGCCTGGATCGCCGATGCCAACTACATGGTCAACGACCGCTGGACCCTCAGCGCGACCTACCAGTGGGACCCCAAATACAAGCGTGAGGACCTGGCCAGCTTCCGCGCCCGTTACCTGATGCCCAACGATGGCGTGGTCAACCTGACCTACCGCCACCGCATCAACCCGGACGGCACCGACCTGCTGAAGCAGGCCGACCTGTCGTTCCTGTACCCGCTGAACCCCCGCTGGAGCCTGGTCGGCCGCTACTACTACTCGCTGGAAGACAAGAAGCCGCTGGAAATCATCGGTGGCGTCCAGTGGGACAGCTGCTGTCTGGCCGTGCGCGCGGTGGCCCGCCGCTACGTGCGCAACCGCGAGGGCGAGCTGAACAATTCCATCCAGCTGGAGTTCGTGCTGAAGGGCCTCAGCTCCCTGGGCCAGGACACGGACCGCACCCTGCGCCGTGCTATCCTCGGCTACAACCGCGACGACCTCTATCTCGTGCCCCCCAGCAATACCGGGACGACCCGGGACGACTACGATCCGAATCTGATCCCATGACCAAGCGCTTCCCCGTTCTTCTCGCCTCGCTGCTGGCGGTGTCCAGCGTGTCCGCCCCCCTGCAGGTACTTGCCCAGGAGGCGCAGCCGCTGGACCGCATCGCCGCTGTCGTCGATGAGGACGTGATCCTGCAGAGCGAACTCCAGCGCGCCATCGCCAACATCAAGGCGCAGTACGCCGGCCGCGAGGCCCAGCTGCCGCCGGATGACGTACTCAGCCGGCAGGTGCTCGAGCGCCTGGTGCTGGTCAAGCTGCAGGTGGCCCGTGCGCAGGGCAGCGGCATCCGCGTCAGCGACCAGGAGCTGAACCAGGCGATGAATGCCATCGCCCAGCAGAATGGTTCCAATCTGGACGCGCTGCGCCAGCGCCTGGCAAGTGACGGCATCGATTTCAACGACTTCCGCGCCTCGGTGCGTGACGAGATCACCGTGCAGCGCCTGCGCCAGAGCTTCGCGCAGAGCCGCATCAGCGTCAGCGAGGGCGAAGTCGATGCCGCGTTGAAGCAGCAGGCCACCGCCGGCAACCAGTACCACTTGGCGCACATCCTGATCGCCCTGCCCGACGGCGCCAATGCCGAGCAGATCGCCACCGGCCAGAAGAAGGCCGACGGCGTGAAGGCCCTGCTGGACAAGGGTGAGCTGGACTTCAATGCCGCCGCCGTACGTTACTCGGACAGCCCCAATGCACTGGAAGGCGGCGACCTGGGCTGGCGCAGCATGGACGAGATCCCGGCCGCGTTCGCGCAGCTGATGGAAAAGATGAATGCCGGTGACGTGGTTGGCCCGATCCGTGGTCCGAGCGGCTTCCAGCTGCTGAAGCTGGTGGAAGTGCGCGATTCCAGCGCCGCCGCCGGCACCCATACCGTCACCGAGTTCCACGGCCGCCACATCCTGGTGCGCGTGGACGACAACCAGACCGATGCGGCCGCCAAGGCCAAGATCGACACCCTGCGTGCCCGCATTGCCGGCGGCGCCGACTTCCAGACGGTGGCCAGGGAGTCGTCCGAGGACAACAACAGCAAGGGCCAGGGCGGCGATCTGGGCTGGTTCCCGGCCGATGCGTTCGGTCCGGCCTTCGGCCAGCAGGTCCAGAGCGTGCAGGACGGCGGTGTCAGCCAGCCGTTCCGCACCGACGCCGGTTGGCACATCGTGCAGCGCGTGGCGACCCGCCAGACCGACGTGACCAACGACAACCAGCGTGCGCAGGTCCGCGAAACCATCGGCCGCCGCAAGCTGGAAGACGAATACAACCGTTTCCTGCAGGAGCTGCGTGGCGAAGCCTACGTCAGCTTCCGCAGCGGTGACCGCGCGGAAAACACCGCGACGCCGCCGCAGTCCTGACCGATGCGCCCCGAGCTCGCTCTGGTACCGGGCGAGCCCGCCGGGATCGGCCCGGAGCTGTGCATCCGCCTGATCCAGCAGCCGCGCGATGATTGCCGGCTGCTGGCTTTCGCCGACCCGGATACCCTGCGCGCAGCCGCCGCCGCGCTGGACCTGCCCCTGCAACTGCTGCCCGAGGAAGCGGAAGCCCGCTTCCCGGGCGACCTGCGTCTGCGCGTCGTGGCCAATGCCGTCCCGAGCCGCTTCGGCCACGCCGATCCGGCCAATGCCGGCGCGGTCATCGGCGCCCTGCTCGGCGCCGGCCAGGCCTGCCTGTCGGGCGAACTGCACGGCGTGGTCACCGGCCCGGTGCACAAGGCGGTCATCAACGAGGGCGGCATCGCCTACAGCGGCACCACCGAACTGCTGGCCGACCAGGCCGGGGTGAAGGTGGTGATGATGCTGGCCAATCACATCGTGCGCGTGGCCCTGGCCACCACCCACCTGCCGCTGCGTGAGGTCGCCGATGCGATCACCGCACCCGGCCTGGAGCACACCCTGCGCACCGTGCACGCCGCGCTGCGCCGCGAGTTCGGGCTGGCATCGCCGCGCATCGCCGTGCTCGGCCTGAACCCGCACGCCGGTGAAGACGGTCACCTCGGCCGCGAGGAACTGGATCTGGTCATCCCGCTGCTGCAGCGCCTGCGCGCTGAAGGCATGGATCTGGTCGGGCCGCTGCCGGCCGACACCGCGTTCCTGCCAGGCAAGCTGGCAGGTTTCGATACGGTCCTGGCCATGTACCACGACCAGGGCCTGCCGGTGCTGAAGTACTCCGGCTTCGAGCAGGCCGTGAACCTGACCCTGGGCCTGCCCTACCCGCGCGTCGCTGTCGATCACGGTACCGCGCTGGACCTGGCCGGCCGCGGCATTGCCGATCCATCCAGCCTGCAGGCGGCAACGACGCTGTGTGCGCAGCTTGCGCGGCAACGTACACTGAGCGCATGAATTCCCCGCATTCCCCCTCCGGCCCGGTGTTCACCGCCCCGGCCAAGAAGCAGCTTGGCCAGCATTTCCTGGCCGATCGCCACTACATCGACAAGATCGTGATGGCGGTCAATCCCAAGGACGGTGACCGCCTGGTCGAAATCGGCCCCGGCCAGGGAGCGATCACGCTGCCGCTGCTGCGCGTGCATCCGGCACTGACGGTGATCGAGTTCGACCGCGACCTGATCGCGCCGCTGACCGCCGCCGCCGAGCCGCTGGGCGAGCTGACCATCGTCCACCGCGACGTGCTGCGCGTGGACTTCACCGAACTGGCGGCCGGACAGCCGATCCGTCTGGTCGGCAACCTGCCGTACAACATCTCCTCGCCTATCCTGTTCCATGCGCTCGAGCATGCCGCCGTGGTCCGCGACATGCACTTCATGCTGCAGAAGGAAGTGGTCGACCGCATGGCAGCCGGCCCCGGCAGCAAGGTCTACGGCCGCCTCAGCGTGATGCTGCAGGCCTACTGCACCGTCACCTCGCTGTTCGTGGTGCCGCCGGGTGCGTTCCGGCCACCGCCGAAGGTCGATTCGGCCGTGGTGCGGCTGGTGCCGCATGATCCGGCCACGGTCGGCATCCGTGACCACGCCCGCTTCGCCGAAGTGGTCAAGGCCGCCTTCGGCCAGCGCCGCAAGACCCTGCGCAACGCACTGAACAACGTGGTGTCGGCCGACCAGTTCGCCGCTGCCGGCGTGCGCCCCGATGCCCGTGCCGAACAGCTGGACGTGGCCGAATTCATCGCCTTGGCCAATGCCTCCTGATTACACTGCCGGTATGGAAGACGCTGACGTTTACGCCATTTCCGTCGAGGTCGCACCGCGATTCCTCGATGACCAGTCCGTGCCGGAAGACGGCCGCTATGCGTTCGCCTATACGATCCGCATCCACAACCAAGGCCGGGTGGCCGCGCGGCTGGTCGCGCGCCACTGGCGCATCACCGATGCCAACGGCCGCGTCGAGCACGTCGATGGCGAAGGTGTGATCGGTGAGCAGCCGCGGCTGCGTCCCGGTGAAGACTTCCACTACACGTCCGGTGTCATGCTGGCGACCGATCACGGGACCATGCAGGGCCACTACGACATGGTCGCCGATGACGGCACCGAATTCGCCGCGCCGGTCGCACCGTTCGTGCTGGCCATCCCACGTACCCTGCACTGACACGGAGGCCGGACGATGAGTGTGTGGGCGATCGGCGACCTGCAGGGCTGCTATGACGTGACCCAGCGACTGCTGGAGAAGCTCCGCTTCGACCCCGCGCAGGACACCCTGTGGTTCTGCGGCGACCTGGTCAACCGCGGTGGTCAATCCCTGGAAACGCTGCGGCTGGTGCATTCGCTGCGCGAGCACAGCGTGGTCGTGCTGGGCAATCACGATCTTTCGCTGCTGGCGGTCGGTGCACGCACCGAGGAAGAGCAGCGCAAGGTCAATCCGGACCTGCTGCGCATCGTGCAGGCCGAGGACCGTGACGAACTGCTGGACTGGCTGCGCCTGCAGAAGCTGGTGCATGTGGACCGCGAGATGGGCTGGATGATGGTGCACGCCGGCCTTGCGCCGAAATGGACCACGCAGATGGCCGAAAAGCATGCGGCCGAAGTCGAAGTGCAACTGCACGGCGCGGGCTACCGCAAGCTGTTCCGCAACATGTATGGCGACAAGCCAAGCTGGGCACCGAACCTGTCCGGCTACGACCGTTCGCGGGCGATCATCAACGTGCTCACCCGCATGCGCTACTGCACTCCGCGCGGGCGCATCGGCATCGAGGACAAGGGCACGCCCGGCACGCAGGAACAGGGACTGTATCCGTGGTTTGAAGTGCCCGGCCGGGTCGAGCGCGACCTGAAGGTCGTATGCGGCCACTGGTCGGCGCTGGGCCTGACCATCACCCAGGGCGTGCACGCCATCGACACCGGCGCGGTATGGGGCGGCAAGCTGACCGCGATCCAGCTCGATACCGATGAGCTGCGCGTGGTGCAGGTGCCCGGCCGCGATGTACCTGCTCCGGTTCCGAATGCCCGGCCGCCGGCGCGACCGGCCCACGAGCGGTCTACCGCTGCGGCACAGGGCAAGGAACAGGGCGGCGGAAACACCGCTGCCAACCCGGGCAACCGCGGCCCACGTCGCCGCCGTCGGCGCGGTGGTGGTGGTGGTGGCGGTACGGGTGGCGGCAACAGCACCGGCACGCCGCCGCAGGGCTGAGCCCTCAGGGAGCCGAGCATGGCTCGGCTCTACAGGTGCACGGCGATCAGCGGCGCACGTAATGCACGAAGCGGAACGCGTAGGCGTGGCGTTCGTCGGCCGGATGCGGCTCACTGCTTGTTTCCCGCCACAGCTGCGGGTCCACCTCCGGGAAATGGGTGTCGGCCGGCACTTCGGCATCGACCCAGGTCAGGTACAGGTCACTGGCCTGGTCCAGCAGCTGGCGGAAGATCTCGCCGCCTCCGATGACACACAGCTCACCGGCACCCTCGCCTTCAGCGATCGCCTTCGCTTCGTCCAGCGAGCCCACCGCGCGCATGCCCTCGAACGGCACCTGGCCGCTGCGGGTCAGCACCAGGTTGGTCCGCCCCGGCAGAACGCGGCCGATCGACTCGGCCGTCCTGCGCCCCATCAGGATCGGCTTGCCCAGGGTGAGCGCCTTGAAGTGCTTGAAGTCATCCGGCAGGTGCCAGGGCATGGCATTGCCCTGGCCAATGCCACGGTTGCGATCCAGCGCCACGACCATCGAAAGCTTCATCGCGCTCACACCGCCACCGGCGCCTTGATCGCCGGATGTGGATCGTATCCGTCGATGCGGATGTCGTCGAACTGGAAGCCGAACAGATCGGTCACCTCCGGGTTCAACCACAGCTTCGGCAGCGCTCGCGGCGAGCGCGAGAGCTGCTCGCGGGCCTGCTCGAAATGGTTCGAATACAGGTGCGCGTCGCCCAGCGTGTGCACGAAATCGCCGACGCCCAGGCCGGTCGCCTGCGCAACCATATGGGTCAGCAGCGCATAGCTGGCGATGTTGAACGGCACGCCGAGGAAGATGTCGCCGCTGCGCTGGTACAACTGGCAACTGAGCCTGCCATCGGCCACGTAGAACTGGAACAGGTTGTGGCAGGGCATCAGCGCCATCTGCGAGAGCTCGCCCACGTTCCAGGCGCTGACCACCAGCCGCCGCGAATCGGGATTGCGCCTGATCTCGTCCACCAGCCACTGCATCTGGTCGATCTCGCGACCATCGGCGGTGGCCCAGCTGCGCCACTGCTTGCCGTACACCGGGCCAAGATCACCGTTGCCGTCGGCCCATTCGTCCCAGATCCTTACCTGGTTGTCCTTCAGGTAGCCGATGTTGGTATCGCCTTTCAGGAACCACAGCAGCTCGTGGATGATCGAGCGCAGGTGCAGTTTCTTGGTGGTGACCAGCGGGAAACCTTCGTTGAGGTCGAAGCGCATCTGCCAGCCGAACACGCTGCGGGTGCCGGTACCGGTGCGGTCGCTCTTCTCCGTCCCGTGCTCCAGCACGTGCGAGAGCAGGTCCAGGTAGGCCTTCATGCCTTGCCCTCCACCGCCAGCGGCTGCGGCTGCAGTACCGGTGCGCGGCGCGACATCGCCAGCAGCACCAGGCCCAGCGCGATCAGCGGCAGGCTGAGGATCTGGCCGCGGGTGAGCCAGTCGAACGCTACGTAGATGCCGTTGTCGGGCATGCGCACGAATTCCACCGCGAAGCGGAAGACACCGTACATCAGCGCGAACAGCCCCCCCACCAGATAGCGATGGCGTGGCTTGGCCGACACCGCCCACAGCACCACGAACATCACCAGCCCCTCGAGGAAGGCTTCATACAGCTGCGAGGGGTGGCGTGCGTACTGGTTCAGCGCGCCGGTCGCGAACTGCGCCTGCAGGGTCGCGTGGTCAAGCTGGTTCAGCGGCGCCGGCAGGCCGGACGGAAACACCACGCCCCAGCTGCCGTCGGTGTACTTGCCCCACAGCTCTGCGCCGATGAAGTTGCCGATGCGGCCAAAACCCAGGCCCAGCGGCACCAGCGGCGCCATGAAGTCCATGGTGTCGAAGAAGTGCAGCCTGTGCTTGCGCGACCACCACCAGCAGGCGCCGAGCACGCCCAGCAGGCCACCGTGGAAGCTCATGCCGCCGTCCCATACCTTGAACAGCAGCAGCGGGTTGTGCAGGAAATCGCCCAGCGCGTAGAACAGCATGTAACCGATGCGCCCGCCCAGCACGACGCCCAGCATGGCGTAGAACAACAGGTCGGAGAATCCGTTGGCATCGACGCCGGGCAGGCGCCCGGCGGCGATCCGGCGACGACCGAGCAGCCAGGCGGCGGTGAAACCCAGCAGGTACATGATGCCGTACCAATGCACCTTGACCGGCCCCAGCGAGAGGGCGATGGGGTCGATGTCGTGGAAATAGATCATGGAAGACGCCTGGCAGGAGTACGGGTATTTTAGCGCCCCGACCCGGCCCGGGACCGGGGCTCAGCCCAGGATCTGCGGCGCATTCGGGAGCGCGTCATCCTCCGACCGCGTCGAGGCCGGAAAGTGCCCTTCCACCAGGCTGGAGACTTCGTCGATCGCATCGCGCAGCGCATCCACCGGACTGGCGCCGCGCAGGCCTTCGCGCAGGTGGGTGCACACCCGCTGCCACTGCGCCGCGCTGACCCGGTCGCTCAGGCCCCGGTCGGCGACGATCTCGATGGCGTGGTCGGCCAGCAGCAGGTAGATCAGTACGCCGTTGTTGTGCCGGGTATCCCAGGTGCGCAGGTGGGCGAACGCCTGCTCCGCCGCCTGGCGCGGCGTGATTCCGCGCCAGACCGCGTGCAGCGGCAGGTCGGCTTCGACAGCGAACATCACCTGGCCGCCGTGGCGCTGCTCACCGGCAGCGATGGCCGCGGTGATCGCCTGCAGCGTGGCGGGGGGAAACGCCCGTCGTACCGAGGGCGAGAACAGATGACGGCAAAGACGACGGATCATCACCAACCTCCCGAAGCACCACCGCCGCCGGAACGGCCGCCGCCGCCGCCCCAGCCGCCACCACCGCCGAAACCGCCGCCGCCCCCGAAACCACCACCGCCGCCCCAGCTGCCGCCGCCCCAGCCACTGCCGCCGGCAAAGCGGCCCGGGTGGCCGGAGAGCATGGCAACGATCAGGCCCACGACGCCCGCCAGGCCACTGGCCAGCAGGGTGGAGGTGAACAGGAAGGCAGCAACCGCCGCACCCGCACCTCCGAGCAGCCCGCGCACCGGCCGCGGCACCCGCGAGAACACGCCCCGCAGCACCGTGCCTGCGAACACGCCGATGAACAGCGCCAGGATCCAGGTATCGCCACCGCCGTCGGCCTCGCGCCCGCGCTGGCCACTGACCGGCGCCGGCAGCGACTCGCCGTCGATCAGCTTGACCAGCACCGCCGTGGCATCGGTGATGCCGCCGGCGTAGTCGCCACTGCGGAAACGCGGCACCAGGTATTCCTGGATGACGCGGTTGGCGATCGCATCGGGAATCGCACCCTCCAGGCCGTAGCCCGGCTCGATGCGCACGCGCCGGTCATCCTTGGCCACCACCAGCAGCACACCGTCATCCACACCCTTGCGGCCGATCTGCCACTGGTCGAAGACCCGCGTCGTGTACTGCGCGATGTCCTCCGGCTGCGTCGTGGGCACCACCAGCACCTGCAGCTGGCTGCCCTTGCGCTGTTGCAGGTCCAGCGCCTGCTGCACCAGCGCCTGCTTCTGCGTGGCATCCAGCGTGCCGGTGGTGTCGACCACCGGCGAATCCAGCGCCGGAATCGGCGCCAGCTGCTGCGCCAGCGACGCCAGCGGCAGCCACAGCAGCAGGGCCAGCAGCGCAGTGGCCAGGCGCATCGGTCAGTGGCTCGGCTGCGGCGCCGGCTGCTGCGGCGCGTTGCCGAAATCCACCGCCGGTGCGTTGGAGATCTGCGCTTCGTTGTCTACGGTGAAGTTCGGCTTGGTCTTGTAGCCGAACAGCTTGGCGGTGATCACCTGCGGGAACGAGCGGATGTAGGTGTTGTAGTCCTGCACCTGCTGGATGTAGCGGCCACGGGCGACGGTGATGCGGTTCTCGGTGCCTTCCAGCTGGGCCTGCAGGTCACGGAAGTTCTGGTCGGACTTGAGCACCGGGTAGTTCTCGGTGACGACCAGCAGGCGCGACAGCGCGCTACCCAGTTCGCCCTGGGCCTGCTGGAACTGCCTGAGCGAGGCTTCGTCATCGGCGTTGACGTTGATCTGGCCGACACGCGAGCGGGCGTTGGTGACTTCGGTCAGCACGCGCTCTTCCTGGCTGGCGAAGCCCTTCACGGTCTGCACCAGGTTGGGCACCAGGTCGGCGCGGCGCTTGTACTGGTTGAGCACTTCGGACCAGCTGGCCTTGACCGCTTCATCCTTCTGCTGGATCGCGTTGTAGCCGCAGCCGGACAGCAGGGAGGCCAGCAGCATCAGGGGCAGGACACGGGTGAACAGGCGCATGGCGGAGGTTCCGGGTGGGCTTGGCGCCGAGCATGCCATGGTTCGGGTGAAAGACCGGCCATCGCGCGCCGCCCCCTCCGCGGTGGCCATGCTCATGGATCGCCTGAGTAGGGCGGGGGGGGGGGGGGGGGGGGGGGGGGGGGGGCTTACCTACCACGCGGGGAAAAACCCCCCCCAC
>NZ_JBRRBV010000020.1:0-62310 GCF_056756445.1 Stenotrophomonas sp. STEN225 | reverse complement strand
CGGCATCGAGCAGGTCAACCAGACCGTGGTGCAGATGGACGAGACCACCCAGCAGAACGCCGCGCTGGTGGAGGAAGCCACCGCCGCTGCACGGGCGATGGAGGAACAGGCCGCGCAGCTGGCCGATGCCGTGGCGATCTTCCGCCTCGACAACCAAGTGGCCGCCGCAGTGAAGGCGGTGGCCGCACGGGTGGAACCAACGGTGACCGCCAACACGGCACGCGCGCATGCGCCGGCCGCGCCGGTCCGCCGCGCCCACACTCCCCCCGTCGTCGCCAGCGACTGGCAGGAATTCTGAGAACCCGCGGTGGCTGCGGCCACCGCCCACGCCGATGGACACGTCCCCCGTGCATAGTCCCAGCCCCATCGTCACCGGTCCGCGCGAGTTCGAGTTCGCCGACCGCGATTTCCGCCGTGTCTGCGACCTGATCTACCAGCGGGTGGGCATCGCCCTCGCGCCCGCCAAGCGCGACATGGTCTATGGCCGCCTGTCGCGTCGCCTGCGCACACTCGGCATGCGCAGCTTCCAGCAGTATCTCGACCATTTGGAACAGGAGGGCGGTGACGAATGGCAGGCGTTCACCAACGCCCTGACCACCAACCTCACCTCCTTTTTCCGTGAGCCCCACCATTTCGACAAGCTGCGCGAGGAACTGCGGCAGCGCTCCGGCCACGCCCCGCTGCTGCTGTGGTCCTGCGCCGCGTCCACCGGTGAGGAACCCTACTCCATGGCGATCACCGCGTGCGAGGCGTTCGGCAGCCTGAAGCCGCCGGTCCGCATCATCGCCACCGATGTCGACACACAGGTCCTGGCCACCGCAGGCCGTGGCGTGTACGCCATCGACCGCGTCGCCAGCCTCGATCCGGAGCTCCGCCGACGGTATTTCCAGCGTGGCAGTGGCCCCAACGAGGGCCAGTGCCGGGTGCTGCCCGCACTGCGCGAACTGATCGAGTTCCGCCCGCTGAATCTTCTTGCCCCGCGCTACGACGTTGGCGGCCCGTTCGATGCGCTGTTCTGCCGCAACGTGATGATCTATTTCGACAAGCCGACCCAACGCGCCATCCTTGGCCGGCTGGTGCAGCATCTCACCGATGACGGACTGCTCTACACCGGCCACTCGGAGAACTACCTGCACGCGGCCGATCTGATCCAGCCCTGTGGCCGCACCCTGTACCGCCGCGCGCAGGGGGCCGGGGCATGAACGCCTCGCTGCGCACCGACGAGGTGATGCGCTACCAGGACGCGCGCTTCCAGACCCTCGCCGCCAAGCTGTTGCCGACCCAGTACCTGGTGGTCGACGACACCACTGCGCTGACCACCACGCTGGGCTCCTGCGTGGCTGCGTGTCTGCGCGATCCGGTGCTGAAGATAGGCGGCATGAACCATTTCCTGCTGCCGGAAGGCAATGCCGGTGACGGCGCGCCTGCACGCTACGGCAGCTATGCGATGGAGCTTCTCATCAACGACATGCTCAAGCGCGGCGCGCACCGCAAGCGCCTGGAAGCCAAGGTGTTCGGCGGCGCCAACGTGCTCAAGGGTTTCACCAGCAATCCAGTAGGAACCCGCAACGCCGAGTTCGTGCGCCAGTACCTGCAGGCCGAGCACATTCCGATCATCGCCGAAGATCTGTGCGGCATCCATCCACGCAAGATCTGGTTCTTTGCCGATACCGGGCGCGTGGTCGTGCAGCGCCTGCCACATGCCCACGAAGCGGAAGTGGCCGCCACCGAGTCGGCAGTGCGTGCCCGTCTGTCCAGGGCCCCGGTCACCGGTGGCGTGGAGCTGTTCGAATGACCCTGACCGGCAACGCCCCCTGCCGGGTCCTGATTGTGGACGACTCCGCCGTCGTGCGGCAGATGCTGACCGAAATCCTCTCCAGCGATCCGGCCATCGACGTGGTCGGCACCGCCGCCGATCCGCTGCTGGCACGCGAGAAGATCAAGCGCCTCGCTCCGGACGTGATCACCCTGGACGTGGAGATGCCGCGCATGGACGGGCTGGCCTTCCTGGAAAACCTGATGCGCCTGCATCCCTTGCCGGTGGTGATGATTTCTTCGCTGACCGAGCGGGGGGCCGACACGACTCTGCAGGCGCTGGCACTGGGTGCCGTGGATTTCGTTTCCAAACCAAAACTCGATGTGGCGCGCGGACTGCAGGGCTATGCCGAAGAGATCATCGGCAAGGTGAAGATGGCCGCACGCTCGCGGGTGCGGCCGCTGGTGCGGGCCGCCGCACCGAAGCTCACCCTGGATGCGGCACCGGCATCGCGCCCGGTGGCACCACAGTTCCGCACCACCGACCGCCTGATCGCGATCGGTTCGTCAGCCGGTGGCACCGAAGCCCTGCGCGTGGTGCTGGAAGGCCTGCCCGCCGATGCACCGGCGGTGGTGATGACCCAGCACCTGCCGGCCAGCTTCAGCAGCGCCTTCGCCGAACGCCTGGACCGGCATTCGGCGATGGCCGTGCGCGAGGCCAGCGACGGCGAAGCCGTGCTGCCCGGCCATGCCTATCTGCCGCCGGGCGGCAGGCACCTGCGGATCATCCGCGATGGTGCGCGCTGGCGTTGCCGCGTCGATGACGGCCCCGCCGTGAACCGGCACAAGCCTGCGGTCGATGTGCTGTTCCGTTCGGTGGCCCAGAGTGCCGGCGGCAATGCCATCGGCGCCATCCTCACCGGCATGGGCGATGACGGCGCGCGCGGGCTGCTGGAAATGCGCCAGGCAGGCGCTCCGACGCTGGTGCAGGATGAAGCCACCAGTGTGGTCTGGGGCATGCCCGGTGCCGCGTTCAAGCTCGGCGCGGCCGAGGA
Organism: Stenotrophomonas sp. STEN225; assembly: GCF_056756445.1. Lineage (NCBI taxonomy): Bacteria > Pseudomonadati > Pseudomonadota > Gammaproteobacteria > Lysobacterales > Lysobacteraceae > Stenotrophomonas > Stenotrophomonas sp. STEN225. The sequence continues at coordinate 59,500 of NZ_JBRRBV010000020.1, read as the reverse complement.
ACAGGTGCCGCTGGAACGGATCGCCGAGCGCCTGCTCGCCCTCGCCCGCGGGCAGTAGCGACGAACGCACGCTCCACCCTGCAATAAAAAACCCCCGGCTTTCGCCGGGGGTTTTCGTTTCAACGCATCAGGCGGCGACCGTATTGGCCACGTCCTGGTACTCCTCGATCTGGTCGAAGTTCATGTAGCGGTAGATCTCGCTGCCGCTGGCGGCGATCACGCCGACGTCGGCCATGTATTCTTCCTTGGTCGGGATGCGGCCCAGACGCGAGCAGATCGCGGCCAGCTCGGCCGAACCCAGGTACACGTTGGTGTTGCGGCCCAGACGGTTCGGGAAGTTGCGGGTCGAGGTCGACATCGCGGTGGAGCCTTCGCGGATCTGCGCCTGGTTGCCCATGCACAGCGAGCAGCCCGGCATTTCCATGCGCGCGCCGGTCGCACCGAAGGTGCCGTACACGCCTTCCTTGGTCAGCTCGGAAGCGTCCATCTTGGTCGGCGGGGCCACCCACAGACGGGTCGGCAGGTCGCGCTTGCCTTCCAGCAGCTTCGCGGCCGCACGGAAGTGGCCGATGTTGGTCATGCACGAACCGATGAACACTTCGTCGATCTTGGCGCCGGCCACTTCGGACAGGGTCTTCACGTCGTCCGGATCGTTCGGGCAGGCCACGATCGGCTCGTGGATGTCGGCCAGGTCGATCTCGATGACGGCAGCGTACTCGGCGTCGGCGTCCGGCTCCAGCAGCTGCGGGTTGGCCAGCCAGGCCTCCATCTTCTCGATGCGACGCTGCAGCGAACGCGGATCCTGGTAACCCTCGGCAATCATCCACTTCAGCAGGGTGATGTTGCTGGTCAGGTACTCGATGATCGGTTCCTTGTTCAGGCGCACCGAGCAACCGGCGGCGGAACGCTCGGCCGAGGCGTCGGAGAGCTCGAACGCCTGCTCGACCTTCAGCTCCGGCAGGCCTTCGATTTCCAGGATGCGGCCGGAGAAGATGTTCTTCTTGCCAGCCTTGGCAACCGTCAGCAGGCCCGACTTGATCGCGTACAGCGGAATCGCGTTGACCAGGTCACGCAGGGTCACGCCCGGCTGCATCTGGCCCTTGAAGCGCACCAGCACCGATTCCGGCATGTCCAGCGGCATCACGCCGGTAGCGGCGGCGAAGGCCACCAGGCCCGAGCCGGCCGGGAACGAAATGCCCACCGGGAAGCGGGTGTGCGAGTCGCCGCCGGTGCCGACGGTGTCCGGCAGCAGCATGCGGTTGAGCCAGCTGTGGATCACGCCGTCGCCCGGACGCAGCGAGATGCCACCGCGGGTGGAGATGAACTCCGGCAGCGTGTGGTGGGTCTTCACGTCCACCGGCTTCGGATACGCGGCGGTGTGGCAGAACGACTGCATCACCAGGTCGGCCGAGAAGCCCAGGCAGGCCAGATCCTTCAGCTCGTCACGGGTCATCGGGCCGGTGGTGTCCTGCGAGCCCACCGAGGTCATCTTCGGTTCGCAGTAGGTACCCGGGCGCATGCCCTGGCCTTCCGGCAGACCGCAGGCGCGGCCGACCATCTTCTGCGCCAGCGAGAAACCCTTGCCGGTGTCGGCCGGCTGCACCGGCAGGCGGAACAGGGTGGTCGGGGCCAGGCCCAGCGCTTCGCGCGCCTTGCCGGTCAGGCCACGGCCGACGATCAGCGGAATGCGGCCGCCGGCACGCACTTCGTCGAACAGCACTTCGGACTTCACTTCGAACTCGGCGATCACTTCGCCGTTCTTCAGTGCCTTGCCGTCATACGGACGCAGCTCGACAACGTCGCCGTGCTCCATCTTCGAGACATCCAGCTCGATCGGCAGCGCGCCGGCATCTTCCATGGTGTTGTAGAAGATCGGGGCAATCTTGCCGCCCAGGCACACGCCACCGGCGCGCTTGTTGGGGATGTAGGGGATGTCGTCGCCGGTCCACCACAGCACGCTGTTGGTCGCCGACTTGCGCGAAGAGCCGGTGCCGACCACGTCGCCGACGTAGGCCACCAGGTGACCCTTTTCCTTCAGCGACAGGATCTGCTGGATCGGACCGCGCTTGCCGTCTTCTTCCGGAGTGAACGGCGCGTCATCGCGCTTGTTCTTCAGCATCGCCAGGGCGTGCATCGGAATGTCAGGACGGGTGGTGGCATCCGGCGCCGGCGACAGGTCGTCAGTGTTGGTTTCGCCCGGCACCTTGAACACGGTGATGGTCAGGCTCTGCGGCACTTCCGGCTTGCTGGTGAACCACTCGGCGTCGGCCCAGCTCTGCAGCACGGCCTGGGCATTGGCATTGCCGGCCTTGGCCTTGTCCTGCACGTCGTGGAACGCATCGAACACCAGCAGGGTGTTCTTCAGGCCGTCGGCGGCGATGGTGCCGACGCTGGCGTCGTCCAGCAGCTGCACCAGCGGGGCCACGTTGTAACCGCCCAGCATGGTGCCCAGCAGCTCGGTGGCGCGCTCGCGGCTGATCAGCGGATTCTGCTCGCTGCCCAGCGCGATCGCGGCCAGGTACGAGGCCTTGACCTTGGCGGCGTCGTCCACGCCGGCCGGCACACGGTGGGTCAGCAGGTCGAGCAGGAACTCGGCCTCGCCCGCCGGCGGGTTCTTCAACAGTTCAATGACGTCTGCCGTCTGCTGGGCGGTCAGCGGCAGCGGCGGGATGCCAAGCGCGGCGCGCTCGGCTACGTGGTGGCGATAGGCTTCCAACATGACAACTCCCGGGTAATGCGGTTATGGAACAGTGAAAGGAATGCAACGGGCTCAGGCGTGCGGCACGATCAGCTTCAGGCCCTTGAAGTAGTCGCGGTAAAACGTGTCGTTCCAGGTGATGAGCCCGTCGCACTGCAGCAGTGCATGGGCCCCCACCATGAAGTCGTCCAGGCTGCGGCGCTGGGTACCACGCTGGCGGTGGCGGCGATGCATCTCGCCGGCGCGCAATGCCGATTTGGCTTCCAGCGCGTTGAAGTGGACGCCCATCTCTTCCAGCGCTTCCAGCACCTCGGCCCCGCCACGCAGGCTGGCGCAGACTTCGGCCAAGGTCGCCCCGCACACCACCACCTTGCCGCCGACCAGGCTCTGCCGCAGGCAGGCCTCGACGGCGTCGGCCTGCGGGCCATTGCTCATCAGTTCGACCAGCACAGGGGAATCGACGGCGATCATCACGGCTTAGTCCTCGTCGCGCACCGCGCGTACGGCGGCGTCGGCGGAATCAAAGCCGTCCAGCGCGAACTTGCCGCGCGCCCGTGAAATCGCGTCGTCGACACTCTTGCGCAGAATGATGCGGCTGCCGTCCAGTTCGACCTTGAGCTGGGTGCCCTTGGTCAGGCCCAGGGCGTCACGCACAGCCTTGGGCAGGGTGATCTGACCGCGTTCGGCGACAGTGGCTTCCATGGGTAGGCCCTCTTCGGTATGTACGAATTATACATACTCAAGGCGTCATACCGCCAGCCGCCCCCCCCTTACGGCAATGCCGGCACGTGGCCGGCATTGTCCGTTCAGCTTGATGCCTTCACTCAGAACGCAACCTGCAGCCGGGTATTGACCGTCGTGCCCTCGTCCTTGCCGCGCACCGTACCGGTGGGGTTGTCGGTCTGCCAGCGGATCACGTCGAGCATCACCCGGCTGTAGTCGTTGAGATACCAGTTGGCACCCACCGTCCACGCATGTCCGGTGCCGCCGGTCGGCAGTTCCGAGTAGTCCACGTCCTCGTAGCGCGCACGCAGCTCCCATGCGCCCCGCCCGCCACGGGTGACCGGATCGGCCACCTTGACCCGGCCCCAGGTGCCGGTCTTGCCCGAGTACGCCGGGCTGGCCCTGCCAAGGAACCAGCCGGCGGAAATCGCCCAGGCCTGGTGATCGAGGTCGTAACGGCCGCTGGCATCGGCACCGCGCAGGTTGCGCGTACCCCACTCGCCCGTGGCCCAGCCCTGGCCAAAGAAGCCCGCCGCCTCCACACCGTAGGCGGTGCTGCGATCGGTGCCGACCAGCGTGCCCGGTGTGATCTTGACCAGATCGTTGAAGTGGCCGGCAATGGCGGAGCTGCGCAGCACGCCCGAGGAGCCTGCGGCGATCTCTTCGTGGAACGCCCACGCTCCCAGATGCACGGTCGCGGCCTTGCTGTCGATCGGGTTCCAGTGGACGCGGGTGGCCCAGGTCTGGCTGTCGTTGTTGTCACCGGCATTGTTGAGGTCGTTGCCGGCCACTGACAGGCTGGCGTGCCAGCCCTTTCCGTACACGCGCTCGGTGAGGCCGACGCCGAACAGGCCCCGCTGCGGCAGCATCAGCGTGCCCACCACGTTGCGGTCCGGGAACGGCGTGTTGGAGGTGCTGCTGGAGCCATCGATGCCGCGGTCGTTGAGGCGGTTGCCCACGGTGAGGTCGGCAGGCAGGCCGAACAGCCTGTGGTCCACAGTGGCATACACCGACTTCCACGCCACCTCGTTGTCAGCGAAGTCGCCCTCAACCACCCAGCCGAGCGTGCCGTAGCGGCCCTCCGCGCCCAGGCGCACCGAACGGATCTCGGTACCGGAGATGTTGCGGTCGCTGCTGGACGAGCCGTCGGTGCTGGAGCCGTCCACGAACAGACGACCGCGCGGGCGGAAGATCACGTTGCCGTCAGCGCTGCTGAATTCCGGCGCGCCCTTCGACCACGACACCTTCGGCGCCTTGGACTGCTGGGTTTCCAGCGCCGCAACACGGGTTTCCAGGGCAGGCGCAGGAGGGGCAGCCGCCGCGTTGCCGGCGGTCGTACCGACGCCTTCCAGCGCATCCAGTCGCGACTGCAGTTGCTGGATCTGCTGCGCCTGCTGCTGCACCAGCGCGGCGAGTTCGGCCTGGCTCAGCGGGGCCGGCGGGGCCGTGGCGGACTGTGCTCCGGCATGGCCGCTGGCCAGCAGCAGGCCAAGGGCGACCGTCAGCGCTGCGCGCGGCAGCACGGGATGGCTATGCATGGTGTTCTCTCCAGCCAGCCGGCCCCCTGGCCTGGCGCTGGCCCGTTGCGATGATGCGGGGGAATTACGGAAGGGCGCGCCGCCGGATCATTCCAGCGGCGCGCCAGGAAGGCTCAGCTGGTGGCCTGGGCCTGGGCGTTTGGACGCCAGGTGATGAGCTTGTTCTCGACCACGTCGAGCAGTGCATCGATGACCAGCACGAAGGCGGCCAGGATGATGATGCCGGCGAACACGCCCACGGCATTGAAGTTGCCTTCTGCCTGCGCGATCAGGTAACCCAGGCCCGCCGAGGCACCCAGATATTCGCCGATGATCGCGCCGACCACGGCAAAGCCCACCGAGGTGCGCAGCGAGGACAGGATCCAGCTCGCCGCCGCCGGGAAGTACACGTGACGCAGCAGGTCACTGCGGCTGGCACCGAGAATGCGGGCATTGGCCAGCACCACCGGGTTCACTTCGCGCACGCCCTGCATGGCATTGAAGAACGTGGTGAAGAACACCAGCGTCACCGCCAGTGCCACCTTCGACCACAGCCCCAGGCCCAGCCACAGCACGAAGATCGGCGCCAGCACCACGCGCGGGATGGCATTGAAGCCCTTGATGAAGGGATCGAGGATGCGCGCCGAGCGCCGGCTCAGGCCCAGCCACACACCGCCTGCAACGCCCAGCCCGGTACCGATGAGGTAGCCCAGCGCGGTTTCGGTCAGGGTGATGTACACGTGCTGGTAGAACGAGGTATCCGACAACCAGTTCCACGCCTGCTGGGCGATGGCCGTGGGCGCGGGGAAGAAGAACGGGTCGATCCAGCCCAGCGCGATGCCGCCCTCCCAGCCACCGAACACGGCGATGACCAGTGCGATCTGGATGAAACGGTCAGTCCTGGCGTGCATAGCTCTTCTCCACTTCGCCGCGCAGGCAGGCCCAGATGTCGCGGTACAGGTCGGTAAAACGTTCGTCGAGCTTGATCTCGGCAACGTTGCGGGGGCGTTCCAGGTCCACATCGAAGCTGCGCACCACGCGGCTTGACGGACCCGAGGACAGCACCACCACGCGGTCGCCCAGCGCGATGGCCTCTTCCAGGTCGTGGGTGATCAGGATCACCGAGCGACGGTCTTCCTGCCACAGGCGCAGCAGTTCGTTCTGCATCAGATGGCGGGTGTGGATGTCCAATGCCGAGAACGGCTCGTCCATCAGGATCACCTTGGGCTCCACGATCAGTGCCTGTGCCATCTGCACGCGCTTGCGCTGGCCGCCGGAGAGCTGGTGCGGATAGCGGTGCTCGAAGCCGGTCAAGCCGACCTTGGCCAACCAGGTGGTGACCTTCTGCCGGCGCTCGGCTTCATCGACGCCGCGGAACTTCAGGCCCAGTTCCACGTTCTGGAAGGCGGTCTTCCACGGCAGCAGCGCGTCCTGCTGGAACAGGTAGCCGACGGACGCCTGCACGCCATTGACGGCGCGTCCGTCGATGCTCACGTCACCGGCGCTGGGCTTGAGCAGGCCCGCCACGGAATTGAGGATGGTGCTCTTGCCGCACCCGGTGGGACCGACGATGGCGAGGAACTCGCCATTACCGACCTGGATATCGACATCGCGCACGGCGGTGAAGTCACCGAAGGACATGGTCACCTTGTTGATGGCGACCATGGTCTGTGCGGGCTCCAGCTGCGGCGCGCCATTGAACTGGCGCACGGTGGCATTGAGGGCCATGGGTTATCTCCGCTTACGGTTGGGTTGCCTGCGTCGCGGCGCTGGCGCGCTCGACGAAGGCATTGGTGTAGGTCCGGGACAGGTCGATGTCCGCGTTGGCCACGTCCTTGTTGAACTCGCGCAGCACCTTCAACGGCGTTTCCAGGTCCGCGGGCGTGAAGTGGCCATCGGTGGTGAAGATGGCGCGGGCGTTCTCCACGGCGCGCGCGTAGGTGGCGCGGTCGCCGGAGACGTAGCTGTCCGGCAGCGCAGCGACGATGTCCTCGGCACTGTTGTCGGCGATGAACTTCAATGCCATCTGCTCGGCGCGGGCGATCTTCTCGGCTGCTTCGGGACGTGCCTCCAGGAAGCTGCGGTTGGCGTACATCACCGAGGTGGGATAGAGACCGCCGTACACCTGGCGTGCCCCCTCGTCGCTGCGCGCATCAATGATGATCCTGCCGACCTTGCGCTCGGTGATCAGGGTCGCGGCCGGATCGTAGTTGACCAGCAGGTCGATCTTGCCCTGCTCGAGCGCCGCCACCGCCGCCGCACCAGAACCCACGCCGATCAGCGAGATGCTGTCCACCGGGATGTCGTGCTGGGCCAGGAAGTGGCGCACGAAGAAGTCCGATGACGAACCCGGGGCGGTAATGCCGATCTTCTGGCCCTTGATGGACTGCGGGCGCGCCGGATCGAAGCTGGCATCCTCGCGGCCGGCCATCACCAGGCCCGAATTGCGCGACAGCAGCACGAAGCCGACCACGTCCTTGTGCTTGGCCTGCATCTGGATGGTGTGGTCGTAGAAGCCGACCGCCACGTCGGTCGAATTGGCGACCAGGGCCTGCAGCACCTTGGAGCCGCCCTGCGCGAAGTTCTCGGTCTTCACCTGCAGGCCGACGTCCTTGAAGTAGCCCTTGGCGTCGGCGATGAAGAACGGCAGGTTGTTGAGGTTGTAGGAACCGACGCTGATCCGCACCGGCGCATCGTCGCCGCCGGGCGCCGAGGCCCCGCTGGCATCGTCTTTGCCGCAACCGGACACGGCCAGGCTCGCCGCGCACAGCGCGGCCATGAAGAACTGCTTGTACATCATCCCTCCCAGGAGTGAAGCATCTGCGTTGTAGTGGCCTGGCCACGCGCATCTGCGCGACCCCGACCGGTTTCAGGTCATGCCGCTGAGGTCCATTGGCGGGCTTCGGTGGAATGGGTTTCGGCAGTGGCAGGCGAAGTCGCGAACACGCGCCCTTCGAACAGGCGGCGCGCGGTACGGACCACGCTGGCAACGACCGGCGCATCGTCCGAGCTGCGGCTCAGGCCCACTTCCAGCAGGCCGCTCGGATGTTCGAGGGTAATGCTGCCCGGCATCGGCAGGCATCCGACGAAAGTGTTGGCCAGGGTGCCGGGCGTGACTGCGGCGGTGGCCAGACCGACCGCGCCGGTGATGGCAAGCGCGGTGTGGCATTGGTGGGGCATGAAGTAGCGCACCTGCAGGTCGCCGCCCTGCTGCGGTGCGGAAAGCAGCACTGGCTTGGGAATCACCTTGCTGCCCGCGTCGGCGATGCCCATGCGCGTACCCGCCTCGATGCGCATCGCTTCCAACCGCGCCAGCAGCGCATGATCCGCGTTCAGTTCCGCCGGCGAGGCGTCACCGCGGACACCCATATCGGCCGCGCGCACCATCATCATCGGCATCGCGCAATCCACCAGGCTGACGGCGATGCCGTCGATCATATCCTGCGGCCGCCCACTGGGCAGCAGCCGGCCGGTACGTGCACCGGCCGCATCGAGAAAGGCCAGGCGGACCGGCGCGGCAGCGCCAGGCGCGCCCGCGATACGCGTGTCGCCCCGGTAGGCCACCTGGCCGTTCGGGGTTTCCACCGTGGCCACGATCAACTTGCCGGTGTTGACGTTGTGGATGCGCACTTCGGTGCGCGGGTGGCGCGCAGGAACCAGTCCGCGTTCGATCGCGAAGGGACCGACCGCCGCCAGCATGTTGCCGCAGTTGGGGGTGGTATCCACCACCCGCTGCTCGACCCGGACCTGCGCGAACAGATAGTCGACATCGGCATCGGCGCGGCTGGCGGGGCTGACGATCGCCACCTTGCTGGTCAGCGCATTGCCACCGCCGATGCCATCGATCTGCAGCGGATGGCCCGAGCCCATCACCTCCAGCAGCAGCTGGTCACGCAGGCCGGCGTCGGCCGGCAGGTCCGAGGCCAGGAAGAACGGCCCCTTGGACGTGCCGCCACGCATGAGGACGCAGGGGATACTGAGCAGATCGTTCGACATACGTGTGCTAGATTGATGCGTATAGGGGATGAATGACCCTTCTGTGATTCGATACTGGCATGAGCCGGATTGATCTGTGAATTGCTGATTTTTGGATGATTGATACCGTATGAGCATCAATTGCGAAATCCTCGATCTGCGCGCGTTCCTGCTCGTCGCCGAGACGCGCAGCTTCCATCGCGCCGCTGAAACCCTGCACGTCTCGCAGCCCGCGCTCAGCCGCCGGATCCAGAAGCTGGAGCAGGCCGTCGGCTCACCGCTGCTCGAACGCACCACCCGCAGCGTCAGCACTACCGCGGTCGGCGAGAACCTGCTGCCGCTGGTACGGCGCATGCTGGAGGAATTCGATGGTTCGCTGTTCTCGCTGCGCGGGCACGACGACACGCGCGGCGCCACGGTCACCATCGCCTGCCTGCCCACCGCGGCGTTCTACTTCCTGCCCAGTGTCATGGCACGCTTCCACGACGCGCATCCGCACGTCCGCTTCCGCATCCTCGACATTCCCGCCACCGAGGGGTTGCAGGCAGTGGAACGCGGCGAAGTGGAGTTCGGCATCAATTTCATGGGTGCCAACGATCCCAACCTGGATTTCGATGTACTGGCCGAGGACCCGTTCGTGCTGGCCTGCCGCCGCGATCATCCGCTGGCCCGCAAGCGCCGCGTGGAATGGGCCGATCTTGCCCAGCACCAGCTGATCACCGTGCATCGCACCAGTGGCAACCGGACCCTGCTCGATGGCGCCCTCGCCCGTGAGAACCTGAAGCTGAGCTGGCATTACGAAGTGACCCACCTGTCCACCTCCCTGGGCATGGTCGAGGCCGGGATCGGCGTGTCGGTGCTGCCGAAGATGGCTACCCCGGACGGCGACCATCCCATCCTGGTGACCCGGCCGATCGGCAATCCGGTGGTCTCGCGCACCATCGGCATCGTGCGCCGCCGTGGTGCCCTGCTCTCGCCCACGGCCGAACGCTTCCTGCAGATGCTGATGAGCCAGTGGCGGGGCAAGCCGTGACATCGGCACTACATACAGCCATGTAACCTTGCGTCCTGCGCCGAGGACGTTCCCGGCCGCGCCGGCTCCGCCATACTGGCGGGGATCCGGTGGCGGAGAGCCCCGGCATACGCAAGCAGGTCCGTCCATGCACGGGCCACTGCAAGCCATCCGCAAGAAGGAGTCATCCCGCATGAGCGATTCGTTCTCCACCCGCAGCCAGCTGGACGTCGGCGGCAAGACCTACGACTACTTCAGCCTGCCCACACTGGGCCAGCGCTTCGACATCTCCCACCTTCCCTACTCGATGAAGATCCTGCTGGAGAATCTGCTCCGGCACGAAGACGGCGGCGTCACCGTCGGCAAGGAGCACATCGAGGCCGTTGCCCGCTGGAGCCCGGCGGCCGAGCCGGACACCGAAATCGCCTTCATGCCCGCGCGCGTGGTCCTGCAGGACTTCACCGGCGTACCGTGTGTCGTCGATCTGGCCGCCATGCGCGATGCGGTGGTCAAGCTGGGCGGCAAGCCGGAACAGATCAACCCGCAGATCCCTTCGGAACTGGTGATCGACCATTCGGTACAGGTCGATGTGTTCGGCAAGCCGGACGCGCTCGATCTCAATGGCAAGATCGAATTCCAGCGCAACCAGGAACGCTACGGGTTCCTGCGCTGGGGCCAGAAGGCGTTCGACAACTTCAAGGTGGTGCCGCCCAACACCGGCATCGTCCACCAGGTGAACCTGGAGAACCTGGCCCGCGTGGTGATGACCGCGGACAAGGATGGCAGGGCCGTGGCCTACCCGGACACCGTGTTCGGTACCGACAGCCACACCACGATGATCAACGGCATCGGCGTGCTTGGCTGGGGCGTGGGCGGCATCGAAGCCGAAGCGGCCATGCTGGGCCAGCCGTCGTCGATGCTGATCCCGCAGGTGGTCGGCTTCAAGCTCACCGGCCGGCTGCCTGAGGGCGCCACCGCCACCGACCTGGTGCTGACCGTCACCCAGATGCTGCGCAAGCTGGGCGTGGTCGGCAAGTTCGTCGAATTCTATGGCGATGGCCTGCAGCACCTGCCACTGGCCGACCGCGCCACGATCGGCAACATGGCACCGGAATACGGCGCCACCTGCGGCATCTTCCCGATCGACGCCGAATCACTGAACTACCTGCGCCTGTCCGGTCGCAGCGAAGAACAGATCGAACTGGTCGAGGCCTACGCCAAGGCGCAGGGCCTGTGGCACGAACCGGACAGCCCCCATGCCCAGTACAGCACCACGCTGGAGCTGGACATGGGCACGGTGAAGCCGTCACTGGCCGGACCGAAGCGCCCGCAGGACCGCGTGCTGCTGGAAGACGTGCAGAAGAACTACCGCGAAGCCCTCGTCGGCCTGACCAGCAACCGTGACAAGCGCAGCGACGATGTGGCCTCCTTCCTCAACGAGGGCGGCGGCACAGCGGTCGGCAACGAACAGCTGGCCAAGGGCTTCGCCGACATCGAGATCGAAGGCCGGAAGGTCCGCCTGAAGGATGGCGCGGTGGTCATCGCCGCGATCACCTCCTGTACCAACACGTCCAACCCGGCGGTGATGATCGGTGCCGGCCTGCTGGCGCGCAACGCGGCGGCCAAGGGCCTGGATCGCAAGCCCTGGGTGAAGACTTCGCTGGGCCCAGGCTCGCGCGTGGTCACCGACTATCTGGAAAAGGCCGGGGTGCTGAAGGAGCTGGAGAAGATCGGCTTCTACGTGGTCGGCTACGGCTGCACCACCTGCATCGGCAACTCCGGCCCGCTGCCGACCGAGGTCAGTGCCGGCATCGCCGCCGGTGACCTGGTGGTGACCTCCGTGCTGTCGGGCAACCGTAATTTCGAAGGCCGCGTGCATCCCGAAGTGAAGATGAACTACCTGGCCAGCCCGCCACTGGTGGTCGCCTACGCCATCGCCGGCACCACCGACATCGATCTGACCACCCAGCCGCTGGGCACCGGCAGCGACGGCCAGCCGGTCTACCTGCGCGACATCTGGCCGAGCAACAAGGAAATCGGCGATGTCATCGCCGCCACCATCGGCCCAGAGATGTTCAAGCAGAACTACGCCGACGTGTTCAAGGGCGATACGCGCTGGAACACCATCGCCTCGCCGGACGGCAATCTGTACGAGTGGAGCGATGACTCCACCTACATCAAGAACCCACCGTACTTCGATGGCATGACCATGCAGACCGGCAGCATCGACGACGTGCATGGCGCGCGTGTGATGGGTCTGTTCGGCGACTCGATCACCACCGACCATATCTCGCCGGCCGGCAACATCAAGAAGGATTCGCCCGCGGGGCGTTACCTGCAGGCCCGGGGCGTGCAGCCCGCCGACTTCAACAGCTACGGCAGCCGCCGCGGCAATGATGACGTGATGGTCCGCGGCACCTTCGCCAACATCCGCATCAAGAACCTGATGTTCGGCGGCGAGGAGGGTGGCAACACCCTGTACTACCCGGCCGGCGGTGGTCAGCCGGAGAAGCTGGCGATCTACGACGCGGCGATGAAGTACAAGGCCGACAAGGTGCCGCTGGTCGTGCTGGCCGGGAAGGAGTACGGCACCGGTTCGTCGCGCGACTGGGCCGCCAAGGGCACCCTGCTGCTGGGCGTGAAGGCGGTCATCGCCGAGAGCTTCGAGCGCATCCACCGCTCCAACCTGGTCGGCATGGGCGTGCTGCCGCTGCAGTTCCGCAATGGTGAGAACGCGCAGTCGCTGGGGCTGGATGGCTCGGAAGTCATCGACATCACCGGCCTGGAGGACGGTGCGAGCAAGCGCGCCACGGTCACCGCGACCCGGGCCGATGGCACGCAGAAGCGCTTCGAGGTGTCGGTGATGCTGCTGACACCGAAGGAAGTGGAATACTTCCGCCACGGCGGCCTGCTGCAGTACGTGCTGCGTCAGCTGGCTGCCCGCTGACCCGGCGGGCGGCATCCGGCGGGCGGAAGCCCGGCCCCGGCGTCACCGCCGGGGCGCTGCGGAGGCGCGCGAACCGGTGGTTCGCAACCGCGCCTCCTCGCCCACCACGGCGGCCTGCTGCAGTACGTGCTGCGTCAGCTGGCTGCCCGCTGACCCGGCGCGCGGCATCCGGCGGGCGGAAACCCGGCCCCGGCGTTACCGCCGGGGCCGAATCGCCCATGAATCATATTTTTGATATTTTTCACCATTCATGCAATTTGCATGAAACAGGCGTAAGGTGATCGCACAGGTCCCCTGGAGCACCGCCATGCTGCACGCCCCCGTCCGCTTCGACCCGATCAACGAGCTGACCCACACCACCGCCTCGTCGGTGAAGGAACATTGGCGCAAGGTCATGCAGGAAGTGCGCGACCAGCACATGGTCGTGGTCACCAATCACAACGAACCGCAGGCGGTGATCGTTTCCATCGAGCAGTACCGCGCGCTGCAGGCCAAGGTCGAAGCGCTGGAAAGCTCGCTGGAGGAACTGCGTGGGCAGGACCCGGCCCTGGCGGATCTGCGTGCCGGCTTCGACCAGCGCCTGGCGGTGATGCAGCACGCCCAGGCCGGTGATGCTGCACGCGCGCTGCTGCGTCGCCCTGCCCGCCTGAAGGGCCAGGTCAAGGCGGGCACGGGCCACTGATGCCACGCCCGTTCCTGTATGTGCTTGCCGGCGTCAATGGCGCCGGCAAGAGTTCGGTGGGTGGCCACGTGCTGCGCGAAGCCGGCCTGGAATGGTTCAACCCCGATACGTTCGCCCGCGGGCTGCGCGAGCGGGCCGGCCTGGACGCCATGGAGGCCAATGCCGAAGCCTGGCAGGAGGGTGTCAACCGTATCCGCGACGCCCTGGATCACGCCCGCAACCATGCCTTCGAGACCACGCTGGGGGGCAACTCCATCACCGCACTGCTGCGTGAGGCCAGCCGCACCCATGACGTGCTGATGTGGTTCTGTGGACTGTCCAGCCCGGAGCAGCACATCGCCCGGGTACGCGCACGGGTGCAGGCCGGTGGCCACCCCATTTCCGAAGTCGACATCCGCCGCCGCTGGCCGCTGGCGCAGCAGAACCTGATCGGGCTGATGCCGGTGCTGGCGCAGCTGCAGGTCTACGACAACAGCGCCGACGCCGCGCCGGGCGAGGCCGTGCCCGATCCACAGCTGCTGCTGCAGATGGAGGACGGCCACCTGCAATGGCCGGCCGCCGATGACCTGCAGCAGCTGCAGCGCACGCCCCCATGGGCGACAGCTCTGCTGGAAGCCGCCCTGCGCCTGTAATGCCAAGGGCCGGCAGTGCGCTCAGCGCCGCGGCGCGTCCGGATCGGTGCGCAATGCGCGCAGCAGGCCCAGCATGTAGAACGCCAGGGTGAACGAGAACGGTAGACCGCACAGGACCACGGCCGTCTGCATCGCGCTGAAGTTGCCCGCCAGCAGCAGGCCGATGCTGGCCACGGTGATGCCCACCGCCCAGAACACGCGCAGCCAGATCGGCGCATCGTGACCATCCTCCACCCCGTCGTCGACACGGCGGGTGCACAGGTTGGCGATCATCAGCGTGCCCGAATCGACCGGGGTCAGGAACAGTACGAAACCGATCACCACTGCGGCACCGGCTACATAGGGTGCGCCGGGCAGGTACTCCAGCAGCTTGAACAGGGTCATCGCTGCATCGTGCTGCGCCACCTGCCCCAGCACCGCCTGGCCATGGTTGAGCACCAGGTCGATGGCGGTGTTGCCGAAGATCGACAGCCACGCCAGCGTGAAGCCGAGCGGTATCAACAGCACGCCCATCACTACCTCGCGGATGGTGCGGCCGCGCGAGATGCGTGCCACGAACAGGCCCACGAACGGCGCCCAGGCGATCCACCACGCCCAGTAGAACAGCGTCCAGGAACCCATCCAGGCGCGGCCCTGCGGATCGTTGAGATACATGTCGAAGCTCTTGCGCACGAATGCGCCGAGATAGTCGCCCGTGTTCTGCACCAGGCCATCGAACAGATGCAGGGTCGGGCCGGTAACCAGCACGAACAACAACAGCGCGCACAACAGGCGCACGTTGAGGTTGGACAGCCAGGCGATGCCCTTCTCGACCCCCGCCACTACGCCGATGGTGGCCACCACCATCATCACCAGCACGATCGCGACCAGCACCTGCGGTGTGTCCGGGATGTGGAACAGATAGACCAGGCCGGACTGCAGCACCAGCGCACCGATGCCGAGATTGGTGACCATGGAGATCAGCGTGGCGAGAATGCCGAAGCCATCGACCATGTCGCCGATGCGGCCATGAATGCGCTCACCGAAGATCGGATACAGCGCCGAGCGCAATGCCAGCGGCAGGTTGCGGCGATAGGCGAAATAGCCCAGCGCCACCCCGACCAGCGCGTACAGCGCCCAGCCATGCAGGCCCCAGTGCAGGAAGGTCAGCACCATCGCCTCGCGCCCGGCCGCCACCGTGCCGCCCGGCTGGCCCGGCGGATTGAGGAAATGGTCCAGCGGCTCATAGGCGCCGTAGTACAGCAGTGCGATACCGATACCCGCCGAGAACAGCATCGACACCCACGCGACGTAGCCGAAGGCGGGCGATTCCTCGTTGTGGCCCAGGCGGATACGGCCATAGGGCGAGAACGCCAGCCACAGTACGAATCCCAGGCACAGCACGACCAGCAGCATGTACCACGCGCCGAACGCAGCCGAGATCTCGGCCTGCGCCCATTGCAGCCAGTGCTCGCTGGCATCGGGATAGAGGACGGTGAGCAGCCCGAGAATGCCGATCGACACCGAGGAGCTGAGGAAGACAAAGCGGTTCAAGCGCAGGGGCGAACGCTTGGGATGAGCCTGGGAAGACATGGGATCGTCTCATCAGTCCGAAGGAGCACATGGGCGGGGCCGGACCGGGAAACCGGGCCCATGGCGTGGGGCGCGAGCGCATCCTAGGGTTTATTGATTGAACGTTCAATCAATAAAAAGCATAATGATGGCCAACCCGATGCCTCGGGTCGCAATCCGTGGAGAGACAATGCCGAAGAAGGGCGTGGAGCCGGTCCGTCGCGAACAGTTGATCCGGGCCACTTTCCAGACCATCGACGAAATGGGCATGGCCGATGCCACCGTCGCCACCATCGCCAGGAAGGCCGGGCTGTCCAGCGGCATCGTCGCCCATTACTTCGGCGACAAGGACGGCCTGCTCAACGCTGCGATGCGGCAGATCCTGCGCGAACTGCGGGACGCGGTCGCCCGCTGCCGGGCCGGGGTCGGCGACGATCCCCGCGACCAGCTGCGCGCCATCGTCGATGGCAACTTCGATGACAGCCAGATCAATGGCACCGCGATGCGTGTCTGGCTCACCTTCTGGGCCGCGAGCATGCACCAGCCGGAACTGGCGCGCCTGCAGCATGCCAACGACCAGCGCCTGTTCTCCAACCTGTGCCACCAGTTCAACCGCGTGCTGCCACGCCCACAGGCACGCCTCGCCGCCCGCGGCCTGGCCGCGATGATCGATGGCCTCTGGCTGCGCGGCAGCCTGGTCGGCGGCGCCTTCGATGCTGACAAGGCCCGACGCATCGCCTACGGCTACATCGACTTCCAGTTGCAGGCCGACGCGCTATAAGCGCTTTCAGCTTCCCGCCCCCTTTCGAGGAGTACGCCCCATGACCACCCTGCCCGTCCAACAGCTCTACATCCATGGCCGCCGGGTCGATGCCACCAGCGGCAAGACCTTCGCCACGGTCAACCCCGCCACCGGTGAGGTCATCGCCGAGGTGCAGGTCGCCAGCCAGGCCGACGTCGAACGCGCCGTCGAAAGCGCCACCGAAGGCCAGAAGGCATGGGCGGCAATGACCGCCATGGAACGTTCGCGCATCCTGCGCCGCGCCGTGGAGATCCTGCGCGAGCGCAATGACGAACTGGCCCGCCTGGAAACGCTCGATACCGGCAAGGCGCTGGCGGAAACCACCACGGTGGACGTCGTCACCGGCGCCGATGTGCTGGAGTATTACGCTGGCCTGGCGACCGCCATCGAAGGCATCCAGCTGCCGCTGCGCGAATCCAGCTTCTTCTACACCCGCCGTGAACCGCTGGGCGTGGTCGCCGGCATCGGTGCCTGGAACTACCCGATCCAGATCGCCCTGTGGAAGTCGGCGCCGGCACTGGCCGCCGGCAATGCGATGGTGTTCAAGCCGTCCGAGGTCACGCCGCTGACCGCCCTCCGGCTTGCCGAGATCTACACCGAAGCCGGCGTGCCGGCCGGCGTGTTCAATGTCGTGCAGGGCCCCGGTCGCGAAATCGGCAACTGGCTCACCGAACATCCGGTGATCGAGAAGATCTCCTTCACCGGCGGCGTGGCCACCGGCAAGAAGGTGATGGCTGCAGCCGCCTCCTCCTCGCTGAAGGAAGTGACCATGGAACTGGGCGGCAAATCGCCGCTGGTGATCTGCGATGACGCCGATCTCGACCGCGCCGCCGACATCGCGGTGATGGCCAATTTCTTCAGCTCCGGCCAGGTGTGCACCAATGGCACCCGCGTGTTTGTGCCGCGCGGCATGCTGGCCGCGTTCGAGGCCGCCGTGGTCGAGCGCGTCAAGCGCATCCGCATCGGCGATCCGATGGCCGCGGGCACCAACTTCGGCCCGCTGACCAGCTTCCCGCACATGGAGAACGTGCTGCGCTACATCGAAAGCGGCAAGACCGAAGGCGCGCGCCTGCTGATCGGCGGCGGCCGTGCCACCGACGGCACGCTGGCCCAGGGCGCCTATGTGCTGCCGACCGTGTTCTCCGACTGCCGCGACGACATGACCATCGTCAAGGAAGAAATCTTCGGGCCGGTCATGAGCATCCTTGCCTATGACAGCGAAGATGAAGTGGTCCGCCGCGCCAACGACACCACCTTCGGCCTCGCCGCCGGCGTGGTCAGCAAGGACATCAGCCGCGCCCACCGCATCATCCATCGCCTGGAAGCCGGCATCTGCTGGATCAACACCTGGGGCGAATCGCCAGCCGAAATGCCGGTGGGTGGCTACAAGGAGTCCGGTGTCGGCCGCGAGAACGGCCTCTCGACCCTGGGCCACTACACCCGCATCAAGTCGGTGCAGGTCGAACTGGGCGACTACGCCAGCGTGTTCTGAGCCGCGCCCCTCGTCCGGCCACCGCGCCGATCCGACATTCCGCCGGGACGCCTGTTTGCAGCGTGTCCCGGCCTGAAGGAGAACAACCATGAGCACCCATAACGAGTACGACTACATCATCATCGGCGCCGGTTCGGCCGGCAACGTGCTGGCCACCCGCCTGACCGAAGATGCCGATGTGAGCGTACTGCTGCTGGAAGCGGGTGGCCCGGACTACCGGCTCGACTTCCGCACCCAGATGCCGGCGGCGCTGGCGTTTCCGCTGCAGGGCAAGCGCTACAACTGGGCCTACAAGACCGATCCAGAGCCCTTCATGAACAACCGCCGCATGGACTGCGGCCGTGGCAAAGGCCTGGGCGGTTCGTCGCTGATCAACGGCATGTGCTACATCCGCGGCAACGCGATGGACTACGACAACTGGGCGAGCATGCCCGGCCTGGACGACTGGACCTATCTGGACTGCCTGCCCTACTTCCGCAAGGCCGAGACCCGCGACATCGGCCCCAACGATTACCACGGGGGCGATGGCCCGCTGCGGGTGACCACCCCCAAGGCCGGCAACAACGAACTGTTCGCAGCCATGGTTGAAGCCGGCGTGCAGGCAGGCTATCCGCGCACCGATGACCTCAACGGCTACCAGCAGGAAGGCTTCGGCCCGATGGACCGCACGGTCACGCCGAAGGGCCGCCGCTCCAGCACCGCCCGCGGCTATCTGGATCTGGCCAGGCCGCGCCCGAACCTGACCATCGTCACCCACGCGCTGACCGACCGCATCCTGTTCTCCGGCAAGCGCGCGGTGGGCGTGCAGTGGCTGCGCAACGACCAGCCGCAGCGTGCCACTGCCCGCCGCGAGGTGCTGTTGTGCGGCGGCGCCATCGCCTCGCCACAGATCCTGCAGCGCTCCGGCGTGGGCCCGGCCGATCTGCTGCGCAGCCTCGACATCGACCTGGTGCATCACCTGCCGGGCGTCGGCGCCAATCTGCAGGATCACCTGGAGATGTATCTCCAGTACGAATGCAAGAAGCCGGTCTCGCTGGCGCCGGCGCTGAAGCTGTACAACCAGCCGGCAATCGGCGCTGAATGGCTGTTCCTGGGCACTGGTATCGGCGCCAGCAACCAGTTCGAGGCCGGCGGCTTCATCCGCAGCGATGCCGAGTTCGACTGGCCCAACCTGCAGTATCACTTCCTGCCGGTGGCCATCAACTACAACGGGTCCAATCCGATCAAGGCACACAGCTTCCAGATGCATGTCGGCTCGATGCGCTCGCCCAGCCGTGGCCGCATCCATGTCCGCTCCAAGGATCCGCGCGAGCATCCAAGCATCCTGTTCAACTACATGTCGCACGACCAGGACTGGCGCGAGTTCCGCGCGGCGATCCGCATCACCCGCGAGATCTTCGCGCAGCCGGCACTGGCTCCATACAGCGGCCGCGAGATTTCGCCGGGCAGTGCACTGCAGACCGATGCACAGATCGACGCGTTCGTCCGTGAGCATGCTGAGACGGCATACCACCCGTCCTGCTCCAACAAGATGGGCCACGCCGATGATCCGATGGCGGTGGTGGACGGCCAGGGCCGTGTGCATGGTCTGGAGGCCCTGCGCATCGTCGACGCCTCGATCATGCCGCAGGTGGTGACCGGCAATCTCAACGCGCCGACCATCATGATCGCCGAAAAGCTCGCCGACGTGATCCGCGGCCGTGCGCCGCTGCCCCGCAGCACCGCGCCCTACTACAAGGCCAATGGTGCGCCGGTGCGCAGGCAGGGCTGAGCACCGCACGCACCCTGAAACACCCGCCGGGCATGGCCCAGCGCTGCCAGTTCGGTGGCGCGGGGCCATGCCCGCCGGCATTTGACGCGATCGCACAGGCCGTCGCGCGATGCCCTCTTCGCGTTTCCCCTACGGCGGGGTATGCTGCAATGACCGGCCGCTGTCAGTACGCTCAGGGTCGGACCCAACAATCACGATTCCTGGAGGGGGAATATGAGTCTGGATCGTCCCTGGCTGCAGAGCTATCCGAAAGGCGTTCCCGCCGAGATCGACGTCAACGAATTCCATTCGGTAGCCTCCGTCTTCGACGCCTCCGTCGCCAAGTACCGCGACCGCCCCGCCTACTCCAGTTTCGGCAAGGTCCTCACCTATGGCGAGACCGATGCGCTGGTTGACCAGTTCGCGGCCTACCTGCTGGGTGAGCTCAAGCTCAAGAAGGGCGACCGCGTCGCCCTGATGATGCCCAACTGCCTGCAGTACCCGGTCGCCACCTTCGGCGTGCTGCGTGCGGGCCTGACCGTGGTCAACGTCAACCCGCTGTATACCGCACGCGAACTGAAGCACCAGCTGGTCGACGCCGGCGCCTCGGTGCTGGTGGTGGTCGACAACTTCGGCGATACCGTCCAGCAGGTCATCGCCGACACGCCGGTCAGGCAGGTGGTCACCACCGGCCTGGGCGATCTGCTCGGCGCGAAGGGCGCGATCGTCAACTTCGTGCTGAAGTACGTCAAGAAGATGGTGCCCAACTATCACGTGAAGGGCGCCATCCGCTTCAAGCAGGCACTCAAGCTCGGCAGCCGCCACACCCTGCCCGAGGTCGAGATCGACCACGACGACGTGGCGTTCCTGCAGTACACCGGCGGCACCACCGGCGTGGCCAAGGGCGCGATGCTGACCAACCGCAACCTGATCGCCAACATGCAGCAGGCCTCGGCATGGCTGTCGACCTCCGGCATCGAGCCGGGCAAGGAAGTGATCATCACCGCGCTGCCGCTGTACCACATCTTCGCGTTGACCGCGAACGGTCTGGTCTTCATGAAGTTCGGCGGCTGCAATCATCTGATCACCAATCCGCGCGACATGAAGGGCTTCGTCAAGGAGCTCAAGGGCACGCGCTTCACCGCCATCACCGGCGTCAACACGCTGTTCAACGGTCTGCTCAATACGCCCGGTTTCGATGAGATCGATTTCTCGTCGGTGAAGTTCACCCTGGGCGGCGGCATGGCGGTGCAGCGCGCTGTGGCCGAGCGCTGGAAGAAGGTTACCGGGGTGACGTTGGTCGAGGCCTACGGCCTGACCGAAACCTCGCCGGCCGCCTGCATCAACCCGCTTACCCTGCCGGAGTACAACGGCTCCATCGGCCTGCCGATCCCGTCCACCGATGCGTGCATCAAGGACGACAACGGCAACATCCTGCCGCTGGGTGAGGTGGGCGAGCTGTGCATCAAGGGCCCGCAGGTGATGAAGGGCTACTGGCAGCGCCCCGAAGAGACCGCCCAGGCGATCGACAGCGACAGCTGGCTGCATACCGGCGACATGGCGAAGATGGATGAACGAGGCTTCTTCTACATCGTCGACCGCAAGAAGGACATGATCCTGGTGTCCGGCTTCAATGTGTATCCGAACGAAGTCGAAGACGTCATCGCGATGATGCCGGGCGTGCTGGAAGTGGCCGCGGTCGGCGTGCCGGACGAGAAGTCCGGCGAAGTGGTCAAGGTGGTGATCGTGAAGAAGGATCCGAACCTGACCGCCGAAATGGTCAAGGAGCATGCCCGGGCAAATCTGACCGGTTACAAGCACCCGCGCATCGTGGAGTTCCGCAAGGAACTGCCGAAGACCAATGTCGGCAAGATACTCCGTCGCGAGCTGCGCGATACGCCCGCGCAGTAAGGGTTTCCACGGTTCGACGCAGCTCAGGGCCCCGCCGGCGACGGCGGGGCCCTTTTCGTTGGCGGCCAGCGCGGGCGGCGGCCGCTTGCAGGCGGTTCACGAGCGGTGCATAGAATCACTCGCCACCGCACGTTCCGCCCACTCCCTCACATTCCATCTCTCCGTCCGCTCTGCGGTTGGCCGGACGGTCACTCGGAGAACACCCATGTCTGCAGTACGCCCCATCATCACCCGCCCGTCGCAGCACCCGACCCTGCGCATCACCGAGGAAACCGAACGGGATGTCTACTGGATCCACATGCATGCCAACCTGGTCAACCAGCCGGGCCGCCCGTGCTTTGCCTCACGCCTGGTAGACGACATCGTCGACTATCAGCGTGAACTGGGAGACCGTCTCAGTGCTGCCCACGTTCTCTCGCCTCACGTGGTCCTGGCCTCCGATAGTGACGTATTCAACCTGGGCGGCGACCTGGAACTGTTCTGCCGGCTGATCCGCGAGGGCGACCGTGCCCGCCTGCTCGACTATGCGCAGCGCTGCGTGCGCGGCGTGCATGCGTTCCACGCCGGGCTGGGCGCACGCGCCCACAGCATCGCGCTGGTCCAGGGCAATGCACTGGGCGGCGGCTTCGAGGCCGCGCTTAGCTGCCATACCATTGTCGCCGAAGAAGGCGTGCTGATGGGACTGCCGGAGGTGCTGTTCGACCTGTTCCCGGGCATGGGCGCCTACTCCTTCCTGTGCCAGCGGGTCAGCCCGCGGCTGGCCGAGAAGATCATGCTGGAGGGCAACCTCTTCACCGCCCGGCAGTTGAAGGACATGGGCCTGGTGGATGTCGTCGTGCCGGTGGGCGAAGGCGTTGCGGCGGTCGAACAGGTGATCCGGGACAGCCGGCGCATTCCGCACGCCTGGGCGGCGATGCGCGAAGTGAACGAGATCGCCACCATGGTGCCGCTGCACGAAATGATGCGCATCACCGAGATCTGGGTCGACACCGCCATGCAGCTGGGCGAGAAGTCGCTGCGGACCATGGACCGGCTGGTCCGCGCCCAGGCCCGCCGCAATGGCGAGGCGGGCTGACAGACCTCGCGGTCAGGAGGGCGTGCGTTCCCCGTCGTCGCGTTGCTGGATGCCTGCGACGCGGGACGCCAGCGCTTTCCTGCCGATGCGCAGTGCACCTACCAGGCTGGACAGGCGCATTGTCCACTCGGCCTTCAATTGCCAGTCGGCCATGCGCATCATCTCGCCACTGGCGGCAGCAACCTGGACCAGGCCCAGGTTGCTCGCCACGCCACGCAGGGCGTGGGCGTGTTCGCGGAAGTCCTCCCAGTCCAGCCGCTCGCCACAGGCCTGCATCTGCGCCATGCTCGCGTCCACATCCACCAGGCACTGGTCGATGAACTTGCGTTCGAAGCCATCGCCCATGCCCAGTGACGCCAGCTCGTCCAGCACGGCGGTGTCGAGTACGCCGTCACCGACCTCCATGGCCGGTACCGACTGGATGCCCGGCTCGGTACGCGTATTGGCGGCCACATCGGCCAACACCTCCAGCAGACGCGTCGCGACGACCGGCTTGGCCAGGAATGCACGTGCACCTGCCTGCTCACAGCGCAGGATGGATTCCGGGGTGACATCGGCGCTGAGCACCATCACCGGCACATACGGCAGGCCACTGGCCTGCATCACCCGCAGCTGCTTGAGCAGGTCCAGGCCGCTCATGCCGGGCATGTGCAGATCAACGATGGCTGCGTCGTAATTGGCCTGCTCGAGAGCGTCGAGCACCTCGACCCCACCATTGACGCATGTGACCTTGTGGCCGGCCTTCTCGAGCAACCGCTGCAGCACCATGCGGTTGGCGGCATGGTCATCGGCAACCAGCACCCGCAGACTGCGTACACGGGCCCGATGGCGCAGGAATGGATTGGAGAACGCAATGACGTTGCCGCCCTCCGGCAGCTCGCCCTGCACGTCCGGCGTCGGCGCCACGTCCAGCGCGATTTCCACCCAGAACACGCTGCCGCGCGGCGTGTTCGGCAGGTAACCGACCTGCCCGCCCATCGATTCGACCAGCCCCTTGGCGATCGCCGTACCCAGTCCGGTGCCTTCATGGCGGCGGGCCAGGCCGACGTCGGCCTGCTCGAAGGCGTTGAACAGGCGGCTGCGCAGGGCCACGGGTACGCCGATGCCGCTGTCGAGGATCTCGAAACGCAGCCGGGCACGCTCGCTGCCACGCTCGTCATGGCTGCTGACACGCAGATGGACGAAGCCACTGTCGGTGAACTTCACCGCGTTGCCCATCAGATTCAGCAGAATCTGCTGCAGATGGCCGGCGTCGCCGAACAACCGCGGCGGAACGTTGTCGTCCACGTCGACGCGATACTCCAATGACTTGGAACGCGTCTGCGGGGTGAGGATCAGGTTGATCGCCTGCAGCACGTCGGCCAGCGCGAACTCATGCCATTCCACCCGGACCTTGCCGGCCTCGATCGCCGAGATGTCCAGCACCTCCTCCACCAGCGCCAGCAGGCTGCGGGTGGACGCCTGGATGGTGCTGAGGCACTCGCGCTGCTCCTCATCCAGCCGCGTGGTGGCCAGCACTTCGGTCATGCCGGCCAGGCCGTTGAGCGGCGTACGGAATTCGTGGCTCATGTTCGCCAGGAAACGGCTCTTGGCTTCGTTGGCCTGGCGCGCTTCGGCCACCGCACGGGTCAAGGCATGCAGCAGCGAATCGAAGTACAGCGGAATCGCGCCCAGGCCCAGCAGCAGGCCCCAGCCGAGGTAGTCGTGGCTGCGCCAGTAGGGCGACAGCATCACGGTACACAGGAAAGCCAGGCACCCCATTGCGGTTGCCACCCGCAGGTAGGTGCTGCCGTAGCGCATGCCGTTGCCGATCGTGACCCACAGCATCACCGCGTACAGCGGAGCTGCCGGCTCACCCTGGATGGTCATGATCCAGGCCATGCACGTGTAGTCGGTCAGCATGCCGATCACGCGGCGGACGTGTGACACCCCGGGATCGACCAGGATCGCCACCAGCAGGCCCGCCGAGATGGCCAGCTCGAAGGCGAGGATCAGCCACGTCGTGGTCAGCGTCTCGCCACCCGCGCTCAGGTAGCGCCAGCCGAGATAGCTGATGAACAGCGCGGTGATCACGATGCGGATCAGGTTCTGCGCGTGCTCGCTGTCCTCGCGTCCGGACAGCCGTTGCTTCACCCGGGCCAGCAGCGACCGGGCCGGGGAGGATTCAACGGCAGGAGTGTCCATGGGGGGATGTCGCATCCGTCGTCGCAACAGGGAGGAGCAGCACAGCGGAACCGCCACCAGGCCCAGCCACAGGGGCACGGCCAGGCTGGGGTTGTCACGCCAATACGGTGTCAACAGCACGGTGGTACCGAAGCTGACCAGGGCCATGGCGATCGCCACGCCCAGGTAGCGGTTGCCGAAGCGCAGGCCATTGCCCACCGTGACCCACATCACCACCGCATAGACCCAGGCCAGAGGCTCGCCCATCTGCACCATGCCGACCGTCATCAACCCATAGTCGGCGACCATGCCGACCACCCTGCGCGCATCGGAGCGCCCCGGCTTCCACAGCAACCAGGCGAACAGCAGCAGGGATATCGACAGCCCGGTCAGCACGGTCACGAGCACGCCCTGGTACTGCTCCAGGCGATGCATCCGGGCCCCGGACAGCAGTACGTAAACCAGGATCAGCGAGATCAGCGCGATCCGCACTATCACCTGCCCGTGCTCGGAGTCGGGCCGCTGCGACAGCCGGCGCTTCAGCCGTGCGAACAGGTCCTGCATCTCATCCACCCGGTCGCGTGGAGGCCGTCGAGTGCTGCGCGCAGATGTCCAGCAGTTGCTGGCGGCCCCGCAGCAGCGCATCCACGCAGCGGGGGTCGAACAGGCGGCCACGCTGGGCATACAGATAGGCCAGCGTTGCTTCCATCGTCCAGGCTTCCTTGTATGGACGCGGGGAAATCAGGGCGTCGAAGACATCGGCGACGGCAACGATGCGCGCTTCCAGTGGAATCGCTTCGCCTACCAGCCCATCGGGGTAACCGCTGCCGTCGTAGCGTTCATGGTGACGCAGCGCGATCAGCGCACCGACCTGGATGAAGCGGTTCTGGCTGCCGCTGAGCAGTTCATGGCCGATGCGCGGGTGACGGCGCATGATCGCCAGCTCCTCTTCATTGAGCTTGCCCTGCTTGAGCAGCACCGCATCCGGTATGGCGATCTTGCCCATGTCGTGCAGGGGCGCCGCCATCTCGATCAGCCGTACCTCGTCTTCCGGCAGGCCCAGCTGCTCGGCGATAAGCCCGGCCACGCGGGCCATCCGCTCCAGGTAGGCACTGGTGCCGGCGTCACGAAACTCGATCGCACGAGCCAATCGCGACAAGGTCTCGCGCTCCCGCTCCTCGACCTCGTGCATGCTGGCGAGCAGGCGCTGTTCCAGTGACAGCGCGCGCTGTTTCACGTTCTCGGTCTGCTGGCGCAGCTGCAGCAGGTTGTAGCAGCGCGCCCGCAGTTCGCGCGGGCGGATCGGCTTGACCAGGAAGTCGATCACGCCTGCCTCCAGCGCGGCCTGCCGGATCGGCTCGTCGCCCACCACGGTGATCAGGATCACGGGGATGTCGCGATGTTTGGGCAGGCGCCGGAAGCGGCGGGCGAATTCCAGCCCGTCCATTTCCGGCATGCGGTAGTCGAGCAGCAGCAGGTCGACCGGGTGCGATTCGCACCAGGCCAGCGCGGTCAGGGGATCGCCGAAGTCATGCACGCTCAGTTCCGGCGCGATGTCCTCGATGACGTGCCGCAGCATCGTCCGCGCGGAGGTCTGGTCATCGACGATGACGATGTTCAACGTGTACTCCGCCTGGTTTCTCGACCACGCTTGGTCATCAGCAGGCGTGGAAACGCTGCCGCTGCGCACGCTGGCACCCTGCATCGGACTGACTCCCGTGTCATGCGTCCCGGTTCATGATCGTGGTCACATTGTGAAGCGGGCTCTCCACATTGCGCTCTTCCCCGTCACCGATCAAGCCATAGCCGGCGTCAAGGTAGTGCAATTACGATACGCCGAGTGCCAGAGACGTCAATTGCGCCGTCCCGTTTCGGGACGGCGCGCACAAACGGGAGTCACAAAACCCCGGCTCAGTGCTCCGGACGCATGTACGGGAACAGCAGCACGTCGCGGATGGAGCTGCTGCCGGTCAGCAGCATCACCAGGCGGTCGACGCCGATGCCGAGGCCGCCGGTCGGCGCCATGCCGTACTCCAGCGCGCGGATGTAGTCGGCGTCGTAGTGCATGGCCTCGTCATCGCCCCCCTCCTTGGCGGCCACCTGGGCCTGGAAGCGCTGGGCCTGATCCTCCGGATCGTTCAGCTCGGAGAAGCCGTTGGCCAGCTCCTTGCCGTTCACGAACAGCTCGAAGCGATCGGTGTAGCCGGGGTCGTTGTCGTTGGCACGCGCCAGCGGCGAGACCTCCACCGGATGATCGGTGATGAAGGTGGGCTGGATCAGGGTGTGCTCGACGGTGGCTTCGAAGATCTCCAGCAGCAGCTTGCCCCAGCCGTAGGACGGCTTGACCTTGATCTTCAGGCGCTCGCAGTGCCGCAGCAGCGCTTCGCGGTCGGTGCAGTCGGCAGCGGAGATCTCCGGATTGTGGTGCCGCACGGCCTCGTCCATCCGCCAGCGGCGGAACGCCGGGCCGAGATCGATCTTCGCGCCGTCCCACTCCACTTCGGTAGTGCCGTTCACCGTCCTGGCCACGTCCCGGATCACGCCTTCGGTCAGGTCCATGATCTCGTTGTACGTGGCGTAGGCCTCGTACAGCTCCATCATGGTGAACTCCGGGTTGTGCCGGGTGCTGACGCCTTCATTGCGGAAATTGCGGTTGATTTCGTACACCCGCTCCAGGCCACCGACGGTCAGGCGCTTCAGGTACAACTCCGGCGCCACGCGCAGGTACAGGTCCAGGTCCAGCGCGTTGTGATGGGTGGTGAACGGCTTGGCCGCCGCACCGCCGGGGATGTAATGCATCATCGGCGTCTCGACTTCGAGGAAGTCGCGGTTGTCCAGCCACGCGCGCATGGCACGGATGATCTTCGAGCGCTTGATGAACACCGCGCGCGACTCCGGGGTCACGATCAGATCGACGTAACGCTGGCGGTAGCGCTGCTCGACGTCGGCCAGGCCATGCCACTTGTCCGGAAGCGGACGCAGCGACTTGGTCAGCAGTCGGATCGTTGCGGCCTTGACCGACAGTTCACCGGTGCGGGTACGGGTCAGGCCGCCCTCGACGGCGATGATGTCACCCACGTCCCAGCCCTTGAAGGCAGCGTAGTCATCGCCCAGGGCCGCGCCCTGCAGGAACAGCTGGATGCGGCCGGACTCGTCCTGGATCTGGGCGAAGCTGGCCTTGCCCATGATGCGCTTGGCCATCAGGCGTCCGGCCATGCGCACCTGGCGGCCATTGGCTTCCAGGGCCTCGGCGGTCCAGGTTTCGGCGTCGCTGTACTCGTCCTGCAGCTGGCCGGCGAAGTCCTCGCGACGGAAGTCGTTCGGGTACGCGATCCCCTGCCCGCGCAGCGCTTTGAGTTTCTCGCGGCGCTCGGCGATCAACTTGTTTTCGTCGACGGAAGGGGTTTCGGTAGCTTCGCTCATGGATCTGCGGGAATCGTGTAGTTGGGGGAGTCTTGCGCCCGGCACGGCCGGCTGCACAGCATAGCAAAACCACCCTGCCCCGGCCCTGGCCGGCGCCCACGGCCCGGTAGCGCCGGGCCATGCCCGGCGGTCAGTCGGCAGGAATCCCCGGGCGTGGCCCGGCGCTACCTCAGGCATTCCCGGGGAACGCCTGCCGCAATTCATCCACCAGCACCCGCTCGTTCTCCGAATAGTCGATCGGCACCGACACCAGGTGCACCCCGCCTTCGTTGAACGCCGCCTCCAGCGTCGGGATGAACTGCTCGATGGCCGTCACTTCGTGGCCCTTGCAACCATAGGCCTCAGCGTACCTGACGAAGTCAGGATTGCCGAAGGTCATCCCATAGTCGGTGAAGCCATCCACCGCCTGCTTCCAGCGGATCATGCCGTAGGCACCATCGTTGAGGATCAGCACCACCAGGTTCAGCCCCAGCCGCCGCGCGGTTTCCAGCTCCTGGCTGTTCATCATGAAGCCGCCGTCGCCACACACCGCCAGCACCCGGCGCTGCGGGTACAGGATCGAGGCCATGATCGCCGAAGGCAGGCCCGCACCCATCGTGGCAAGCGCATTGTCCAGCAGCAGCGTATTGGCTACCTGGGTGCGGTAATTGCGCGCGAACCATATCTTGTACATGCCATTGTCCAGCGCCACGATGCCGTCGGGCGGCATCACCCGGCGCACGTCGTGGACCAGCCGCTGCGGGGTGAACCCGGCCTCTTCGGCACGGTCGGCGAGATGGTCGAGGATGGTGGCCCGCAGCGGCAGCAGTGCATCGGCATGGGCCACCTGGCCTTCAATGCGGTCGGCCAGCTGGGTCAGCGAGCGGCCGATATCGCCGATCACCTCCACCTGCGGGAAGTAGACCTGCTCGACCGCCGCCTGCGAATAGCCGATGTGGATGACGGTCGGTCCGCCGGGTCGCATCACGAAAGGCGGCTTCTCGGTCACTTCATGGCCGATGGTGACGATCACGTCGGCTTGGTCGATGGCCATGTGCACATAGTCGCGCTCGGTCAGCGCGGCGGTCCCCATGTACAGGCCCGATCCGCCCGCTACCGCACCCTTGCCCATCTGCGTGGTGAAGAAGGGAATGCCGGCACGCAGTACGAAGGCTGACAGCGCCTCGCTGGACTGCGGCCGTGACGCCGCGGACGCGATCATCAGCAGCGGACGCTTCGCATTGCGGATGATCTGCGCGGCGCGATCGAGCGCCTCGGGACTGGCGATCGGTCGATCCACCGCATGCGTCGGGATCAATGCCACATCCTCGACTTCAGTGGCCGCGATGTCCTCCGGCAGTTCCAGCAGGACCGGGCCCGGACGTTCTTCCTGCGCGACACGGAATGCCTCGCGGACGATGGTCGGGATGGTGCGCGCCGATACGATCTGCCGCGCCTGCTTGGTCAGCGGCTTCATCGTGCTGACGATGTCGACGATCTGGAAGCGCGCCTGCTTGCTGGCGACGATGCCCTTCTGCCCGGTGATCATGATCACCGGCCATGCGCCCAGCAGCGCGTAGGCCGCACCGGTGGTGAAGTTGAGGGCACCCGGGCCGAGCGTGGCCAGGCACACGCCCGGCTTGCCGGTCAGGCGTCCGTAGGTGGCCGCCATGAACACCGCCGCCTGCTCATGGCGGGTGATGACCAGCTCGATGCTGGAATGGCGCAGCGACTCGACGACATCGAGGTTCTCTTCGCCGGGAATACCGAAAATACGTTCGACGCCCTCGTTCTCGAGCGCCGCGACAAGCAGATCTGAACCCTTGGACATGGGAATGCCGTCCCTCTTCACTGGACTGGTGGTGGATCGTTACAGGAAGGATGCAAGCCGTGCGTCAACGACGGTCGAACCACACGGTCTGCGCGTTCACGAACTCGCGGATGCCGAAATGCGACAGCTCGCGGCCGAAGCCACTCTTCTTCACGCCACCGATCGGCACGCGCGGGTCGGACGCGGAGAAGCCGTTGACGAACACGCCCCCGGTCTGCAGCCTGCGTGCCAGCCGCATCGCGCGCTCGCGATCGCCGCTCCACAGGTTGCCGCTGAGGCCGAATTCGCTCTGGTTGGCCAGCTCCACCGCATGATCGGCATCGCGTGCGCGGCTGATCGAAGCCACCGGGCCGAAGGTCTCGGTATCGAACGCCTGCATGCCCGGCTCGACACCGGCCAACACCGTGGGGGCATAGAAGCTGCCCGGACGATCCAGCTGATGACCGCCGACCAGCAGCTGCGCGCCGGCCTCTACCGATGCACGCACCTGCGCATCGAGCTGCTCGAGCAGGTCCTGCCGGGCCATGGGACCGATGCGGTTGCCGGGTTCACGGCCATCACCGACGGTCAGCGCCTGCACCTTCGCGCAGAACTGCGCCACGAAACGGTCGTACACGCCGTCCTCGACGATGATGCGCTTGCCGGCGATGCAGACCTGTCCGGTGTTCTGGAAGCGCGAGGCGAGTGCTGCATCCACCGCCGCGTCGAGGTCGGCATCGTCCAGCACGATGAAGGGGTCCGAGCCCCCCAGTTCCAGCACGACCTTCTTCAATGCCTGCCCGGCCTGCGCGGCAATGCTGCGGCCTGCGCCGACGCTGCCGGTCAGGGTGACAGCTGCGATGCGGTCATCGGCGATGGCACGACTGGTGCCCTCACGGCTGATGTTGGCGGCGATGAAGGTGCCTTCCGGCAGGCCCGCGTCGCGCCAGGCGGCATCGAGCAGATGGGCCGTACCGACGATGTTCTCGGCCGGCTTGAGCAGGAAACCATTGCCACCCATCAGGATCGGCACCGCTGCGCGCATCACCTGCCAGTACGGGAAATTCCACGGCATGATGCCCAGCACCACGCCCAGTGGCAGGTAGGACACGTAGGCCTTGTCATCGGGAACCAGCGTCGGCTCGTCGCGCAGGTACTGTGCGCCGTTATCCGCATACCACTCGCAGAGCACCGCGCACTTCTCGATTTCGGCCAACGATTCGGCATGGACCTTGCCCATTTCAGCGGTGGCCAGCGCCGCAAGCGATTCGCGGTCGCGGCGCAGGACCGCGGCCATCGCACGCAGGGCATCGGCGCGCTGCTCCAGCGACTGCGCACTCCAGGCGGCAAAGCCGGCCTGGCCTCGATCGAGAATCACCTCCAGCTCGGCGTCGGTAACGAAGGGATGGCGGGCGATTTCCTGGCCGGTGGCCGGATCGAGGGAAATCGCAATGGCGGGGGCAGCGGACATGCAGGGCTCCTGTTGTCTCGGCAACGGGCCGATTGCCCGTCTCCTGTCAGGAATGTGGACCCGAAGCTGCCGCGCAACAAGGCGTCTGCTTATCCTGTGACCTGCACTTACCTGCCTGAATGGGGTTGCTGGCAGGGCTGCGCCCTGCCCCCTACGCCACAGCCCAGCAACAGCAGAAGCTGGATTCCTGCGGGATGGCGGGGTGGGGCCGATGGCGGAAGACGTCGTGAACCCCTCCATGGGGGCTGGGCGGCGGCATCCATGCCGCGGACACAGTTTCCCGCGATCTGTTGGAAGTACTCTCGGGGTCAGATCCGTTTTCCGCAGGAGAACGGATCTGACCCCGGAATTTCATTCGATATCTGAAAGATGTGTCGACCAAGGTCGACACCCACCCACAGCCGCGGGGAATTGTCAGAGGCGGGGCGGCGTCGGAGTGCGGGGTGTCAGCCGCATGGATACGGCTGCCAAGCCCCCATGGACGGGTTCACGGCGTCCCCGCACTTCGACGCCGCCCCGCCATCCCACGGAATGCACGCCGTTGCCGTTGCCGTGGCTTGAAGCCTCTGCGGGTGCAGGGCGCAGCCCTGCCGACCCACCTACTTTCGCGGCAGGTAGGTGACCAACGACAGGTCGTGCCGGCTCTCCGGCACCAGCGCCACGTACTGCAGGTCCAGCAACCCGCGCGTGGGGTGGTTCAGCTTCTTCGCCCCCTCGTCGAAGCGGCGCACATCATGCTCCGGCCACCACTGCCGGAACGTATCGCTGTGGGCAGCGATGTCCTCGGCCAGCGCCAGGAAAGGCGCCTTGTCCTGCGCCTGCGCCATCGCCGCGCGGAAGCCGGCCAGCAGGCCCCGGGCCATCTCCTCCCAGTTGAGGATCAACGTGCGATAAGGCGGATACAGGAACATCAGCCGCAGCGTGTTGCGCTCATGCGGCGCCAGCTGGCTGTAGTCGACGAACAGTTCGGCAATGGCCGGATTCCAGGCCAGGATGTCGAAACGGGTGTTGCGTACGTAGGCCGGGATCGGCTGCATCGCGTCCACCAGCTGGCGCAGGCCATCAGTCACGCTTTCATCTGGCGACTCCAGCGGAACGCCATAGCCGGACAGCGCGAACGCATATGCGCGCTCGTCATCGCTCATCCGCAATACCCGGGCCAGGCGCTCGAGCACTTCCGGCGACGCACGCACTTCACGTCCCTGCTCGATCCAGGTGTACCAGCTGACACTGACCCCCACCGCCAGCGCCACTTCCTCGCGCTTCAGGCCGGGGGTACGCCTGCGCCCGGCCGGCAGGCCCAGCGTGGCCGGGTCGACACGGGCGCGGCAGGCCTTGAGGAAACCGCCGAGCTCCCTGCGTTCACTCTCGCTGCGCATCATCGCCCTCCGTTGCGGAAGGCGATGATATCGGCGCAGGCGTGCGCATCAGGCATCGACGCGCTTGGACCCCACCGCCAGGCCGGCCTTCAGGCTGGCCTCGACGAACTCATCGAGGTCACCATCGAGCACCTTCTGCGTATCGGAACGCTCGATGCCCGTGCGCAGGTCCTTGATGCGGCTCTGATCGAGCACGTAATTGCGGATCTGGCTGCCCCAGCCGATGTCGGACTTGGTCGCTTCCACGGCATCCTTCTCCGCGTTGCGCTTCTGGATCTCGAGCTCGTAGAGCTTTGCGGCCAGCATCTTCATCGCGTTGTCGCGGTTCTGGTGCTGGCTGCGGCCGGTCTGGCACGCCACCACGATGTTGGTCGGAATGTGGGTGATACGCACCGCCGACTCGGTCTTGTTGACGTGCTGACCACCGGCGCCGGACGAACGGTAGACGTCGGTGCGCAGATCGGCCGGGTTGATGGTGATGTCGATGTTGTCGTCGATCTCCGGCGAAACGAACACCGAGGTGAAGCTGGTGTGGCGACGGTTGTCCGAGTCGAACGGCGACTTGCGCACCAGGCGGTGCACGCCGGTCTCGGTCTTCAGCCAGCCATAGGCATAGTCACCTTCCACGCGCAGGGTGGCCGACTTGATGCCCGCCACATCACCGCCGGAAACTTCCATCAGCTCGGTCTTCCAGCCACGCGATTCGCACCAGCGCAGGTACATGCGCAGCAGGATCTCGGCCCAGTCCTGGGCTTCGGTACCACCGGCACCGGCCTGGATGTCGACGAACGCAGCGGCATTGTCCATCTCGCCGGAGAACATGCGCTGGAACTCCAGCTTCTCGACGTGCGACTGGTGCTTGTCCAGATCGGCAACCACGGCCAGCGCGGTGTCCTCGTCCTGCTCGGACTCGGCCAGCTCCAGCAGCTCGGTCGCATCCTTCAGGCCATCGAGCACCGAGGCGATGCCGCCCACGGTCTTTTCCAGGCTGGATCGCTCGCGCCCCAGGTTCTGGGCGTACTCGGCGTTGTTCCAGACGTCGGGGTTTTCAAGCTCCCGCGTTACTTCTTCAAGACGCTCTTTCTTGGCGTCGTAGTCAAAGATACCCCCGAAGCGACAGCACGCGATCGGTCAGATCGGTGATGCGCTGGCGGACAGGATTCAGTTCGATCATGTCGGCGGTCGTGCGTTCAAAAAATGACTGCCAATGATAACGCAGGCGCCCGGCAGGCGGCGAGGCACCCCCAGCGGCCCGGCCGGCGGCTGGACACGGGGCGGGCTGAAGCCGGTAGACTTCCCGGCCGCCGCGGCAACAGGGGGACGCGCGGCCCATCCCAATCCAAGGAGCACCATTTCAATGAAGATCATGCGTTCCACCCTGTGCCTGGCCGCCTGCCTGCTGGCCGCCAATGCCTCGGCCATCGACCTGAAGGGCCTGACCAGCACCGGCCTGAAGGCCGGCAAGGCGCTGACCCTGTCCGACGCAGAGGTCTCGGCGGCCGCCGACCAGGCCTGCGCCTACATGGACAAGGAGAACCAGCTGGCACCCGCCAACGATCCCTATGCCCAGCGCCTGGCCAAGATCACCCAGGGGCTCGCCAACGAGGACGGCCTGAACCTGAACTTCAAGGTCTACCGGACCGCCGATGTCAACGCCTGGGCGATGGCCAACGGCTGCGTCCGCGTCTACACCGGCCTGATGGACATGGCCAGCGATGACGAGGTGCGTGGCGTGATCGGCCACGAAATCGGCCACGTGAAGCTGGGCCACAGCAAGACCAAGATGCGCACCGCGCTGCTCGCATCGGCCGGCCGCGAAGGCCTGGCAGCGTCGGGCAACGGCAACCTGACCCAGCTCAGCCAGGGCCAGCTCGGCGACCTCGCCGAGGGTTTCGTCAACGCCCAGTTCTCGCAGAAGGAAGAGAGCGCGGCGGACGAGTACGGCTACCAGTTCATGAAGCGCCACAACTATGATCCGGCAGCCCTGGCCAGCATGTTCCGCAAGCTGTCCAGCGAAGGCGGCCTGATGTCGTCGCACCCCGGCTCGGAAGCCCGCGCCGCGCGCATCGACGCGATGATCAAGAAGGACAGGAAGTAAGCACGAAGGGGGCGGGCGCTCCGCAGGTCCGCCCGCCCCTATCCTCCCGCCAGCGCCTGCCGCAGCAGCGGCAGCTGGCGCCTGCTGCAGGGAATCTTGGCCCCATCGGCCATGTGCAGCAGGGCCTCGCCGCCATCCAGCGGCTCGATGGAGCGCAGCTGCCCGCGGTTGATCAGCCAGCTGCGATGCGGCCGCAGGAACACCAGCGGATCCAGCCGCAGCTCCAGCACCGCCATGGTGATCCGCAGCGGATAGTCATGGCCGCGGACCCTCAGATTCACGTAGTTGCCAGCGGCCTGGGCGTACTCGACGTCCTCGGTGGCGACCAGGAATTCCTTGCCCAGCTTGCGCACCAGGAAGTGCTGCGGGCGCTCGACCGGCTCGACCGGCGGACCGACATCCGGCGCGGCCAGCAGGGATGCCTCACCCTGGCGGCGGCGGCCGAACCAGCCGGCAAGGTGCTCCAGCGCCACGAACAACGCGAACGTGCGGACATCCTTCAGGTACTCGTAGGCAAAGCGCTGCAACCAGCCGTCATCGTCCTGGTAGTGATGGCCCAGTGCGGCGTACGCGAGGTGGCGGATCACCATCATCCCCACCACGTGCAGCAGCGACCACCCCACGCTGGCCAGCAGGTACAGCGGCAGCAGGCGCTTCCAGGTGTCGGCATGCAACGGCCAGCGCTCGCACCCCCACCACAGCAGCGGCAGGGTCAGCAGCACCGCTCCGGCACTGCTGAACTCCCAGACCAGGGGCTCCCACAGGGCCAGGGCGGTGCCGTGGCGCCCGGAATCCATCACTTCCACCAGCGCGTTCGTCACTGCGGTCGCCGACAGGATCGCGGCCCACACCAGCAGACGACTTGACGTTCGCCAGCGCGGCAGTCTGCCCTGAGCCATTGCTGCATCCATCTCGTCGCGGTCCCTCAGCGTGCATCAAGGGAGCGAGCGTAGCCTCCCCGTTGATCCCGGCACGCCCGCCATTGGTCACTACCGCGGCACCGGTGGCCCCCTGCCGCTTACGCCTCCACCTTTGCGGACGCAGTCTGGCGTCACCTTCCTGCCGGTTGCGGCCATGACCCGACGCCATGACATCGACACGCTCCGCGTGCTCGCCTTCGCCCTGCTCATCCTTTACCACGCGGCCATGGCCTATGTGGATGGCTGGGGCTTCCATCTCAAGAGCGCCTACACCGCCGAGTGGCTGCAGTGGCCGATGATCGCTCTGAACCGCTGGCGCATGCCACTGCTGTTCGTGATCTCGGGTATCGCTCTGGGCCTCTCGCTGCCGCGGCACGGGCGGCACCGGTTCGCACTGAAACGCAGCGGACGCCTGCTGCTGCCGCTGTTGTTCGGCATCGTCGCTGTCGTCTCGCTGCAGGCTTACTGCGAAGCGGTGGACAAGGGCGATGTGACGCCAGGACTCGGCGCCTTCCTGTGGCGTTACTGGCAGTTCCGGCCGTGGCCGGGCGCGCATTTCGACGGCGCAGCCTACGGGTT
Source organism: Stenotrophomonas sp. STEN225 (assembly GCF_056756445.1). Lineage (NCBI taxonomy): Bacteria > Pseudomonadati > Pseudomonadota > Gammaproteobacteria > Lysobacterales > Lysobacteraceae > Stenotrophomonas > Stenotrophomonas sp. STEN225. The sequence goes on along the minus strand of NZ_JBRRBV010000020.1, from coordinate 22,911 downwards.
CACCTGGAATCACTTGTGGTATCTGGCGTACCTGGTGCCCTACACCCTGCTGGCCATCGCGCTGGCCGGTCCGATGCAGGCCCTGTGGGCGCGGCTGCCGTCATGGCGGCCCGATGACCGCCTGATCGCGATCATCGGCCTGCTGCTGCCGGTGCTCTGGCTGGCCTGGGCCCTGCTGGTGGTGATGCCTGCGTGGCCGCCCACCCATGCGCTGCTGAACGACCTCTACGTGCATGCCGAATCCCTGCCCCTGTTCCTGGCCGGTTTCTGGGCCGCACGCTGGCAACGCGGCTGGGACCTGCTCGTGCGCGGCAGGCGCCTGACGTTGGCGCTGGCCGTGATCGGGCTGCTGGTCGAACTCGGCATCCGCGCCCTGGGCCGGATGCCCGACCTTGACCAGCTCGATCCATGGGTGCTGTCGCTGCCATGGGCGCAGACCGAGCGCGTCGGCCGGGCCCTGTACACCTGGTGCGCACTGCTGGCGATGTTCGGCTGGGCCCGCGTGCTGCTCGACCAGCCGTGGCGTGGCCTCGACTACTGCCGAGAGGCGGTCTTCAGCTGGTACATCCTGCACCAGACCGTGCTGATCGTCCTGCTCTACTGGCTGCGGCCCCTTCAGCTCGGCCCCTGGCTGGAACCGGCTCTGCTGGTTGCCGGCACCGTCGCCGGCTGCCTGCTGATCCACGAGCTGCTGATCCGTCGTGTCCGCTGGCTGCGCCCCCTGTTCGGCCTGCGCGTCCATCCGCCATCGCCTTCGGTGGCAGGCGCAACGACGGCACCGTGACACCATCGCGTGGAGCCGGGTCATGCCCGGCTCCGACTCAAGCCTGCCCGAACTGAGCTCGGCGCTATCTGACCTCGAACTCGCCCACCAGCACCGTTTCGGCACGATCCTTCAATCGCATCGTCACCCGCTGGTCCTTCTGCTTCGGCGTGCCCCAATGGGTGGTCAGGCGCAGCATCAGGGTCGTGGCACCGGTCACCAGCTGCTGGCGACTGCCGAAATAATTGGCCTCCACCTTGTACCTGCCCGGCTTGGCATCACGCAGTGAGAACTGCTCGGGTCCATAGCCCCCGGTGAAGTCCTGTGACATCTGTCCTCCCTGGTAGGTCAGACGATTGCCGTAGTACGCGCGCTCGCCGTTCGGGTCCGTCACCCACAGGTCCATGTCGCTGTTGTCCGCATCCCACGACAGCACTACCCGCAGGTCCAGCGGCATCGGCTGCAGCAGGCGCGGGTCGATGGCCGAGGTATCAAGCCCTGGCGTGCTGCGTGCAACCAGTTGGGTCAGCTCGTCCAGCGCGATCAGTGCAATGCCGTTGAACCGGCTGTCCCAGGGCCGCGTCACCACCTGGTACAGCGGCGCCAGCGCCTGCTGTGGCCGGCCCGCCGCCGCCAGGGCCAGGCCGAGATCACGGAAGCTCTGCGGCTCCTCCTCGCCCATCGCCAACACCTGCTCGAACACCGGCACCGCCAGCATCGGTTCGTCGGCCTGCATCAGGCGGTAGCCGAGCACGCGCAGCAGATGGCGGTTGTCCAGGTCCATCTCGGCCAGGTTGGACAGCACGCGCAGGGCCAGATCCCGCTGCCCCTGCTCCAGCAACAGATCGGCCACGTCGAGAAAGAACGCACTGCTGTCGGCATGCGCGGCGCGCTCGGCCAGGTAGCGGTCGTACAGCTGCGAGGACGGCCCCTGGCGCAGGCGCCGGGCAATGGCCGAATCTGGCTGCCATGCGGCCAGTTGGATGCCGAGCGCACCGCTGTTCGCTGCGGCCTCTGGCGCGGCGGCAGCGCCGCTCCCCGTGCTCGCATCGCGTGCGGCTTCCTGTGCAGGTGCCGAGCGACGGGCGCGTGCACGCGACACCTGGACGTCGCGTTCCGCGGCCGCAAGCATCGGTGCGGGCGCGGGAGGTGCGGCCGCCAGCATCGCTACCGGCGCAGCGGCCGAAGCAGAGACGGCAACCCTGTCCAACGCCTTTCCCTGCAACTGCGGCGGCGTGTCTTTCGGCCAGCTGCGGCGCCACCACTCCCGGCGCTCCTGCCACTGTGCGGCGATGTCGTCCAGGCGACGGCGCTCGGCGGCGCTGCGGTCAGCGACCACGCGTGCAAAGCGGGCGTCGTACTCGGTCCGCAGCGCGCCGGCAGGCCGGATCGCGTAGCGCAGGTAATCGTCCAGCGTCTCCAGCACGATCAACGAGGTATCCGGACCGACCAGGCCGAACTGCTGCGACAGGCGCTGCATCGCCTCACGGTTGCCGCGACGGTCGGCGGCCAGCTGCTGCAGGCGCGCCTGCGCCCACAGGCCGGCCAGCAGTTCTCCATTGCCGCTCGTCTGTGTCGCGGGCAGCGCCAGCCATTGGCCGCCGACGCGGACCCGCATCGGCACGCCGTCCGCCGCCAGCCGCGAGTGCAGCCACAGCCAGCCCTGGGCTTCACTGCGACGATCGATCACCACGTCCTGTACACCGCGGCCCGCATCGACCTGCACGTCCAGCGGCGAAGACAGCAGTTCGCGTGCAGCGGCATCGACATCCGTCCCCAGGGCGATGAAGCGACCGCCATGTGATTCGCTCCAACCGCGCAGCCGAACGACATCGGTATGTGCGCCCGCACTGCTGACCGCGAACAGGCGCTGGTCGGCGGCGAGCGTCGGCAACACCTGCGGGCCGTAGGTCAACAGACCGTCGCTGACCAGCAGGTACTCCTTCACGGCTGCCTGCGGCTGCCACTGCGCCAGCGCGCTGGCGCCATCCGGGCGGACGGCCTGCAACGCCTGCCGCAATGCCGACCAGTCACCGCCGCGGATACGGAAGCGACGCACCGGCTCGGCCCGGTCACGCAGGACCGTCAACGCGACCGTGCCGTTTCCCAGCACAGCAAAGTAACGGTCCAGCAGTGCAAACTCCCGCGAACGGTCACGCCTGCCTGATGAGCCGGAGCCATCCCACAGCAGGCCGATATCGGTCGGCAGCGTACGCGGCGCGTTATCGACCGGCACCGGCAGCTGTGCCAGCAGATAGTGACCGTCCTGCCACGGTGCGACCTGTACCCGTGCCTGACGTGATGCCGGGAGCGTCCACTGCAGCTGCGCCGGCAACAGGGCGCCTCGGCCCTGCCAATGCAGTTGCCCCTCAGTGAAGCGGAACGGCCCTGCGCTCGTGGTCGCCGCATCCGGCGCCTGCAAGGTCAGCTCGACCGAGGCCGCGCTGGCTGCGAACTGCAACGGCAAAGTCCATTGCCAGCCGTGGGCGGCAAACGCCAGCGGTTCGCGCAGCACCAGCTGCACACGGCGGCTGCCGCCGGCGGGCAACGGGTAGACACGCAGGCGGAACTGATTGCCGGCGGTCTGCTCCAGCAGGCCCGGATCGACGCCGCGACGCGCGATGTCCTCGAACACCTGACGCCCCCGGTCCTTCGGCACGGGCACCGCCTCGCGCAACTGGCCATCGATATCCAGGGCGAAGCCGGTGATCTGCTGGCCGTCAGCCAGCGGGAACTGCAGCTCGCCCTCCATGACCCGGCGGTTGGGGTTATGGAACTCCAACGTGACGCGGGTCTGGGCGATACCCGCCTGGACCTCCCCTTCGATGGAGGCCCGACGCAGCACGATGGGCTGCTCGGCGCCCGCGACCTGCAGCAACGGGACCGCACGAACCGGGCGGACGGCCGGACGGCCGTGGGTCTGGGCGGCCGTGGTGAAGGCACAGAGCAGCAGCGCCAGCAGGCACAGCACACGACGAAGGACGGGCGACATGGTACGTCTCCAGAGCGAGGACGAACTGTTCAACGCATGGCAGGCCGGATCGGGGTTGATCGGGTGATCGTCCGCGATGGCTCTGGAAGATATTGCTGCCGGACGCCACCCAGTGGTCGTCCGGATTCTGCTGCCCGAATGTCGCCTTACAGGACCGACATCTCAAACAAGGCCATCCTGGATCTGTTCCAGAACAATTGACCACCGTGACCCTTCCGTCAGTGCAGCGGCATCAAGCCTCCTCCACTCCGACACCAGCGTCCTGATCGCCCTACTGCGATCGAATCGCGGCTTTGCAGAGCGCTTGGGAATCTCACCCCGCTCGAATGCCTCCAGCCGGGCCTGCATCTCCGCCTGGGAGTAGACCATCGGACCGGAATCATCCGCCTTTGCCTGGGCCTGGAATGCCTCATACGCTTCGAGAAACCCAAGGAAGCTCGACAGGCGTCCATTCACGATCTGACGTCCGCCATCGCCCACGGCAAGTACCTCGCCACTCGCCGACAGGCACAGCAGCAGATCCTCGCCCCATGGCTCTCGCGCGATAGCCAGAAGTCCGGTGCCATCGATCTCGACCACGTGGGGCACTTCGAACTGAACAACAGGTACATCGCCCGGCAGCCGTGAAGGAAGCCCCAGCCGAAGCATCAGCTCACTCGTCGACGGTTCCAGTCCGAAATCCCGAAGGACCTGGGCACTCACCTCCAACGAACCCGAGGCATAAACGCGGGAGAATGCAGTTTCAGTCACGCATGAACCTTATGCAGTTTCAGCGGGCACGGATCGACGCCGCGACGAGCGATTTCCCCGAACACCTGGCTTCCGCGGTCCCCGGGGCACCGGCACCTCCTCGCACAACCCGCCGGATGGTGCGCAGCGGCACCGATCCACCTGGCTCAGCAGACCGGCACCGCACATGCAATGTGGCTAGGTCGTCGCCCCGATGGTGCGCTTCTGAAGCGATTCGATCTTTGCCTGTATTTTCTTCAGACCCACCTTTCCGCAACCCACGAGCGTCAACTCACGAAGCGCGGAAAGATCATTGATGACCTCGATGTTGGCAATCTTCTTGCAGTACTGGATATCCAGTTTCCTGAGCTGCTCGAGCCCCACCAGTGCACGGATGTCTGTCAGCGAACTCAGATTCTTCAGCCATACCGACGTCAACGCGGCAAGTGTCTCGATGCCATCGAGGCTTTTCAGCTTCGTGCCACCCAACAGTCCCAGGCGTTCGAGGCCACCAGCCGATGCAGACAGGATGTTGAAGATCTCACCATCCACGGGGACATTCAGAATGTTCAGTTCTTCCAGAGGCAGGGCCAGGGCCTGCCTGAGATTCTTCAATGACCTGTCTGGATAGAGCGAAAGTACTTTCAACGCGGGGAAGCTTGATGTGTCGAAGCGCACCGGCACGTCGACATACAGCGTCCTCCGATTGGGTAGCACAACGCCCGGCCAGGCCAACGTCCCCGTGCCAAGATGGATGCTCAATGCCTCGATGCTCTCAGGCAGAAGCCCCTCCTCGAGTCCATCCATGATCGACGGTGCGATCGATCCCGGCCCGATGCTGAGCGTCTTGAGACCCCGCATTTCCCTGAGGATCTCCGGAAGCGCTTCGAGCTTGTCGCCGGGAGGTGACCAGAGGTGAACCTGCTCGATCCGGGCGAGCCTCTCAGTGTTGAAAGGGGCGTTGAAGAACACCAGCTCAGCACCCGGAGTCGGGAATGCTGCTTCGTGTCTGCCATGCATCAGAACAACTTTCTGCACGCGCTTTCCGATCTGGCCGATGCCCACGTGCTGCAGCCGCGTCTGCGCGCCAGCGGATGCTGCCGGTGCGCACCCGGCAACTAGCGCCCAAAGAATAGTTCGTCGTACTGGCCATTCATCGCCGCAGTGAGAAATTCGTCGAATGTCTCGGCAAGCCTAGTAACACTTTCAAACTCAGGCTCAACGCCGTGCACAACCGCCCCAGAGCTCCGGCCCAGCCCAACGAATTGATAGTCTCCGTCGACCGCCATAAAAATCGGCAAATACTCTGCCCAGAACTTTCGAACATCCTCGCCATCAGCATCCGTCATTGCAGCGTCAATGCTCATCTTCTCAAACTCATCCCAGGAGAACGCGCCATCCGAGACACCCGCAAACTCCTCGATTGAGACGAACCACCGTGACTCATCCTTGTTCGAGAGCGATGTGAAATTCGAAAGAAACTCCAAGTAAAAGGCCGGAACATCTGCATTTATCGAATCATCGATAACAGGTGGCGATCCATCACCACCATCCCTACCAACCAAAATCCAGCCCTTTCCCACAAGAAAATCCAGGAAATTCGAATACAGAATATTCATATCAGCTCCTACACTGCGCCTTTATCACATTTATTATTCTTCTCTGCAATCCAGTTGCAGCACTATGATTCGGATTCTTAATCTTTCTCGTTTCATTCGTAATCGTTAGTACCTGCCCCTCTGGCCCACCCAGCGCCAAGCCGTGAGGATGATGGCCACCGGATTCTCCAGGTTTAGCGCGAATAACGTCCACTTCCGATTTCGGCCGATAGAACACGGGCGTACTATCCGGGTCGATGCCCTGCCACTCAGGCGCGCTCTTGAATTTATCCCTAGCCTCCTGCAATAGATCTGGGTAATCCTTCAACCACTCAGCAAGTGTTTTTGTTACATAGAGCCCCAGCGCATCAAACCAGCGAAACGGATTCCTTGCATATCCATATATGTTTACTCCACCAGCAATAGAAATTGGATCCTCTGAAACATACGAACCCGCGTGCGGATCGTAATAGCGATATCTATTGTAGTGGAGGCCGGTTTCAAGGTCCGCGTACTGCCCTTGGAATCTGATGAAGTTGTGAACCCCGTCATCGAAGCGTTCCTCATGCAACTTGCCCCAACCATCATACGAGCCTGACCAGCCGCACCTCCCGTCGCGACAAAGCAGCCGGATGGGCCGTCCATTAGGATCAACTTGATAGACCCATACCTCCTTGCCCGGTTGGTTTTCCTTGACCTTGGCACCTGAAGATCCCAGCTCGCCCACTAGGCTTGAAACGGGATCGGCAAATGCCGCTTCACTGTGAAGCGGCTCGGGTGGCTTTTCACCGCGCTCGACCACCTCGGCGGCAATGATTAACCCACTTGAGCCCAATGATGCTCCACCGCCCAACAGACCGATACCGCGTTTACTGGCCCCAACTGTGGAACTCACTGGTATTGAAGCACGATTACGATGTAGCAGAGCATCTGCGCCGCTCGCTGCGGGAGTTGGAGCACTGCTAGTTGCGCTTACGCCCCTGCTGGAGCGCTCTACAACCAACGCCAACGGCACAAACGTACCCGGGTAGTACACATACTCCCGCACCCGCTCATGCAGCCTCTCCAGCTGCCGCTGCCGACGCCGTACCTCGACCAGGCTGCCCACATTCCCCACCCACACCGGCGCCGCCTCTTCGGCGTCATTGGCCTGCTGCACTTCGCCCAGCAACGCATCACCATCCCAGAAGAACCACGTCGTCTGCGTCGGGTTGCGCTTGAACACCCGCCGCCCCAGCGGGTCATAGCCGTAGTACGTTGACTGCCCGTTGCGGCGGCTCTCCGCCAACCGATGGTTGGCATCCCAGATCAGCGTCAGGTCATCCGGCGCATCCCCTTGCGGTGCGCCCTTGCGCACCAGATCACCCGCCCGGTCAAACACGTAGTGCACGCCCTGATAGGTGCCTTCGCGCGTCCAGGTGGTCAGGTCGTCGTCGTCGCCGCCTACCACCTTGCGCGCCTGCACCTGCTTCACTTCGGTGCGCAGCCGGTCGCCGGCCGGATCGTTGAAGTAGCGCTCGACCCTTCCCTTCGGGTCGATATGCTGCAGCAGGCGCCCGATCGCGTCGTAGCGGTACTCATCGACGCCCTGTGCGCTGTCGCTACGTTTGGTCAGGTTGCCACTGCGGTCGTAGTCGTAACGCGTCTCGAACAACGGGGCGGCATCTTTCAACACCGACTGTGAGGTCAGCAGGTTGCGGCTGTCGTAGGTGAACTCGCGTTGCAATTGCGGGCTCAGCTGCTCGCGCGTGGTGCGGCCCAGCGCGTCGCGCTCCATCGAGATCGGCGGCTCGTCATTGATGGCCACCGATACGGTCTGGTCGCGCAAGTCGTAGCCGAACGCTAACCGATTGCCGGCAGCGGTCTCGCGCAGTACGCGGTTGCCTACTTCATCATAGGCATAGCCGACGCGGAACCCGTCCTGCAGTTCCTCCAGCAATTGCCCCAGCAGGTCATACCGGCGCTTCACTGTACGCACCGGATTGCGCAGCTCGACAATCTGGCCCTGCACGTCGTAGACAAAGTGTTCCTGTACCTGCTGTCCAGGATGGCGTACATCCGGCAGCGTCTTGCGGGTGATGCGCCCGAGCTTGTCGGTAGTGAAGGCGATGCGCTGGCCCAGCGGATCCACGGTGGCGGTCAGTCGTCCGGCCGCGTCATAGGTATAGCGCCGCGACTGCCCCCAGTAGTCCACTTCCTCGACGATGCGGCCCAGCGCGTCGCGCACCAGCTGATAGGTTTCGCCGCGCTGGTTGATGACCGCGATGAGCTGCTCTTCGGTGTCGTAGCGGTACTCCACGCTGTGCCCATCGGCCTGCAGGCGCTTGCTGATCTGTCCGATGCCCACGTACTGCAGTCGCGTCTGCGCGCCCGCTTCGTCGGTATAGCGCAGCAGCTGATCTTCGGCATCATACTCGCAACGCACACCGTTGCCGTCGGGGCCAGCGGTGGCCAGTAGGCGTCCCTTGGCGTCGTACTCGTAGCGGCTGACCTGCCCCAGCGGGTCGACCTGGCGCAGCAGGTTGCCGAGTGGATCATGCTCAAACCGGCTCTGATGGCCCAGCGCATCGATAACCGCGGCCACCAGTCCATGACGGTCATAGCGCAGTTGCGTGACCGCGTGCCGTGCGTTGGTCTGCGCCTGCAACTGGCCCTGTGCGTCGTAGTCGAAGCGGGTGGTTGCACCCAGTGGATCGGTCTGGCTGACCAGCAGGCCCTGGCCATTGTAGGCCTGCTGCCAGTCGACACCATCCGGCGTACGCAACGACACCATGTGGTCGTCCAGGTCGTACTCCATCTGGATCGACGTGCCATCGGCGCGGGTCAGGCAGACCAGGTTGCCATGCGCATCATAGGCAAACGCCGTTCGCAGTCCTTCCGGATCGGTCACCGCCACGGTCCGCCCGAAATCGTCGTACTCGAACAGCGTCACGCCATCGAGCGGATCGATCTCGCACAGTGGCAGCTGGTTCTCGTCGAACTTGACCACGCTCAGGTGACCCAGCGAGTCGGTCACCCGGGTCTCGCGCAGCAGCGCGTCGTACTCGAAGTGATAATCGTAGAGACCACCATCGCCCCACGAATGCACCACCCTGCCCTGCGCATCGAACGCATAGTGGAACGACAGGCCCACGCGGTCGGTATGCCGCACCATGCGGTGACGTTCATAGGCAAACGTGCGTGGCGCCCCCAGTGCGTCGACTGCCGCCAGCAGGTCACCTTCGGCACTGTACCGGTAGCTCACCAGCGGATGGGCCAGGCCGGTGGCGGGGTCGTGCAGGGCCATGCGCTCAATGTGGCCGTGGCGCGCCTCCACTTCGATGAAGCGGCCCTGCAGGTCACCGATACCGCTCTCGACGATGCGCACCAGATGGCCGTCGCGACGCTCGAAGCGCCAGTGGTTGCCATGCGCATCCTCGATGCGCTCGATCGGCCAGGACTGCGGGCCCGGCAACGCGCTGACACCTGCAGGCAGCTCGCCACCGAACACGTACTGCAGGCCGTTCTTGAAGCGCACCCGCCACTGCCCGCGCCGCCTCAGCAGGCGCGCGCCATCGACGAAATCGAGAATCGCCCCAGCCTCTCCCTCAGCGGGCGGCAGCTCGGGGAAGAACGCGACCTGGTCGGGGCCGGACAGCCAGACGCTGCCATCGGCCAGCAGCTCCAGGCGGATGTCTGCCGGCGTCTGCCAGCCCGCGCCGCACAGACCCGGCGCGTCCGCGTGGCGCGAGCCGTAGCTGCGTTGCCAAGTGAGCGGCAAGCGGCCCGGTACATCGAAATCCTGGTGGTTGACCACCACGCTGCCATCACGGATATCCACCGGCTCGGCGCGAAGCACCTTGCACTTCAGGAAACCCGAGGGCAGGTTTCCCCACTTGCCCCGCCGCCAATTGGCAAAGGCATCCATCTTCTTGCGGAAGAACGCACTCTTGCGCAGCTTGCCCAGGCCTGCGAACGCCGCGCGGAACGCGAGCGCCGTCCATGACACCGTCGGTGGTCCTCCCACCTTGACGCTGGTGGGAATGGCCACGTTCAGGCCGGTCGGCAGTGACATCGCCCGAAGTGGCTTCTTCGGCTTCTTCACCCGGAACGGGTTGATCATGCCGGCCAGATTGCAGTCCAGCACCGGCATCGCCAGCCGCGAGAACGGCTCGCCATCGGCCGACACGGTACGACTGCCCATGAAGATCTCTTCGCCGTCGAACTGAGGGCCCATCGGTGCCGCCAACGGCGGCCCCCACACACCGAGCGGGATGTGGATATCCAGGCCGCCGGTACCGGCGGTGCCGCGATGCACGCCGTTGACCTTGATGGTCGAACCGATGAACGGGATGTAGTCGAACGGATCCAGCACCAGGCCGATGTGCGGCGTCGGCAGCGGGCACGGCGGCACCGCATACATGTGGATGTCGATACCCAACTGCGGATCGAAATGCTTGGCGGCGATGCTCACGGCAACACTCCCTGTTGCTTTACAAGGCGCGGAACAACGCGCGCAGGAACGCCTTTACTTCGTCACGGTACTCGGCGCTGATCCAGGTCACGACGATGATGCCAAGCACGATGGCCACCAGCATCACCACGGTCTTGTTCGACTTCATGCAACAGCCACTCCTGTAACGGCGGGCCCGGCAGGCGCGGCCACGGGCGGCTGCAGCAGGCCACTGGGATCGGGCAGCGGCTGCATCGCCGGGGGCTCGCTCCACACCGGAATCTCGTGGTCGAGCGGGTGTTCGATCGCCGGCAGGCCGTTCCAGCCCGGGTCGAGGAAATCACGGCCAACGGCCACGATCTTGCGGAAGAATTCGTCACCGCCCTGGATCAGCCGCTCGCGTTCCTGCTGCGCACGATGAAAGCCGCGCTCCAGCGCGGCATCGAGCTCGGCGTCGATGGCATCCAGCGCCGGACGCGGAGGACGCGGGCCGAGTGCGCGCCCCTGCGCGTCCGCCTTCTCCAGCAGGCCGGTGCTGGCCTGCAGGTAGTCAGTGGCGACCTGCCGCAGTTGTTCGCAGCGTCGTGCGTCCTGAAGCTGCAGCAGATCCCACAGTGCCTGGGGCAGCGTCGTCGCCTTGCGGTCGGCCGGCGCCAGCGGCTTGGCGATGCGGATCGCCTCCAGCAGCTGCGTGCGCGCAGCCTCTCGCTGGCCCGCCTGCACATGACACCAGCCCGCCATGCGCTGGCCCTCCAGTGCGAACATGGGGTGCGGAATGCTGGCTGCGGACGCGGATGCCTGCAGGTAGGTGTGTGCCGCACGCTCGGGTTGCTTGGCCGCCAACCAGCAGCCCGCTTCACCGAACCAGCTCTGCATCACCAGTTCCGGCGCGGCAGGATTGCCGCCGGCACGTGCACCTTCGGCGGCGCTGCGTGCCTGCCGGTAGCTGTTGATCGCCTGGCTGTGATCGCCATGTTTCAGCCAGGCACCAGCCACCATCATCTGCACCACCGACTGCTGGTCCTGCCAGCCATGCTGCTGCGCCAGGCCCTGCGCGCGTCCGGCGCGGGCCACCACCTGCGACGGACTGCCTCGCTCCAGCAGCAGCATCAGGTCCGCCAGCAGCTGCCGGTACAGCACTTCCGGACCGCGACCACCGGATTGCGCGGCGGTATCCCGGGCAATCGCAAACATGTCGACCGGTGCGGTGACCACCCGTGCGGTCCTGGCATGACGCTCCAGCAGCGGCTGCCAGCGCGGGTCCTCTTCGGTATCCACCAGCACCAGTCGCAGGCGCTCTCCCGGCGCAGCGGCCAGCGCCGCATCCAGCCAGCGCTCGAAGCCTTCACCGGGCACGCAACGCTCCGGTTCCAGCACGGCAGCCAGCAGGCGCAGATGCTCGCCGTGATGGTCGATGAAACTCTCCAGCACATCGACCACACCCTGCGCGCTGTCCGGATGCGCCTCGCTCGGGCCACGCCAGCCCAATGGCACCTGCTGCGCGCGCAGATCGTCCTGGCTGGCCAGATAACGGTCGAGCAGATCCTGCTTGACCTGCCGGCTGTAACGGAAGCCCAGCTCATAGGCGGTATCGATGCGCAGGAAGCAGTCCGGCGTATCACGCCCTGCGTCGTTGCGCTGCATCTCGAAGAACGCGGCCAGCAGGCGGCTGGCGGCAGCCGGCAGACGCCATACCAACAGGCGCCTGCTGCTGTCGGCGCTGGCCTCCAGCCAGGCATCGCGCAATGCGTTCAGGCCGCGCAGCATGGGGGTGTCCTGCATGGTGTATCTCCCGTGCTGTTCAGCAGTTGAGCTTGATCTCGCTGCCGTTGACTGACACACCGCCTGCGTCGATGACCACTTCCGAGCCACCGGCGGTGATCTTGATGGCGCTGTCGGTGATCTCGATGACCGAGCCACCCACCTTGGTGGACAGATTGACCGCCGACTCCAGGCTCATCGCGCCATCCGAGCCCTGGCTGTGCGTACCGGTCACGTCCTGGCTGAAATTGCCGGTGACGTCGATCACCCGCTCGCCGACATTGCTGTCGTCGACCTTGCCCTGCACGCTGCGCTTGTCATGACCGGTAATGGTCACCTCCCGCGCGGCATTCAGCGTCTCCGTCACCAGTCCGCCAACCGTGCGACTGGAGGTCGAGGTGACGGTCTCGGTCCACGTGCCGGTGCGCTGGCTGGTGAAGTTGCCGGTCAGGGTGGTCTTGAAGTCGCCGGTGATGGTTTCGGTATAGCCGGCCGCAGAGATCGTCTTGGTTTCCCCTGCTTCGTACTTCTCGGTCACCGCGCCGGTCACATTGGTGGTGCGGGTGCCGGTAACGCCGAGCGTGTCGGTGCCGGTGACCGTGATGCCACGGTTGCCGCCGACGCTGATGTCCTGGTTGGCGCCGACGTCCATTCGATGGTTGACCGACACCGATGTGGACTTGTTGTTCTTGACGCTGGCGTTCTGGTCGTTGAGCACGGTGGTGACCATGTCACGCTGCGCCCGCATGTTCAGCAGCTCGCCACCGGCGCCATCATGCATGGTGATCTCATTCCAGCCCGCGCCCTTGACCGTCTTCGACTTGAGGCCGCTCACCTCCATGCCGAACGGCGGCATGTTGTCCTCGTTGTAGACACGACCGGTGATGATGGGCCGGTCCGGGTCGCCATCGAGGAAATCGACGATCACCTCCTGGCCCACGCGCGGCGGCGACACGCCACCCATGTCGGCGCCTGCCCACGGACTCGCACTGCGGATCCAGCACGAGGCATTCTCGCGGCGATCGAGCTGGCGGTCCCAATGGAACTGCACTTTCACCCGGCCATAGCGGTCGGCATGCAGTTCCTCCCCCGGCGGACCGACCACGGTGGCGGTCTGCGGACCCGGCATGCGTGGCCATGGCGTCCGCCGCAGCGGCCTGTAGGGGATACGACGGCGCAGCACCTCGGCCTGCACTTCGACACTCGGGGCTTCAGCGCTGCCGAAATCGGCAGCGAAATTATTGTGGCCTTCCCGCTGCACACTCACCACGAAGAAGCTGCGGTCGGTATCGTCACGTCCGATGAAATCCGGGTGCCGCTCCAGTTCGAAGCAGGCGCCGGCATCGAGTTCACCGGCATTGCCCGCGCACTCGAACAGCTTGGTCGGCCACGCCACTTCCTCGTTGCGCACCGCCGCCAGCGCCTGGCCAATGCGGCTGTTGGTGAAACGCGCCGCACCGTCGTAGCGGTACTGCTCGAGCGGCGGCAGCAGGCCCAGCGGCACCTGATTGCCCTGGTTGCCATCCAGCGTCTGGCCCGGCTGCTTGAAGTCGAAACTGCGCAGGGTCTGCACGCTGGGCCCGACGCGTCGGCGTGCACCCCAGCGGTGCAGGCCGGTGCTGGCCAGCGTGCCCTGGTCGGACACGAACGCGATGGGCTGCGGTTCGCCGTGCGCGGTGCTCAGCGTTGAATCGTCGCTGATCACCATCGTATGGCCCTCTTCGTCATGGACGAAGCTGTAGTACAGGCCGGCATCTTCCAGCAGGCGACTGACGAAGGCGAAATCGGACTCGTTGTACTGCACGCAGTACGGCAGTGGCGGCAGCTTGCCGGCATTGAGGTCGTAGCGGAACTTCGCCAGCTGTGCGTAGCCCTGGAACACCTCCTCGATGATCTGCAGCACGTTGCGGTCCTGGAAGATCCGGCAGTTGCAGGTGTAATCGAGGAAGGCGAACCAGGGCGCGAGCTCGGCCCGGTAGGCACTGAACTGGGCCTGCTGGCCCGTACTGGCGAACTCGCGCACGTAGCCGTGCACGCTGCGGTTGCCGAATTCATCGCCCAGCTGCAGGCGCAGCGGCTGCCCGACCAGTTGTTTCAGTTCCAGCCGCGGCTGGATCGACAGCAGTTCGATGCGGTAGGCGAACGGGCTGGACACCGCCTCGCTGCCCTCGAAACGCTTGACCAGGAAAGTATCCGGATCCAGAGCGGTTTCGACGCGGATCAGGCGTCGGTCCTGGTGCAGGCGCTGCAGTGCGGCGCCGGGAAGCAGTGATTCGGCGTACATCGGGCGTTCCGTCGTCCCATGTTGGTCGTGGCCCGACTTTGCCACCGGGAGGTGACATGCGCCAGCTTTTTGACGCTTTTGCCTCTGGATAGAGAGATGAATTCATTAAGGAAATTCAAGGAACTGCGAATTTCCTCACATTTCCTTCCCCGCGACGCTGTCGCCAACGCTGGCCCCGGCGGGAGTGCGCGAACGCTGCCTCACGCCGGCAGGCAATGCTCGACGATCAGCTGGATGGCGCTACCACCGCGATAGTCGTCGCAGGCCAGCCGGTAGGCCAGATGCACATGGCGGCTCGGCGCATTGCCGTGCCAGCCGCCAAAATGGATCGCGTTGATCGTGCCAGGCACGCCCGGCAGGCGCAGTTCCAGCTTGAGGTGGCGTTCCTTCAGCACGCGCCAGTTGGCCACCTCGAAATGGCCATCGAACAGCGGCTCCGGGAAGCCCTGCCCCCAAGGACCGGCCAGGCGCAGCGCATCGGCATGGCGATGGTCGAGCTCGTCCGCCGCCAGTTCACCGTCGCTGAGCACCTGCTGTTGAAGTGCCGCTGGGTCGAGCATCTCCAGCACGACGGCAACGAAGGCCGCCTTGAAGGCGTCGACATGATCGAGCCGCAGGCTGAGGCCGGCCGCCATGGCGTGACCGCCGAAGCGTTCGATCAGGCCGGGATGCCGTGAATCGACCAATGCCAGCGCGTCACGGATATGCAGGCCCGGAATCGAACGCGCGGAGCCACGCAGGGTGTCGGCACCGGGCTCGGCCGGCGCGAAGGCGATCACCGGCCGGTGCAGGCGGTCCTTCATCTTCGAGGCCACCAGCCCGACCACGCCCGGATGCCAGTCCGCATCGAACAGGCAGGCGGCCACCGGACGCTGGCCGGAGGTATCCAGCACGACCCGCGCCAGCGCCTGCTCCGCGTCGTCGGTCATCGACTGCTGCACGGCGCGGCGTTCCGCATTGATCTGCTCCAGCGTCTGCGCGATCTCCCGCGCCTGCCGCGGGTCCTCGGTCAGCAGCAGCGCGATGCCCAGCGCCATGTCTTCCAGCCGACCGGCGGCATTCAGGCGTGGGCCCAGGGCGAAGCCGATGTCGGTCGCGGTCAGCCGCGCCGCGTCGCGCCCACTGGCTTCGATCAGCGCCTTCAGGCCGACACAGCCCTGCCCCGAACGCAATCTGCGCAGGCCCGCACTGACCAGTGCGCGGTTGTTCGGATCCAGCGCCACCAGGTCGGCCACGGTGCCGACCGCCACCAGGTCCAGCAGCGTGGTCAGGTCCGGGCCCTTGCCATCGGCGAACACGCCGGC
Source organism: Stenotrophomonas sp. STEN225 (assembly GCF_056756445.1). Classification (NCBI taxonomy): domain Bacteria; kingdom Pseudomonadati; phylum Pseudomonadota; class Gammaproteobacteria; order Lysobacterales; family Lysobacteraceae; genus Stenotrophomonas; species Stenotrophomonas sp. STEN225. Next base: position 7,048 of record NZ_JBRRBV010000020.1, on the reverse strand, counting down.
CTCGCGCATCCGCCGGCGCAGCGCCATCAGCACGTAGAAGATCACGCCGACACCGGCCAGCGACTTGCTGGGAAATGCGTCGCCATCCAGGTTCGGATCGACGATCACGTCGGCCGCAGGCAGCTGCGGGCCCGGCAGATGATGGTCGGTGACCAGCACCTGCCAGCCACGCGCCTTGGCGGCCGCGACGCCGGCATGGCATGCAATGCCATGGTCGACGGTGACCAGCAGGTCCGGCTTCAGCGCGGCCAGTTCCTCCACCAGCGAGGGCGACAGTCCATAGCCGTGCACCATCCGGTTGGGCACCGCATGGAAGACATGCTGTGCGCCGAGCATGCGCAGGCCGCGCACGCCGACCGCACAGGCGGTAGCGCCATCACAGTCGAAATCGCCGACCACCAGGATGCGCTTGTCATTGGCGATGGCCTCGACCAGCAGGTCGACCGCAGCGTCGATGCCGGTCAGCAGTTCGGGGGCATGCAGATTGCCCAGCTTCGGCAGCGCCAGTTCCGGCGTCCCCGCGCCACGGCTGGCATAGAGACGTGCAAGCAGTGGCAGCGTTCCTTCCGGCCATGCAGCCGGCGTCGCAGCCTCACGGCGTCGGATTGTCGGCGTATCGGAAGACGGCAGCGCTGGATCGGCGGCAAGGGACATCGGCATCGCCGGTTACGAAAGACAGAGGGATGATACCGCGCGTGGGAGAGGCTGGCGGGATTGCGCCCGGCACCTGCGGTAGTGCCGGCCGCTGGCGGCAACCCCGGCAAACATCGGGGTCAGAGCCGTTCTCCGATGGAAAACGGATCCGACCCCCGCTCGACCGAGTCCCCGGTCAGTCGTGCAGCTGGCGCGGCTTCTTCCAGAACTGCCAGCGCTGTCCGCGATCCAGCTGGAACTGCAGGCCGTCCTCGAAATCGAGCACCAGCCGCTGCAGTTCGCCACGCTTCAACGCGGCCAGCAGCGGGCGGATCGCCTCGTTGCCCAACTGCTGCAGCGAACGCAGCTGGCGCAGGTCAACCAGCGCATCGACAGCCTGCTCACCATCCACCGCCACGCCAGCGGCCTGCGCCAGGCTCTGCAGCAGCGCATCGCGGCTGCGCACCTGCGCATGCACCGTGCTGACCGACACCGGCATCACGCCACCGCCCCAGAACCACAGCGAATTGATCGGCTGCTGGCCCTGCGCGGCACGCTGCTGGTTCCAGGAGTGGTTGTGCAGCAGCACCTGCGCCTCGGTCATCAGCGCCCGCCAGCGGCGGCCGCCCTCGCCTTCCGGCAGGTGCGAGAACAGGTCATCGCCGAGCACCTCGTCGGGACCGTCGAACGCCGGCAGTGCGGTATCGATCGGCAGCCGCAGATACCAGCGCGACGGATCAGGCGCGTCGAGCACGAAGCCGGCCTCGGCGAACAACGGCTGCAGCACCGGCAGCAGGGCGAGGCTGTCTGCCAGGGTTGGTCGCAGGGTTTCGCCGTAGGCCATCATCCGCGCGCCATGCATGTCCGGCACCATGCAGGCCGGATCGGCGCGCAGCCAGCTGGCACCGGCCGCATCGCCCACGTCACGCTGGCGGGTCAGCGCGGCCACCGGCCAGTGCGGCGCGGCGACCTTGAAATGGCGCATCAGCTGCGCCCGTTCACCCGGCTCGACCTGCACCGTAGTGGCACGGCCGAGCGCACGTGCCACATCGTCCGGCAGCGCAGCCGCGGCAAAGCGGCTGCGTGCGGGCAACAGCAGGGTCGCCGTCGCCACGTGCTCAGTCCACGTAGCTGACGCTGACGATCTCGTACTCGCGCTGCCCAGCCGGGGCGTCGATCACGATCGAATCGCCTTCCAGCTTGCCGATCATCGCGCGCGCCACCGGCGAGGAAATCGCGATCAACCCCAGCTTGATATCCGCTTCGAGGTCACCCACGATCTGGTACTTCTTCTCTTCGTCGGTTTCCACGTCGGCCAGGGTCACGCTGGCGCCGAACACCACCTTGGAGCCGGCATTGAGCTTGCTCACGTCGATGATCTCGGCGTGCGACAGCTCGCCTTCCAGCTGCTTGATGCGGCCTTCGATGAAGCCCTGTTCCTCGCGCGCGGCGTGGTACTCGGCATTCTCCTTCAGGTCGCCATGCTCACGCGCTTCGGCGATCGCGGCGATCACCTTCGGCCGCTTGACCGACTTCAGGTGATCCAGTTCGTCGCGCAGCTTCTGCGCGCCCTTCATCGTGATGGGGGCTCTCATGCATTCAACTCCTTGTGCAGCTCCTGCAGCGACCAGACGGGGCCGGTGCCGCGGAATTCCAGTGAATCCACCAGCGCCTTGGCGCCGGCAATGGTGGTCGAGTAGGTGACGCGGTGCTGCAGCGCCTCGCGACGGATCGAGAACGAGTCGTTGATCGCCGAGCGACCTTCGGTCGTGTTGACGATGTAGACGATCTCGCCGTTCTTGATCGAATCGACGATGTGCGGACGACCCTCGACCACCTTGTTGATGATCTCGCACTGCATGCCATGCTGCTGCAGCCAGGCGGCGGTGCCACGGGTGGCCACCAGGCTGTAGCCGCGCGCCAGCAGCGCCTTGGCGACCGGCAACACGCGCTTCTTGTCCGGGTCGCGCACCGACACGAAGGCCTTGCCGATCGGCGGGGCCTTGATGCCGCCGGCTTCCTGCGCGCGTGCGAAGGCGGCGTTGAAGCTGCGACCGACGCCCATCACCTCGCCGGTGGACCGCATTTCCGGCCCGAGGATCGGGTCGACGCCCTGGAACTTGGCGAACGGGAAGATCGCTTCCTTCACCGAGTAGTAGTCCGGCACGATCTCTTCGGTCGCGCCCTGCTCGGCCAGGGTCTTGCCGGCCATGCAGCGTGCGGCGATCTTGGCCAGCGGCATGCCGGTGGCCTTGGACACGAACGGCACCGTGCGCGAGGCACGCGGGTTCACTTCAAGCAGGTAGACGGTGTCGTCGCCCTCGTCGCTGGTCTGGATCGCGAACTGGGTGTTCATCAGGCCAACCACGTTCAGCGCCTTGGCCAGCTCCACCACCTGGCGACGCAGCTCGGCCTGGGTCTCGGCCGACAGCGAGTACGGTGGCAGCGAGCACGAGGAGTCGCCCGAGTGCACGCCGGCTTCTTCGATGTGCTCCATCACGCCACCGATCAGCACGTTGCCATCCTTGTCGGCGATGATGTCGACATCGCACTCGACAGCGTTGTCGAGGAAGCGGTCCAGCAGCACCGGCGAATCGTTGGACACCTTCACCGCATCACGCACGTAGCGGGCCAGATCGGCTTCGCCGTACACGATCTCCATCGCACGGCCACCGAGCACGTAGCTCGGACGCACCACCAGCGGGTAGCCGATCTCGCGGGCCAGCAGCAGGGCTTCCTGGTCGTTGCGGGCGATACGGTTCGGCGGCTGCTTCAGGCCCAGCTTGTCCACCAGCTGCTGGAAACGCTCGCGGTCCTCGGCCAGGTCGATGGAGTCCGGGCTGGTGCCGATCACCGGCACGCCATTGGCTTCCAGCGCGCGCGCCAGCTTCAGCGGCGTCTGCCCGCCGTACTGCACGATCACGCCCTTCGGCTGTTCCAGCTCGACGATCTCCAGCACGTCTTCCAGCGTCAGCGGCTCGAAGTACAGGCGGTCGGAGGTGTCGTAGTCGGTCGAAACGGTTTCCGGGTTGCAGTTGACCATGATGGTTTCATAGCCATCCTCGCGCAGCGCCAGCGCCGCATGCACGCAGCAGTAGTCGAACTCGATGCCCTGGCCGATGCGGTTCGGACCGCCGCCCAGGATCATGATCTTGTCGCGGTTGCTCGGCGCGGCCTCGCACTCGTCCTCGTAGGTCGAGTACAGGTAGGCGGTGCCGGTGGCGAACTCGGCAGCACAGGAGTCCACGCGCTTGTAGACCGGGCGCACCTTGTGGGCACGACGCAGTGCGCGGATGGCCGCTTCGTTGGTGCCGGTCAGCTGGGCCAGGCGGGCGTCGGAGAAACCGGCACGCTTGAGCTTGCGCAGACGCGCAGCGTCGAGCGCGTCGATGCCGTCGGCAGCGACTTCACCTTCGGCAGCGATGATTTCCTCGATCTGGTCCAGGAACCAGTGGTCGATGAACGACAGCGCATGGATCTCTTCCACGCTCATGCCGGCGCGGAACGCGTCGGCCACGTAGAACAGGCGCTCCGGACCCGGTGCCTTCAGCTCGCGGCGCAGGGTCTGCAGGTCTTCCTCGTTGGCCAGGTCCAGGCCGGTCGGGTCGAAGCCGACCTTGCCGGTTTCCAGGCCGCGCAGCGCCTTCTGTACCGATTCCTGGAAGGTGCGGCCCATCGCCATGACTTCGCCCACCGACTTCATCTGGGTGGTCAGGCGTGCATCGGCGGCCGGGAACTTCTCGAAGGCGAAGCGCGGGATCTTGGTGACCACGTAGTCGATGGACGGCTCGAACGACGCCGGGGTCAGGCCACCGGTGATCTCGTTCTTCAGTTCGTCCAGGGTGTAGCCCACGGCCAGCTTGGCGGCCACCTTCGCGATCGGGAAGCCGGTGGCCTTGGAGGCCAGCGCCGAGGAGCGCGACACGCGCGGATTCATCTCGATGACGACCACACGGCCGGTCTTCGGGTTGATGCCGAACTGCACGTTGGAGCCGCCGGTATCGACGCCGATCTTGCGCAGCACGGCGATGGAGGCATCGCGCAGGCGCTGGTATTCCTTGTCGGTCAGGGTCTGCGCCGGGGCCACGGTGATCGAGTCACCGGTGTGCACGCCCATCGGATCGAGATTCTCGATCGAGCACACGATGATGCAGTTGTCGGCGGTGTCACGCACCACCTCCATCTCGAATTCCTTCCAGCCCAGCACCGACTCTTCCACCAGCACTTCGGTGGTCGGCGACAGTTCCAGGCCGCGGCTGACGATTTCCACCAGCTCTTCGCGGTTGTAGGCGATACCACCGCCACTGCCGCCCAGGGTGAAGCTCGGACGGATGATGGTCGGGTAGCCGACGCGGGTCTGGATCTCCAGCGCTTCGTCCAGCGTGTGAGCGACGGCGGCGGTCGGGCACTCCAGGCCGATCTCGCCCATCGCCACGCGGAACAGCTCGCGGTCTTCGGCCATGCGGATCGCTTCGCGCTTGGCACCGATCAGCTCGACGTTGTACTTCTCCAGCACGCCGTTGTCGGCCAGATCCAGCGCGCAGTTCAGCGCGGTCTGTCCCCCCATGGTCGGCAGCAGCGCGTCGGGCTTCTCCTTGGCGATGATCTTCTCGACCGTCTGCCAGTTGATCGGCTCGATGTAGACGGCGTCGGCCATCTCCGGGTCGGTCATGATCGTGGCCGGGTTGCTGTTGACCAGCACCACGCGGTAACCCTCGTCGCGCAGGGCCTTGCAGGCCTGGGCGCCGGAGTAGTCGAACTCGCAGGCCTGGCCGATGACGATCGGGCCGGCACCGATGATGAGGATGGTCTTTAGGTCAGTGCGCTTGGGCATTTTCTTCTCTAAGTCAGTACAGCGTGACAAGGGGGAGTGATCGCACGCTGTCGATCAGGAATCTCGATCCGCAGCGCCGCGCCGGGAGGCAGCAGCAATGCGGGGGCTTACGGTCCATCGCGGTGCCACCGGTGGCCGGTGGCCTGCGGATCACGCCTTGGCCTGTTCCATCAGGGTCACGAAACGGTCGAACAGCGGACCGACGTCGTGCGGGCCCGGCGACGCTTCCGGATGGCCCTGGAAGGAGAACGCCGGCACATCGGTGCGTGCGATGCCCTGGTTGGTGCCATCGAACAGCGACCGGTGGGTCACGCGCAACGTCGCCGGCAGGGTGGCTTCATCGACCGCGAAACCATGGTTCTGCGAGGTGATCATCACCCGGCCACTGTCCAGGTCCTGCACCGGATGGTTCGCACCATGGTGGCCATGGCCCATCTTGACGGTCTGCGCGCCCGAGGCCAGGCCCAGCAGCTGGTGGCCCAGGCAGATGCCGAAGGTCGGAATCTTCACATCGATGAAGGTCTTGATCGCGGCGATCGCGTAATCGCACGGCTCCGGGTCACCCGGGCCATTGGACAGGAAGACACCGTCGGGCTTCAGCGCCAGCACTTCAGCCGCCGGGGTCTGCGCCGGCACCACGGTCACTTCGCAGCCGCGTTCGGCCAGCATGCGCAGGATGTTGGTCTTCACGCCGAAATCGTAGGCCACGACCTTGAAGCGGGCCGGCACGCTGACGAAGGCGTTGGCATCCAGGTCCAGCTGGCCCTCGGTCCAGACATAGGTCTTCTCGGTAGTGACGACCTTGGCCAGATCCATGCCCTTCAGGCCCGGGAACTTGCGGGCGGCTTCCAGCGCCTTCTCAACATCGATGTCACCTGCCATCAGCGCACCGTTCTGGGCGCCGTTCTCGCGCAGGATGCGGGTGAGCTTGCGGGTATCGATGCCAGCGATGGCCACCACGCCACGCTGGATCAGCCAGTCCTGCAGCGACACCTGGCTGCGCCAGTTGCTGGGGCGGCGCGGCACATCGCGCACGATCAGGCCGGCCGACCACACTTTGGAGGCTTCGTCGTCCTGGTCGGTCATGCCGGTGTTGCCAATATGCGGATAGGTCAGCGTGACCATCTGCCGGGCGTAGGACGGATCGGTCAGCACTTCCTGGTAACCGGTCATGGCGGTGTTGAACACCACTTCACCGACGGACAGGCCGGGCGCGCCTACGGATTCGCCCTCGAATACGGTGCCGTCTTCGAGGACGAGGATTGCGGCTTGGGTCACGGAAATCTCACTTTGGCTACCGAGGGGGTGCCGAAGTCACGCCTGTGCTTCACGGAAATCCGGTTGCAAAAAAGCGCGGACGTGCGGTTCAGGACCGGTCCGGCTTTGGTGATTCGGCGAGTGCGAATTGTAGCGCTGCCGGAGCGCTCGCGCCAGCGGTTGAGTCGCCTCATGAACAGGCGATTGCGTATTCATTTCAATCCGGCAGCGTATGCGGTCCATCTACGGTAGCGGGGGGGGGGGGGGGGGGGGGAGGAGAAGAACCCCCACAGCAGCCGGCCCAGGGCGGGCGGGACCGGCGCG
>NZ_JBRRBV010000019.1:0-83237 GCF_056756445.1 Stenotrophomonas sp. STEN225 | reverse complement strand
GCCATGCCCGGCGAGCGCAGCGGACAGAAAAGCCGCCGGGCATGGCCCGGCGCTACCGGCAGGCGGGCCGGTCACATCGGGCGCGCAGCTCCGTCTTGGGACACAATCCAGCAGGAGCTGCCGCCATGACGACTTTCGCTGCAACGATCGACGAGACGCTTGAACGCGAGCTGCCGGCGGCCAGCAGTGGCTGCCAGCACGCCTATGGGCGCATCGTGCTCGCCTGCCAGAACACCGTGACCGCCATCGCCCTGGCCATCACCGGCGATCGCCAGGCCAGCGAGGACATCGCGCAGGAAGCGTTCGTGAAGGGCTGGCAGCAGCTGCACCAGCTGCGCAGTTCCACCAGCTTCCTGCCCTGGCTGCGGCAGATCACCCGCAACCTCGCGCGCGACTGGCTGCGTGCACAACGCGGCAGGCCCCTGAGCGGCGAGGCCGCCGAAGTTGCGCTGGGCATGGCGGCCGACCCCTCGCCGACTGCCGCCGACCGCCTGCAGCGACTGGAAGAGGAGGTTGCCGCCGAGGACATCATCTCGGCGCTGCCCACCGACAGCCGCGAAGTCCTGCTGCTTTACTACCGGGAAGGTCAGCGCTCGCAGCAGGTGGCGGACCTGCTGGGCCTGAGTGATGCGGCGGTGCGCAAGCGCCTGTCGCGGGCCCGCGCGCAGGTCCGCGAGGGACTGTTGCAGCGCTTCGGCGAATTCGCGCGCAGCAGCGCACCCAGCGCCGCCTTCGCAACCACCGTGGTCTCGATGGTGCTGATTGCTGCGCCCGGCACGGCCAGTGCCGCGATCCTGCTCGGCACCGGTGTGGGCATTGGCGGCAGCAAGCTGGGGCTGGGCGGCGCCAGCGCAGCCGGCGGTACCGCGATGGGATCGCTGACAGCGGCGCTGGGGCACCTGCATCTGGTCCCGGCCCACAACTGGGCAGCGATCGCCGGTGCCGTGCTGGGCGGCGTGCTGGGCAGCTACCTGGGCGGTCGCTTCCTGCTGTCCTACGCCGAAACGGAACCGGAGCGGGCCCAGGTCCGGCGCTTCGTCCATCTCAACACCTGGACCGTGATGGCCTGCTGCCTGTCCATACTGCTGGTCGTGCTGCTGCAGACGCCGGTATGGGCACACCTGGTGGTCATGGCCATCGGCCTGGGTGCGGTCAACTACCAGTGCCTGGGACCGCTGCAGCGCCTGATGCGGCCCTTGATCGTGCGCGACGCAGCGCGGCGCGGGCGGCAGGGCATCAACTGGAAGTACGAAGCGATGTACGGCCGCAGCGCCATCATCGCGATGAACCTGCTGGTGATCGCCCTGGTGGCCTATACGCTGCTCGACAGCGGTCGCCTGTAACGGACGACGCCGGCAGTCTGCCGGCGTCGTCGTTGAAGGTTGCGCCGTGATCAGCGCTGCGGCTTCGGTGCGGCGCCGTCACGCGGGCCCCCGTGGCGCGGGCCGCCATGCATCGGGCCCTTCGCCGCATCGAATTCGGCCTTGCTCAACTGGCCGTCCTTGTTGGTGTCGGCAGCGGCGAACCAGGCGTCGCGATGCTGCTTCATGCGCAGCTCGCGATCAGCCTTGTCCAGATAGCCGTCCTTGTTGAGATCGAGCTGGTCGAAACGTGCCGCCAGGCGCGGATCGGCCTTGGCCTCTTCGCGGCTGATGCGGCCGTCCTTGTCGGTGTCCAGCCTGGCCCAGCGCTCGCCGCCATGGCCGCCACGACGACCATGCTGCCAGCGCGGCATTTCATCGCGCGACAGCCTGCCGTCCTTGTTGCGGTCCAGTTCGTCGAACTTGGCCGCCAGACGTGGGTTGGCAGCGGCCTCGCTGCGGTCGATGACACCGTCACCGTTGGTGTCCAGCTTGGCCGGACGCTGTGCCGGTGCGGTCGGGGGAGTCGCCGCCAGCGCGACACCGGAGGCGGACGTGGCAAGCAGCAGGGCCAGCAGCAGGGGGGTACGGATCATGAGGTCACTCCTGGGGATGAGGTTGCGTCGGGGTGATCAGTTCACCCTCGAATGACAACAACGCCCGGCCGCGACGGCGGTTGACGCGGTCGCCAGTTCCGTTCATCCGGCGGACAGTCGCGTTCATTGCGACACGCTGGGGCTATGCTGTGGCCATGGCGATCCACGGCGACAGAGACGACGAACTGCGGCTGTTCCAGACCGGCGAGCACCCCTGCGGATACTGGCCGGACCGGGTGGCGCGCGACCTGGTGATGGATCCCCACGACCGTCGCCTGGGCGGCTTGTATCCCCTCGCACTCAGCTGGGGCTTCCGCCGCAGCGGCGACCTGGTCTATCGGCCCCACTGCGCGCAGTGCCATGCCTGCGTGGCGGTACGGATTCCGGTGGCCCGGTTCGCACCGGACCGCAGCCAGCGTCGCTGCGCCACCCGCAACGCCGACCTGGAAGTGCGGATCACCGCCGCCACTGCGCGCGAGGACCTGTTTGCCCTCTACCACCGCTATCTGGTGCACCGCCACGCCAACGGCGGCATGGACGATCATGGCCCGCACGAGTTCGAGCAGTTCCTGATCGGCAGCTGGTCGCACACCCGCTTCCTGGAGATGCGCCTGCCGGGCCACGATGGCCGGCGCAGCCAGCTGCTCGGAGTGGCCGTCACCGATGTCACCGAGCACGGCCTTTCGGCGGTCTATACCTTCTTCGATCCAGACCACGCAGCGCGGGGACTGGGCACGTTCGCCATCCTGCAGCAGATCGAATGGGCGCGTCGCGAAGGACTGCCGCACGTCTATCTGGGCTACTGGATCCGTGAACACCAGAAAATGGACTACAAGCGCCGCTTCCGTCCGCTGGAGGCCTACGATGGCCGTCGCTGGCACGATTTCGACCGCGATCTGGACGGCCGCTGACAAACCGCTGACACCGGGCGGGGTGCACAATAGGCGGCATGAACACCCAACCCCTGATTCTTGCCCTGGCCCTGCTGTGTGGCGCTGCGGCCCCTGCTCTTGCCAGGACCCCTGCGATGACCGAAACACCGTCCGCATCGCTGCGCCTGGCCACCTACAACACGTCGCTGTACTCCGATGAGGCCGGCGGCCTGATCCGGGAGCTTGAAGGCGACAGCGCGCATGCGCGCAAGATTGCCGCCGTGCTGCAGCAGGTGCGCCCGGACCTGGTGCTGCTGAACGAATTCGATTTCGACGACGCCCATCGCGCCGCCGACCTGTTCCAGAAGCGCTACCTGGAAGTGGCGCAGCCGGGCGGCGGCGCGCCGCTGCACTTCGCCTACCGCTACCTGGCCCCGGTCAACACCGGCGTGCCCAGTGGCCTGGACCTGGACAACAACGGCGTGGTCGGCGGCGAAGGTCGCAGCCGTGGCAACGATGCCTGGGGCTACGGCCTGCACCCGGGCCAGTACGGCATGCTGGTGCTGTCGCGCTACCCGATCGATGAAGCCAGGGTACGCAGCTTCCAGCTGCTGAAGTGGAGCACGATGCCGGGCGCGATCCGTCCGGTCGATCCGCGCAGCGGGCAGAGCTTCTACAGCGACGCCGTGTGGTCGAAGCTGCGCCTGTCGTCGAAGTCGCACTGGGATGTACCGGTGCAGACCCCGGCAGGCGTGGTGCATGCGCTGGTCTCGCACCCGACGCCGCCGGTGTTCGACGGCCCGGAAAAGCGCAACGCGGCGCGCAACCACGACGAACTGCGCCTGTGGCAGGAGTATCTCACCGCGGGTGACAAGCCCTGGCTGTGCGACGACAAGGGCCAGTGCGGAGGTCTGGCGCAGGATGCACGCTTCGTGATCCTCGGCGATCTCAACAACGACCCGGTCGACGGCGATGGCCGCCACGAGGCGATCGTCGAACTGATCGAGAACGCACGCGTATTGCGCTACCCCACCCCGCGCAGCGCGGGGGGTGAGGAAACCAGCCTCGCCTATGCCGCCAAGGGCATCGTGCGCAAGGGTGCGCCCTTCCACGCCACCGGCGACTTTGGCCCGAAGTCCGGCACCCTGCGACTGGATTACGTGCTGCCTTCCACCGGGTTCCAGTACGTGGGCAGTGGCGTGTTCTGGCCAGCCAGCAACAGCCCTGACGCGAAGATTGCCGACGGCAGCGACCACCACCTGGTGTGGGTGGATGTGAAGTGACCCCAGGCGCCAGGCGCGCTGCTCTGCCTTGCAGAAAGCCGCCGGGCGCGACGCGGCGCTACCGGCTTACGGACGCAGCTCGACGCCGATGGCGTCGGCGGCATCACGGGCGATCGAGCGCGCCTCGTCGATGGTGTCGGCGCGCGCCAGGGTGACGCCGACACGGCGCTGACCGTGCACGCTCGGCTTGCCGAACAGGCGCACGGCCGTATCCGGCACCTGCAGTGCGGCAGCGACGTTGTTGAAGTACGGCACGCCTTCGCCCTGCGCCAGCAATGCACAGGATGCCGACGGACCACTCTGGCGGATCACCGGAACCGGCAGGCCCAGGATGGCGCGTGCGTGCAGCGCGAACTCGCTCAGTTCCTGCGATACCAGCGTCACCAGGCCAGTGTCGTGCGGGCGCGGGGACACTTCGCTGAACCACACTTCATCGCCCTTCACGAACAGCTCCACGCCGAACAGGCCCCAGCCACCCAGGTCATCGGTGATCGCACGCGAGATCTCCTCCGCGCGCGCCAGCGCCTTGTCCGACATCGGCTGCGGCTGCCAGCTCTCGCGGTAATCGCCGTCCTTCTGCAGATGACCGATCGGCGCGCAGAACGAGGTACCTGCCGCGTGGCGCACGGTCAGCAGAGTGATCTCGTAGTCGAAATCGATGAATCCCTCGACGATGCAGCGGCCGGCGCCCGCGCGGCCGCCGGTCTGCGCATACTCCCAGGCCGGCGCGATGTCCGCTTCGCTGCGCAGCGTGCTCTGTCCCTTGCCCGAGGAGGACATCACCGGCTTGACCACGCACGGCAGGCCGATGGCGGCCACGGCGGCGCGGTACTCCGCCTCGGTATCGACAAAGCGGTAGGGCGAGGTTGGCAGGCCCAGCGTCTCGGCAGCCAGGCGGCGGATGCCCTCACGGTCCATGGTCAGGCGTGCGGCACGCGCGGTGGGGATCACCCGCAGGCCCTGCTCCTGTTCCAGCTGTACCAGCGTCTCGGTGTGGATCGCCTCGATCTCCGGCACCACCAGATGAGGCTGTTCCTGGGCGATCAGCGCACGCAGCGCCATCGCATCCAGCATGTCGATCACGTGCGAACGATGCGCGACCTGCATGGCGGGCGCATCGGCGTAGCGGTCGGCGGCGATCACCTCCACGCCCAGCCGCTGCAGCTCGATGGCCACTTCCTTGCCGAGTTCGCCCGAGCCCAGCAGCAGCACACGGGTGGCGGAGGGCGAGAGGGGGGTTCCGAGCTTGGCCATGGAGGGGTCCGGCAGTGATGTGAAGGCGGGTGGGCATTCTAGCCGGTCCAGCGGCGGTTCCCGACGAACGGTAGTCGCCATCTGATATCAATTTGATATCGTCGCCTCGAACCCTCAAGGACGTACTGCCATGAAAGAGAAGTCGCTGTCCTCCCTCAACGGCCTGGGCACTCTGGCGGGCGCATTGCTCGTCGCCGTCTTCGGCGGTGTGCTGTTCGTGCTGGGCATCGCCGCCAAGGCGTCGACCGGCTCCCCCAACCTGCTGATGATGCTGGTTGGCGCGCTGGTCGCGGTGGTGGCGCTGTTCGCGCTGGCGGGCCTGTACACCGTGCAGCCGAACCAGGCCGCGGTGGTGAGCCTGTTCGGCAAGTACGTCGGCACCGTGAAAGACAATGGCCTGCGCTGGAACAACCCCTTCTACAGCAAGCGCCACGTCAGCCAGCGCGTGCGCAATTTCGAAAGCGGCAAGCTGAAGGTCAACGAGCTCGATGGCAGCCCGATCGAGATCGCCGCAGTGATCGTCTGGCAGGTGGTCGATGCCTCCGAAGCGGTCTACAACGTGGACGACTACGAGAGCTTCGTGCACATCCAGTCCGAATCGGCGCTGCGCGCGATGGCCACCAGCTATCCCTACGACCAGCATGAAGAGGGCCAGCTGGCGCTGCGCAGCCACGCCAGCGAGATCTCCCAGCACCTGAAGAACGAGTTGGCCGAGCGCCTGGCCGACGCCGGCGTGCAGGTGATCGACGCACGCATCAGCCACCTGGCCTATGCTGCCGAAATCGCCCAGGCCATGCTGCAGCGCCAGCAGGCCAACGCGGTGATCGCGGCACGCACGCGCATCGTTGCCGGTGCGGTCGGCATGGTCGAGATGGCCCTGGGCGAACTGCAGAAGAACGGCGTGGTGCAGCTGGACGAGGAACGCAAGGCGCACATGGTCAGCAACCTGTTGACCGTGCTGTGTTCGGACCGGGGCACGCAGCCGATCGTCAACGCCGGTTCGCTGTACTGAATCACCCTCGCAACGGGGCGCCCCACCGCCCCGCCAGGAGCATCCATGAGCGAGAAGAAAGCCTATCCACTGCGCATCAACGCCGACGTCCTGGCCGCGGCGCAGCGCTGGGCCGACGACGAACTGCGCAGCCTCAACGCGCAGATCGAGTACCTGCTGCGCGACGCGCTGCGCAAGGCCGGCAGGCTGCCGCATCCCAAGCCACCTCAGGAGGAGAAGGAATGAGCAAGCGCTGGACGTACCAGACCCTGGAAGTGCCCTCGACGCTGATGGGCAGCATGAAGACCGAAGCCGTGCAGGAGGCGTTGAACAAGCAGGGCCAGCTTGGCTGGGAGCTGGTCAACATCGTGATCCCCGCGCCGATGAGCGCAGCGGTGCTGGTCTTCAAGAAGGAGCTCTGACCATGCAGACCCGCCGTTCGCTGTTCGCTCTGTCACTGGCGCTGCTGAGCGGTGGCGCATTCGCCGCCGAACCGCAGCAGGTTGCCGCCCGGTTGCTGGACCACCTGCAGGCCGGCCGCATCGCCGATGCGGAGGCGATGCTGACCCCGCAGATGGCCTGTGCCGTTCCCGCCGAGAAGCTCGACAGCGTGTGGCGGTCCCTGGGCGAACTGCAGCAGCGCGGCCAGGCCCGCAGCAGCGAGCAGCAGGGCCTGCACCTGGTGGAAGTTCCGCTGCAGTTCACCGGTGGCGCGGTGATCGCGCAGGTGGCCGTGGATGCACAGGACAAGGTCGCCGGCCTGCTGCTGCGCCCCGCCCCCGCGGCCAAGGCACCGCCGCCGCCGGCCGATGCGACCTACAGCGAAGTTGATTTCAGTGTGCCGCAGACACGCGGTGCGCTGCCCGGCACGCTGGCGCTGCCCAAGGGCAAAGGCCCGTTCCCGGCAGTGGTGCTGGTGCACGGCTCGGGCCCGCAGGACCGTGACGAAACCATCGGCGGCAACCGTCCCTTCCTCGATATCGCCCGTGGCCTCGCCGCGCACGGAATCGCGGTACTGCGCTACGACAAGCGCACTCTCGCCCGGCCCCAGGATTTCCAGAGCGGCACCTTCACTGTCGATGACGAATCCACCGACGATGCGGTGGCGGCACTGGAGGCCGTCGCCAGCGACCCGCGCATCGACGGCCGCCGCGTGTTCGTGCTCGGCCACAGCCAGGGCGGCATGCTTGCGCCACGCATCGCCAGCCGCTGGCCACAGGCGCGTGGCGCCATCCTGTGGGCCGCTCCCGCGCGCACGCTGCTGGACCTGCTGCCGGAACAGAACCGCTACCTGCTGAGCCTGGACGGCGACATCAGCGCGGCCGGTCAGGCGCTACTGGACAAACTGGACAGCCAGATCGCCGCAGCACGTGGCAGCACGCCGGTACCCGCCAGCGAACTGCCACTCGGCGTTCCGCAGTCCTTCTGGAAGAGCATCGAAGCCGTAGATGCGCGCGCCGATGCACAGCGGCTGCGCGCACCGCTGCTGATGCTGCATGGCGGGCGCGATTTCCAGGTTCCCGATGCCGACTGGGCACTCTGGCAGAAGGCCCTCGCCCGGCGCGACGATGTGCAGTGGCGGACCTATCCGGCGCTGAACCACATCGGCATCGCTGGCAGCGGCCCGAGTTCGTTGAAGGAGTACACCCGGCCCGGCCATGTCGATGCGGGGTTGATCGATGACATCGCCCGATGGGTGGAGGCACAACGATGAGCCCCAATGAAGCCCGTCCGTTCGAGCTGGCTGGCAGTTCACCCCTGCGCGTGCTGTGGGTGCTGTTGCCGGTGCTGGCCGTGCTGGTCATCAGCGTGTACGTGCAGTTCAGCCGCACGCGTGCGCCTGCACCATGGATGGAAGTCACCCTGTCGCCGCCGTTCTTCCTGATGAACGGCAGCGCGGCATGGAGCATCGCCGTGCTGGTGCTGATCGGCGTGGGCCTGGGTACTTCGTTCTTCCGCCGCCGCGTGGAGCTGGTGGATGGCGTGCTGGATGTGCGCTCGACGCTGTACCGACGGCGTACACCGGTGCGCGACATGCTGCTGGACCAGGCCGAGGTGGTGGACCTGGCGCAGGACCGCCGCTATGGCATCCGCTTCAAGACCAACGGCTATTCGATGCCCGGCTTCTATTCCGGGCATATGCGGCTGCAGGGCGGCGGCAAGGGCTTTGCCCTGGTCACCGACCGTCACCGCACGCTGGCGATCCCGGTGCGCGGCGGCAGCACCCTGCTGCTGAGCATGGAACGCCCACAGGCATTGCTTGACGCCCTGCGCAAGGTGGCCGCAGCCGCGCCACGGCAGTAAGCTGCGGACATGCATCGCCGACCGCTGCTGCTGCTGAACACCGAGGCCATCGAACTGTGGCCGGCCGATCTGCTGCGCGCGCGCAGCAACCTCGATGCACGCCTGCTGGCGCGGGCCCGCTGGGTGCTGCGGCGCAAGCGCGATGGCCGCTATCTGGCCGCCGTGCTGGCGCAGGGCGTTCATTCGCTGGTGCCGCGTCTGCCGCACGAGCCTGGCGTGGAGGAGGCGCTGGCACTGCTGGATGCCCGCGCGTCACGCCCTTTCGCTGCGGCACTGGAGCAGCGATGGCTGCCCCTGGCGGGCTTGCAGCAACGCCTGCAGCACCTTGGCCTGGATGCGCAGGGTTACGCGGATGACACCGGGCTGCCGCTGGAAGCCGAGCCGTGCCTGCTGCATTTCGCCGGCCGCGATCGCTTTTCGCGGCCCCTGTGGTTGCGCCGCGACGCGGCGCAGGGGTGGCGGCGGATGCGCCTGCACGCGGCCCGCGATGGCGTTGCCCTGGATGCCATTTCCGGCTTCCGCAGCCATGCGTACCAGTTGGGAATCTTCGAGCGGAAGCGCGGCCGCGGCCTGAGCGTGGCGGAGATCCTGAAGGTCAACGCCGCGCCGGGCTTCAGCGAGCACCACAGCGGGCACGCACTGGATATCGGCACCCCGGGCGATGCACCTGCAGAGGAATCGTTCGAGCGTACCGATGCGTTCGCGTGGCTGCAGGCGCACGCCCGCGGGCATGGATTCCACCTGAGCTACCCGCGCGGCAACCCGCACGGGATCGTCTACGAGCCCTGGCACTGGTGCTGGAAACCGGCCAACGGCTGAGCCCCTCCCCGCACTGCCCTCACCGCCGCAGGGCGTCGATCGCCAGCAGCACCCATCCCACCATCAGGCTGGTGCCGCCCACAGGCGCCAGCCGGGTAGGCCACTGCCAGAGCGCGCTGCCCACCAGGCTGCCGGAGAACAGCACGACGCCCAGCAGCAGCACGTACAGCGCCAGATGTGCGATCACGCCCTGCGCGCGCCGTCCCACCGCAACCAGCACGGCACCATGGGCGAACGCATACAGCGCCGCCATGTTCAGATGCTGCTGCGCCTGCGGATCGGACACGCCATGCGAGGCATAGGCCGACAGGCCGATCGAAGCGGCCGCCAACAGCGCACCGATGCAGGCCAGCAGCGAGGGCTTACGCGCACGTCGTTCCAGATTGAACATGACTGCTCCTTGCGCGGCGCCCGCCCGGCGGCGGACGCGGGATGAAAAAAAACGCGCCGCAGGAAGCGGCGCGTTTTCGTGTCCAACACTACATGGGTCAGCCAGCGCTTACTTGACGGCCCAGTAGATGTCGTAGGTGCCTTCCTGGGTGAACGACTTGTCCACGCCGTCCTTCCACGATTCGTACGGACGGTCGATGACTTCGTTGCCCGAGGTCACTGCCCATGCACGCAGGCCGTTGCGGGCCACGTCCAGGCCGGCCATGTGACCGGTGTAGGCCGCATGCGCCGAACGATGCGGGGCGACATGCACGTACTTGACCGGGGCACCACCGTCGATCTTGACGGTCAGCTCCTCACCGGTGGCGCCTTCGGTACCCTTCTTCTTCACCGGCTGTGCGATGTCGAAGGCGTACTTCTCGGCACCGAAATCGGTGGTGATGATGCGGAACGGACCGGCGGCTTCAAGGCCATTGGCCTCCATCACGCGCTTGATCCACTCCTGGTTGTCCTTGATGGACTTGGTGATGGTGTCCTGGCCGCGGTCGACGTTGCCGGCGTTGACGACCAGCAGGTCTTCGGCCGGCACCTGCACGATACCCAGATCGGTCAGCGGCGCTTCCGGGGTGCGGTAGTCGACGTTCGGCACGGTGGCCAGCATGTTCGCCATGCGCGACAGGCCCAGCTTGATGTCGTCGCCGATCTGGCGGCTGACATACAGGCCGGCGTAGCGACCGAACAGGTCGAAGCCGTACTTCACCGAGTAGTCCTGGGTGATCTTGACGTTGCGACCACCCTTGCCGGTCGGCTCCAGATTGAAGGTGGTGACCTTGTCGTGACCCTTGGTCGGGTCTTCGATGGCGATCACAACACGCTTGTTCTCTTCGGCCTCGGTCACCTTCCAGGAACCGTTGCCCAGGTCCTTGGAGGAGAAGTCGAGGGTGGCACCGACGCCGGAGGCCGGGCCGGACAGCTTCAGTTCAACGGCGGGATCGCGCAGTACCAGCGGGTTCCAGTCCTTGAAGCGGCGCAGGCTGCTGACCGTGTCGTACACGATCGTCATCTTGCGGTTGGTCTCGATGCTTTCGGTGATGTGGCGCTCGCCCGGCAGACATACGCCAATGATGACGAACAGGCCAGCCACGATCCCCAAGGCGATCAGGAACTCGATAATACGGGTCATTCAGGAGTCTCCGGGGCCGATCCCACGGCCGGGTTGATTGAAGCGAAGCGCCAATCCTAGCAGGCTTCGCGGGCATTGTTTATCGCGATTGGCGCACCGGTTTCCCTGCCGGCTGCGTATTTGTATGGACAAAGGATTGGCAGGGTAGCGCATCCGGCCGCCCCGCATGTAGGGGGCAGCCCGTCCCGGGGCCCGGGAATGCCGGCCAAACCTTTGCCGCAAAAGGCTTTTCGTCAGACCAGCTGCAGTTCGAACGCCTTCAGGACGGCCCGCGTACGGTCGCGCACGCCCAGCTTGGACAGGATGTTGGACACATGGTTCTTGATGGTGCCCTCGGCCACGCCCAGCGAATTGGCGATCTCCTTGTTGGAGAAGCCGCTGGCCATCAGCCGCAGGATCTCCGTCTCGCGGTCGGTCAGCGGGTCCGGCCGGTCCAGGCTGACGAAATCATTGCGCATGTGTTCCAGCCCGGACAGCAGCCGCTGGGTCACTGCCGGCTGCACCAGCGATCCGCCGTCAGCCACGGTGCGGATGGCGCCGACCAGCTGGTCCAGGGTCACGTCCTTGAGCAGATACCCCTTGGCGCCAGCCTTCAGGCCCGCCAGCACCAGCTGGTCGTCGTCGAAGGTGGTCAGGATGATGGTCGGCGGCAGCTGTTCCAGCCGCGACAGGACCTGCAGCGCCTCCAGCCCGGACATCACCGGCATGCGCATGTCCATCAGGACCACATCCGGACGGACCTGGGGCACCAGTTCGACCGCCTGCCGGCCGTCGCCGGCCTCAGCCACCACCTCGATGCCGTCGTCCAGCGCCAGCAGCGAGCGGATTCCCTGCCGCACCAGGGTTTGGTCGTCGACCAGGCAGACGCGAATCATCAACGCACTCCTTCAGGAACCTTGGTAAGGGCGGCCACCAGCACGGTTGCCGGCACCGTCGCACGCAGGCAGAAGCCTTCGCCGGGGCGGGTTTCCACCTGCAGCTGGCCACCGCATTGTTGCAGGCGCTCGCGCATCCCGCGCAAGCCATTGCCCACATTGACCATTTCCGCGCCGACACCGTCGTCGCGCGCCTCGACCACCACCCGGTCCGGCGCCTCACGGTACACCCGGATCCACAGATGGCGGGCCCCGGAGTGGCGCACCGTGTTGGTGATGATTTCCTGGGTGCAGCGCAGCAGCACGTGGGCCCGCTGCGGGTCCTCCACGTTCAGGGGGTCCTCGATGTCCAGCTGGATGTCCAGCGAGGGCACATTCTCGGTCAGCGGACGCAGCGCGGCAGCCAGGTCGATGGCGCTGGTCTCGCGCAGCTGGCTGACCACTTCGCGCACATTGCCCAGCAGCAGCTTGGCCAGCGTGTGCGAGCGTTTCACGTGGTCCAGCGCCTTGCCTTCGGCCAGATGGCCGGCCACTTCCAGGTTCAGGGTCAGCGCGGTCAACTGATGCCCCAGCAGGTCATGCAGCTCGCGCGAGATGCGGGTGCGCTCGTTGACCCGTGCGCTCTCGGCCAGCAGGGCGCGGGTTGCCCTCAGCTCCGCATTCAGCCGGCGCTGCTCGTCGCGGGCGTCGGTCTGCTGCCGTGCGACCAGGCTGGTCACGAACATGAACATGGAGAAGCCGCCATACAGCAGCGACTGCATGAGTGCCTCGAACAACGGCATGTCGAGTATCAGATAGTAGACCGGCAGCACCGCCAGCTGGCTGAGCAGCAACCAGATCACCCCACTGCGCACGGGCAGCATCCACGGGATCACCCCGGCGGCCACCATCATCAGGATGCTGCCCAGGCCCGAACCGCTCAGGTAGCTGACGCCCAGGGCCGAGCCGGTCAGTACCACCAGCACCACCCGGTCGTACCAGGCGGCCTGGCTGCTGTCGCGCAGGCCACGGGTCAGCCAGAAGTAGCCGGCGCCGAAGAACAGGTAGGCGGCAAACAGCCACAGGGACCAGCTGTCGATGCCGCTGCCGCCGTGCCGCAGCATCGACTCGTATTGGGAATACACCACGGGCAGGCCGACCATGACCCAGGTGAACAGGCCGGCCAGGCGCAGGACTCGGATTTGGCTGAGATATCCCAACATGGAGGCATCTTAGGCTGAACCAGCGCTCCTGCCCCCGGGCAGAAGTCATGGCGACGGGCGTGCCCCCGCCAGCCACCCATGCAATAATCGTGCGCAGGGTCCGTTGCAGGACCAACCGCGTTACCCCACGGAGTCACAATGTCGATTGTTATCCGCGACGTGCGCGAGCACGAGCTCGATTCCGTCCTGGCTTTGAACAACAACGCTGGCCTGGCCATCCTTCCGCTGGATGCCGCACGCCTGCGCCTGTTCTATGAAACCGCTGAGTACTTCCGCGTCGCCGAGCGCGACGGCAACCTGGCCGGGTTCCTGATCGGCTTCGGCAGCGACAGCCAGCACGACAGCAGCAACTTCGCCTGGTTCAAGCAGCAGCTGGACACCCCGTTCTTCTATATCGACCGCATCGTGGTCGCCAGCCGCCGCCGCGGTGGTGGCGTCGGCCGGGCGTTCTACGCCGATGCGCAGAGCTTCGCCGAGCTGCGCTACCCGCAGATGACCTGCGAAGTCTTCCTCGACCATGGTGCCGATGCCGCCCTGCTGTTCCACGGCAGCTTCGGCTTCCGCGAGCTGGGCCAGAACACCATGCCGCAGGTCGATGTGCGCGCCAGCATGCTGGCCAAGGAACTGTGCAGCTACCCGTGGGTACAGGAGACCTACGGCGGCAAGCTGCCGGATGTGGCATGGACACGCGACCGGCAGCTGCCGGCGCAGGCACAGCGGCCGACGGGGACCTGAGCGTGGCGGTGAATTTCGATTACGAACAGGCAGGTGAACTGAAGATCGGCCAGGTCGGCATCGCCAACCTGCGCGTGCGGACCCTCGATGTCGAACGACTCGTGCAGGAAATGCGCGAACGGGTGACCCGCGCCCCGAAACTGTTCGGCCGTGCCGCGGTGATCCTGGACTTCGGCGGCCTCAGCCAGGTACCGGACGTGGCCACCGCGCAGGCGCTGGTCGATGGCCTGCGCAGCGCCGGCGTGCTGCCGGTGGCGCTGGCCTATGGCACCAGTGCGGTCGACCAGCTCTCGCAGCAGCTCGGCCTGCCGCTGCTGGCCAAGTTCCGCGCCCAGTACGAGCGTGTCGAGACCGAGCCGGCCCCGCCGCCTGCACCTGCGCCGGAGCCGCGCCGCGCCGCCCGCGCTGAACCGAAGCCGGCCCCGGCCGCTCCGGTGGCCAGGGTGGCCGAGGGCTCGGCACCGCAACCGGGCCGCATGCAGCTCGGCAACGTACGTTCCGGCCAGCAGCTGTACGCGGAGAACTGCGACCTGACGGTCATGGCGACCGTCGGCGCCGGTGCCGAGGTGATCGCCGACGGCAGCATCCATATCTACGGCACCCTGCGCGGCCGCGCGCTGGCAGGTGCCCAGGGCAACACCGCGGCACGCATCTTCTGCCGTGATTTCCATGCGGAACTGGTGGCCATTGCCGGCCACTACAAGGTACTGGACGATGTCCCGGACAACCTGCGCGGCAAGGCCGTGCAGGTGTGGCTGGAACAGGACCAGGTCAAGATCGCTGCGCTGGACTGACGCAGCCCCAACATCATGCAGAACCAGGAGAAGTCCTTTGGCTGAAATCATCGTAGTCACCTCCGGCAAGGGCGGCGTCGGCAAGACCACTACCAGCGCGAGCCTGGCCTGCGGCCTGGCACGGCGCGGCAAGAAGGTGGCGGTGATCGACTTCGACGTCGGCCTGCGCAACCTCGACCTGATCATGGGCTGCGAACGCCGCGTGGTGTACGACTTCGTCAACGTCGTGCACGGCGAAGCCACCCTCAAGCAGGCCCTGATCAAGGACAAGCGCTTCGACAACCTGTACGTGCTGGCTGCCTCGCAGACCCGCGACAAGGACGCGCTGACCCAGGAGGGCGTGGGCAAGGTGCTGAAGGACCTGGCCGCCGACGGCTTTGACTTCGTGATCTGCGACTCCCCGGCCGGTATCGAGAAGGGTGCCTTCCTGGCGATGTACTTCGCCGACCGCGCGGTGGTGGTGGTGAACCCGGAAGTTTCCTCGGTGCGCGACTCCGACCGCATCATCGGCCTGCTGGATTCGAAGACACACAAGGCCGAATCCGGCCAGGACGTGCCGGCCTTCCTGCTGCTGACCCGCTACAGCCCGTCGCGCGTGGAAACCGGCGAGATGCTGAGCATCGTCGACGTGGAGGAAGTGCTGGGTCTGAAGGCCATCGGCGTGATTCCCGAATCGGGTGACGTGCTGAACGCCTCCAACAAGGGCGAGCCGGTGATCCTCGATGGCGAATCGATTGCTGGCCAGGCGTATGACGATGCGGTGAGCCGCATCCTGGGCGAGGAGCGGCCGATGCGCTTCACCACCGTGGAGAAGAAGGGCTTCTTCAGCAAGCTGTTCGGAGGGTAAGCATGGGCCTGTTTGATTTCCTCAAAGCGAAGAAGACCACCGCCGAAACCGCCAAGAACCGCCTGCAGATCATCATCGCGCAGGAGCGCAGCCATCGCGGTGGTCCGGACTACCTGCCGCTGCTGCAGCGCGAGCTGCTGGAAGTGATCAAGAAGTACGTCAACATCGACGTCGACGCGGTGAAGGTCGACCTGGTCAAGGATGGCCAGCACGACGTGCTGGACATCTCCGTGGCGCTGCCGGAAGGCCCGGAAAAGCCCTGACCCCCTGCCCCGCCCGTGCCTGCATGGGCGGGGCTGCACGATTCCGCATGACTGACACGACAACCGCCGTGGACATCACCTGCGTGGGCGATATCGCCTTCGCCGATGCACAGCGCCTGCTTGCCGCGCATGGGCTCGATCTGCACCACGTCGCCGCCGGCGAGCCGATTCCCGGCAGCTACTGGGGTGAACCTGAAGCAGGCATCATCGCCAGCAACGTGTATGTGCGCGACGACACGCCCGTGCATTCGATGCTGCACGAGGCCTGCCATCTGATCGTGCTGCCGCCGGAGCGGCGCGCGCAGGTGCATACCGATGCCACTGATTCGGTCGCCGAGGAAGATGCCACGTGCTACCTGCAGATCGTGCTGGCCGCGCAGCTGCCCGGCGTCGGCAGCGCACGGCTGATGGCCGACATGGATGCGTGGGGGTATACGTACCGGTTGGGATCGACGAGAGCGTGGTTCGAGCAGGACGCCGAAGACGCGAAGGCGTGGTTGATCGAACGCGGGTTGCCAGTGGCGTAAGGCCGCGGGCGCGGTTGACCACGGGCGCGTGGCGACGCGCCGAACTCTGCGGCGCCCCTCTTTTCACTCGGCGCGGTTCGAGCAGGACGCCGAAGACGCGAGAGCCTGGCTGATCGAACGTGGATTGCCGGTAGCGTGACGCGCCGCGAAACGGGGTCAGATCCCTTTTGCTGCGCAAAAGGGATCTGACCCCATCACCCCTGCCCTGCCAGCGCACGCAGGGTAATGCCGACGATGTACGCCAGGTAGGTCCCGGTGGCGTAGCCCATTGTTCCCAGCAGCACGCCTACCGGTGCCAATGCAGGATGGAAGGCGGCGGCCACCACGGGCGCCGAGGCCGGACCGCCGATGTTCGACTGCGAGCCGATGGCGAAATAGAAGAACGGCACCTTCAGCAACCGGCCCAGGCACCACAGCAGCACGATGTGCACGGCGATCCAGATCAGGCCGAGCAGGAACAGCCACGGACGGTCCAGCAATGCCAGCAGATCCATCTGCATGCCGATGCAGGCGATCAGGAAGTACAGCAGCAGCGACCCCAGACGTGACGCTCCCGCTCCCTCCAGCGTGCGCGCGCGGGTGAAACTCAGGCCCAGGCCCAGCGTGGTCGACAGCACCACCACCCAGACGAAGGGAGCATCCAGGCTGAACTGCGATGCCCAGCCGACATGGGCCTTGAACCAGGCCGCCAGCGGCGCGCCGATTGCATGCGCCAGACCGACGCCACCGAACGCAACGGCGACGATCAGCATCAGATCAGTCAGGCTGGGAATGCGCTCGTGTTCGGCCTGGAAGCGCGCGATGCGTTCCTTCAGTTCGTCGATGGCCGAGGTATCGGCACCGCTGCGTGCGTCGATCTTCGCGGCGCGCCCGGCGAGGAAGATCAGTACCGCCATCCAGACGTAGCCGACACCCACGTCGACCACGGCGAACTGGCCGAAGGTGGTGGCGTTGACGTCGAATACTTCGCGCATCGCCAGCATGTTGGCGCCACCGCCGATCCAGCTGCCGGCCAGTGCGGCCATGCCGGCCCAGGTGTCGCCGGCAACGGTTTCCGGGTGCAGCGCGCGCATCAGCAGGAAGGCGACCACGGCACCGAGCATGATGCTGGCGGAGGCACCCAGGTACATCAGTACCAGCTTCGGTCCCAGCCGCAGGATGCCCTTGATGTCCACGGCCAGGGTCAGCAGCACCAGCGCCGCCGGCAGCAGGATGTCACGCGCGACCGGGTTGTACAGCGCGGTGTTCTGCCCGTCGATCAGGCCGACGGTGTTGTAGATGCCAGGAATGAGATAACACAGCAGCAACGCCGGCACGAAGGTGTAGAAGCGCTTCCACGGCCCCTGCTCCCGCGAGGCGGTCCAGAACACGGCCCCCAAAGTGGCGGCGATCAGGCCGAAGACCACGATGTCGTTCTGGATCAGGGCGTTCGAAGTCATGCGGGCGCTCGGGTAGAGCCGAGCCATGCTCGGCTGCTGTTGGCGGGAAAGGAGGCACAGAGCAGCCGAGCATGGCTCGGCTCTACAAAAAGCAGAGCGCCGCCCTGGGGGGCGGCGCCGGACCGGCTTATTCGCCGATATGCTGCTTCAGCCAGCCGTTGACCGTGTCATGCCACAGGATGCTGTTGTGCGGCTTGAGCACCCAGTGGTTCTCGTCCGGGAAGTACAGGAACTTCGACTCGATCCCCTGCCGCTGCGCCGCCGTGAATGCCGCCAGGCCCTGCTCGACCGGAATACGGAAGTCCTGCTGGCCATGGATGATCAGGATCGGCTTCTTCCAGTCCGCCACGTGGTTGACCGGGTTGAACTTCTCGTAGTTCGCCGCCTTCTGGTACGGCGTGCCGCCCTGCTCCCACTCGGTGAACCACAGCTCCTCGGTGGCGTAGCCCATCATGCGCTGGTCGAACACGCCATCGTGGTTGACCAGGCACTTGAACGGGCCGTTCCAGTTGCCGGCGATCCAGTTGACCATGAAGCCGCCATAGCTGGCGCCCAGAGCACAGGCCTTGTCACCGTTGAGGAACGAATACTTCTTCAGTGCCGCGTCCCAGCCCTTCTGCAGGTCTTCCAGCGGACGATCACCCCAGTGCTGGCTGATCGCATCGGTGAATGCCTGACCGTAGCCGGTGGAGCCGTGGAAATCGATCATCACCACCGCGTAGCCCTGGCCCGCATAGGTCTGCGGATTCCAGCGGTAGCTCCAGCCGTTGCCGAAACTGCCCTGCGGACCGCCATGGATCAGGAACGCGACCGGGTAGGACTTGCCTTCCTGGTAGTTGTGCGGCTTGACCACATAGCCGTGCACGGTGTCGTTGTTCCAGCCCTTGAACGAGAACTGCTCGAAATCGCCGAAACTGACGTCCTTCAGCACGTCGCCGGCAGACGGTGTCAGCGCACGCAGCTCGCCCATCGGCTGGCCGGCGGCTGGCAGCAGGCCGACCAGTACCTGGTCGTTGCTCTTCAGGCTGTTGCGGGTGATCGCCACGCTGGTGCCGGCCACATCGACGGCGGTCACGCTGCCATCGCCGATCAGGCGGGTGGCCTTGCCGGTGGCGACATCGATCTGGAACAGCGGGTGCTCGCCCAGATCATCGGCGGTGGTATAGATGCTGGCGCCATCGGCGGACAGCACGATGCCACCCGCCGAGCGATCCCACTGCGGGGCGATCTCACGGCTCTTGCCGCTGGCCAGATCCATCGCCATCAGGCCGAAGCGATCAGCTTCAAAGCCGGGGCGCTTCATCGCACGGTAGAACAGCGTCTTGCCATCGGCACTGAACACCGGGCCCGCATCCCATGCCGGGTTGGAGGCGGTCAGGTTCACCGGTGCCTGACGGCCGGCAGCATCGAAGCGATAGAGGTCGAAGTTGGTCGACCACGGTTCCTCGCGGCCCGCCACGCGGATGCTGGCGACCACGCTGCTGCCGTCCGGCGACCACACGAAGTCATCATTGCCACCGAATGGCTTGGACGGCGCATCGCCATCGAGGGTGGCGCTCAGCGCGGAAGCCCCCTTGACCGGGCCGGCCTGGGCGCCCGGCAGCGGCGCGACGAACAGGGTGTTGCGACGGCCGTCGTTCCAGGTATCCCAATGGCGCACGAACATCGAATCCCAGACCTGGCCACTGGCCTTGGCGTCCTTCTTCTCTTTCAGCTTCTTCTCGGTGCAGGCCAGGTCCGACGCGCAGGCCTGGAACACGCCGGCGCTGAACAGCACGCGGTCGTCCTGTGGCGAGACGTGGTAGCTGTCCACATCCACCGGGAAATCGGTCAGCTGGCGCGGGGCGCCGCCGCTGATCGCCTGCGCGTACAGCTGCTGGCTGCCGTTCTTGGCACTGAGGAAGTACACCGTCTGGCCGTCCGCCGACAGCGAGGCGGAATTGACGTTCCAGCCGGCCGGGGTGATCTGCTTCGGCGGTGCCGCGTCACGCGTGCGCAGGTTGCGTGCGTACAGGGCGGTGCTGGCCTTGAGGTTGGCGTCGGTGCTGCGCTTGGCGAACACCACGGTGCCGCCATCGGCGCTCAGCACCGGCGCGGAAACGCGATCCATGGCCACCATGTCGCGGATCTCCAGGCCACGGGCAGCGGCGACGCTGGGCAGAGCGGCCAGCAGGCTCAGTGGCAGCAGGGCATGACGCAGTTTCATCGGGATCTCCGCAGGACGGCAAAAAAGCGATGGTAGGCCCCGCAGCCCGGGGCTGCCAAGGCCATCGGTCATGGCCGTGATCGGGCAGCCGCCAGAAACAGCAAACCGCGCCGTAGCGCGGTTTGTGGGTGGACCCGGGGTCGGATCCGATTCCGCAGGAATCGGCTCTGCCCCGGGCGCCGCCGGCGTGGGGTCAGAGCCCTTCCCTTCCGGGAGGGATCCGACCCATCCCTTACGCCTTGGCGTACTTGCCGGTGCGGTAGATCAGCCAGCCCACCAGGAACAGCACGGCCAGGCCGATCCACTGCGCGGCCGGCAGATGGAACGGCACGGCCAGCACGTCGGCGCGGCTGCTGACCACGATCGGAATGGCGATGGCGATGCCCATCAGCGCCTCGCCGGTGATCAGGCCGGCGGCGAACAGCACGCCCGGCTTGTGCACGCGGTCGCGGCCCTCTTCATCATCGGCACGCACCTTGTGGAAGCGCTCGACCAGGTAAGCGATCAGGCCGCCGAGGAAGATCGGCACCATCAGCTCCAGCGGCAGGTAGATGCCGATGGCGGCCGCCAGCACCGGCACCCGGAAGCGCGCGTTGCGCGCCTTCAGCCAGCTGTCGAAGGCAATGATGACGGCGCCGACCACGGCACCGATGCCGATGAAGGTCCACGGCAGCTCGCCACCGAACAGGCCCTTGGCCACCGACGCCATCAGGTTGGCCTGCGGCGCAGCCAGCGCGTTCGGGTGCAGCTCGGTCTTCACGCCGATGCCATAGGCGGTGGCCAGCAGGTTCAGCACCGGGGCCATGATCAGCGCGCAGGAGAACGCACCGATGCCCAGCATCAGCTGCTGCTTCCACGGCGTAGCGCCGACGATGTAACCGGCCTTGAGGTCCTGCAGATTGTCACCACCGACGGCGGCAGCGCAGCACACCACCGCGCCGATCATGATCGCCGCCACCGCACCCAGCGGTGCACCGCCGGTACCGACCGGCTTGAGGCCATCGGCACCCAGCAGCACGACCAGTACCGCCGAGGCGAACAGGATGGTGGAAATGGTGATGCCCGAGACCGGGTTGTTGGACGAACCGATCAGGCCGGCCAGGTAGGCCGAGACCGACACGAACAGGAAGCCGGCGACGATCATGATGATGGTCATCGGGATCGACACGTGCCACTGGCCGACGATGGCCTGGTACAGGGCCAGCAGCGGCAGCACGAAGACCACCAGGGCGACCAGCATCCACTTCATCGGCAGGTCGCGCTCGGTGTGCGCCAGCACCGGTCCGCCGCTCTTGCGGGCGGCGGCAAAACCGCTCTTGACGCCGTTGAGCAGCGACTTGCGCAGCGAAATCAGGGTCCAGATGCCACCGATCAGCATTGCGCCGACACCCAGGTAGCGCATCTTCGCGCCCCAGATGGCGAATGCGGCCTCGGTGGAGGATGCAGCGGCCACCGACGCGGCCAGTGCCGGATCGGTGTTCATGAAGAACGCCTGGTAGAGCGGGATGGCGATGTGCCAGGTCAGGATCGAACCAGACACCACCACGATGCCGACGTTGAGGCCGACGATGTAGCCCACGCCCAGCAGTGCCGGCGACAGGTTGGTGCCGATGAACGCGGTGACCTTGGAACTGCCCACGTAGGCCGAGGTGGCCCAGGCATCGGGAATCAGGCGCATGCCGCTTTCCGCGGCCAGCTTGACGAACGCGCCGATCACCGCCGACAGGCCCAGGATCTTCAGGCCCGGACCCGGGTTCTCACCGGCCTTGAGCACTTCCGCCGCCGCCTTGCCTTCCGGGAAGGGCAGCGGATCTTCGACGATCATCGAGCGGCGCAGCGGCACCGAGAACAGCACGCCCAGCAGGCCGCCCAGGCCGGCAATGCCCAGCACCCACCAGTACTTGAAGTCCGGCCAGTAGCCCATGATCACCAGCGCGGGGATGGTGAAGATGACACCGGCGGCGATCGAGGAACCGGCCGAGGCGCCGGTCTGCACGATGTTGTTCTCGAGGATCGAGCCACCGCCCAGCAGGCGCAGCACGCCCATGGAAATGACTGCGGCGGGAATCGCGGTGGCGATGGTCAGGCCTGCGAACAGACCGAGGTAGGCGTTGGCCGCGGACAGCACCACCGCCAGCACGATGGCCAGGGCCACTGCGCGGAAGGTGAGCTGCTTGGGCGCAGCGTCGTGGTTCATGGGAGCCCCTGCTGGCAAAAAATCCCTGCCACGCTAGCGTTCAGGGGGCGGCAAGT
The DNA here is from genome assembly GCF_056756445.1 of Stenotrophomonas sp. STEN225. NCBI lineage: Bacteria > Pseudomonadati > Pseudomonadota > Gammaproteobacteria > Lysobacterales > Lysobacteraceae > Stenotrophomonas > Stenotrophomonas sp. STEN225. The sequence continues at coordinate 61,043 of NZ_JBRRBV010000019.1, read as the reverse complement.
CCAGCACACCGCAGCATGACAAGCGCCAGCGGATCAGGCAGGACACGGATCAGGCACAGGCAGCAGACGCATCCGGCACATTCCGGCTGGGCATTCCGCAAACGATATGTTATATCTTTTCGATTGAACGACATCGCCGTCCGCATGCCCTCTCCGCCACCGGCCCGCCTCACCTCCATCGACCAGCTGCGCGGCACCGTCATGCTGTTGATGCTGCTCGACCACGTGCGCGAGACCTTTTTCCTGCAGCACCAGGTCAGCGACCCGATGGACGTATCCACGGTCTCCCCCGCGCTGTTTGCGTGCCGCCTGCTGGCCCACCTGTGCGCACCGGTGTTCGTGCTGCTGACCGGCCTGTCGGCCTGGCTGTATGGCCAGCGCCAGGCGGATCCGCGCCGGGCCACGGCCGCGTTCCTGCTCAAACGCGGGCTGTTCCTGGTGGTGCTGGAACTGACCCTGGTGAATTTCGCCTGGACCTTCCAGCTGCCTCCGGACACCGTATACCTGCAGGTGATCTGGGCGATCGGCCTGAGCATGGTCGCGCTGGCCGGCCTGCTGTGGCTGCCACGCGCGGCGCTGCTGGCGCTGGCGGTACTGCTGTTGGCCGGCCACAACCTGCTCGACGGCGTGCGCGTGGCAGGCGACGGTGTGCTGCCGGTGCTGTGGAAGGTGCTGCACCAGCGGGACTGGATCGAGGCCGGTGCACTCCGGCTGCGCACGTCCTATCCGGTGCTGCCGTGGATCGGGGTGATCGCGCTCGGCTATCTGATGGGGCCCTGGTTCGCGGCGGACCGCATGCCAGCGCAGCGTCACCGCTGGCTGGTGTGGGCTGGGCTGGCAGCGCTGGGCATGTTCGCCCTGCTGCGGTTCGGCAACGGCTATGGCGATACGCCCTGGCAGTTCCAGCAGGGCGCGCTGCGCACCTGGATGAGCGTGTTGAACGTGACCAAGTATCCGCCATCACTGCAGTTCCTGTTGCTGACCCTGGGCGTTGGCCTGCTGTGGCTGCGCCTGTTTGAGTGGCCTGCGATGGCACGGGCGTTGAGGCCGCTGGCAGACATCGGCGCGGCACCGATGTTCTTCTACCTGCTGCATCTGTATCTGCTGAAGCTGCTGTATCTGGCGGCGCTCGGGTTCTGGGGGCCGACCCACGGCAGCCTGTACGCTCTCGATTCGGTCGCCGGCCTGATCCTGGTGGCCTGTGCGTTGGCGGTGGTGCTGTACCCGCCGACGCGGGCATTCGCGCGGTTCAAGGCGCGTCGGCGCGACCTGGGCTGGCTGCGATACCTGTGACCCCGCTCGCCGGGCGCGGCCTGATGCTGCCCGCCACGGGCGTGGCGGCGGGCCTATAATCGCGCCCTTTCCGCAGTGCCCGCCGTCGATGACCGTTGCCGCTCCCGCTTCCGACGACTTCCTTGGCCACCCCAAGGGCGTCTACGTCTGCTTCTTCACCGAAATGTGGGAGCGCTTCTCCTTCTATGGCATGAAGGCGCTGCTGCTGCTGTACCTGACCAAGTACCACCTGTTCGGCGACAAGGCCGGACTGGACCTGCTTGGCGCCTACGGTGGCCTGGTGTACTGCATCCCGGTGTTCGGCGGCATGCTGGCCGACCGCTGGCTGGGCATGCGCCGTGCAGTGCTGTTCGGCGGCATCCTGCTGGTGCTGGGCCATCTCGGCATGGCCTTCGAAGGCCACGCGGCATACCGGGTCAACGGTGAAGTGGTGCGCGACACCTCGGCGCTGGCGGTGACCTATCTGTCGCTGGCGCTGATCATCATGGGCGTGGGCTTCCTCAAGCCGAACATCTCCACCATCGTCGGCAAGCTGTACGCCAAGGACGACCCGCGCCGCGACTCGGGCTTCTCGCTGTTCTATGCCGGCATCAACCTCGGGGCGCTGTTCTCGTCGCTGGTGTGCGGCTTCCTCGGCGAGGCCTATGGCTGGAAGTATGGCTTCGGCGCGGCGGGCATCGGCATGCTGGCCGGGCTGGCGATGTTCCTGTGGGGGCAGCAGTACCTGCACGGGCATGCCGAGCCGCCACAGCCGGCCGCGCTGAAACAGCGGGTGCTGGGCCTGCCGCGTGAATGGCTGATCTATCTGTGCGCGGTGCTCGCGGTGCTGCCACTGGCGTGGCTGATGTGGGCCGCCGGTAACGGTGCGTTCGCTCTGGGCGGCGAAATCAGCCTGGCGTTGATGCTGATGCTGGTGGTGCTGGGGGGCGTGCTGGTCTGGTTCGCCTGGTTCACCGGCAGCCAGTGCACGCCGGTGCAGCGCCAGCAGATGATCGCACTGATGGTGCTGATTTTCCTGGCGCTGGTGTTCTTCACCCTGTACGAGCAGTCCTATGGCTCGTGGGTGACGTTCACCGATCGCCTGCTGACCAAGGACATCGTTCCCTCGCTGGTGATCACCGACGGCACGCCGCTGCCCTGGTCGATCCTGTCGTTGCTGCTGGCGCCGCTGGGCTTCGTGGTCAGCGCGCGCCTGACCGAGCGTCGGCCGGGTTCGGCCGCGCCACGCCGGTTCTTCATTGCCATCGTCGCGCTGATGCTGGTCCTGCTGGTGCGCGACTGCCTGGTGATTCCGCAGACCGCCGGCTCCCTGACCTATCTGGGCGGACTGTTCCTGGTGCTGCTGGCGCCGGCCTTCGCCGCCCTCTGGACCTGGATGGACCGTCGCGGCTGGGAGCCGGGCAAGCCAGTCAAATCCGCCTGGGGCCTGGTGATCGGCGCGCTCTCGTTCGTCCCGCTCGCATTGGCCGCACAGCAGGTCGGCGCCACCGGCGAGATGGCCAGCGTGTGGTGGCTGGTCCTGGCCTACTTCCTGTTGGCCAGTGGTGAGATGTGCCTGTCGCCGGTGGGCCTGTCGGCCGTAACGCAGCTGGCCGTGCCGCGGGTGATGAGCCTGATGATGGGCACCTGGTTCCTGGCCACAGCGTTCTCCGAGACGCTTGCCGCGCTGTTCGGCAAGCTGGCGGCCATCGACGTGCCCGAAGGCGGCACGCTGGACATGGCGGCGGCGGCCGGTGCGTATGCGCACCTGTTCTGGCTGCTGATGTGGATCGGCCTGGGCTGCGCCCTGCTGGCCTTCATCGCCGCGCCGCTGCTGAAGCGGATGATGCACGGGGTCAGGTAACTGCACTGCGCGGCGGCGGATCGTGGATCCGCCGCCACTCTGCGTTTACGGCGCCTTGCCCTTCCCTGCCGGCGCCGATGCCTGGGCGGTCTTGCCTCCCAGGCTGCGCGACAGGAATGCGAGCAGCTTGTCGTAGTACTCGGTGCGATGGGCCAGGGTGTAGAAGCCGTGCCCCTCGGTCTTGTAGTACAGGCTTTCCACCGGCGTCCCGGCACGCTTCAGTGCCGCTTCCATGCGCTCGGTGTGCTGGATCGGCGCACGCTTGTCTTCGCCACCGGCCGCGAGGAACACCGGCACCTTGATCTGCGTGGCCAGGTTCACCGGCGAAACCGCGCCCAGCTTGGCCGGATCACCCAGCCATTCGCGCAGGAAGGTCACGCCCGAGTCGCGCTCCTGCACATCGCCGCGGGCAAACATCAGCGGCAGGTCGTACACGCCGACATAGCCGGCCGCGCACTGGTACAGCCCCTGTTCGCGGGCAGCGCCCATCATCGCGGCGTAGGCCCCGTAACTGGCACCGTAGATGCAGATGCGTCTGGCATCGGCGATCCCCTGCGCGATCGCCCAGCGGGTGGCGTCGGTGACGTCATCCTGCATCGCGGCGCCCCATTGCTGGGCGCCGGCCTGGGCATGCGCGCGGCCATAGTTCCCCGAGCCACGGAAGTTGACCTGCAGTACGGCGTAGCCGGCGGCGGCCAATATCTGCGTCTCGCGGTCGTACTGGCCATTGTCGAACACGTGGAACGGTCCACCGTGCGGCATCACCACCATCGGCAGGTTGCGTCCGTCGCTGCCGGAGGGCACGGTGAGGAAGCCGTGCAGCGGCAGGCCGTCGCGCGCCTTGAGTGCCACCGGACGCACCGTTGCACTGCGATCGATGTCGATCCAGTCGCTGCGGCTGATCAGGTGATCAGCCTTGCGGGCCTCCGTGTCGTACACATAGAAGTCGCCGGGATTGGTGCCTGACCAGGTCTCCACCAGCACCACGCGGCCATCCCGGGTACTGGACGTGATGTAGACCGGCCCCCCGAAGGCCGCCTCCAGGCTGCGGTACAGGCGCGCCTCCGGCGACTTCTCGTCGAAGAACCGGGTCCGCGGTGTGTCGCCCATGTACAGGGCGCCCACCGGCACATGGGTGCCGGGCCGGTGGATGATGCGGTACGGATCGACCACCTCGTCGCGCAGCACGACAGCGCGCTCACCGGTCTGCGGATTCCAGCTGACGATGGCATCCGGCCCCTGCGTCTGCTCGGCCTGCAGGTACGCCAGGCTGCCATCCGCGGAGAAGCCGATCGCGGTCTCGATGCGCTTGCTCACTGCCTCATCGTTGATCATCTTCCAGCTGTCGCCCGATCGCTCGCGGTAGTACAGCTTGTTGACATTGTCGCTGCCGGACCCGTGGACGAACCGGACTTCGCCCTGGCCATCGGTGGTGAACTCACCGCGCCGCACCGGCGAGGAGGCCATGCGCACGCGCCTGCCGCTGGCCACGTCCATGCGTTCGACGCGGGTGAACGGATCCTCCGCGAACGGCCATACCGTCACCAGCACGTTGCGTTCGTCGCCGGGCAGATCATCGGCCAGGAACGCCGCGACCGCCTCGACTTTCTTCGGCTGGATGCGGGTACCCGGGCCCTTGCTTTCGACGCGGTAACCGACCAGCAGCTCGCCGCGATTGCCGTTGGCATCGATGGCGTAGAGCTCGCCGGTGGGATTGGGCTTATCCAGCGCGCCCCACTTCTCGGCCAGGCCGATCAACAGCCGTTCGTTGCTGACCCAGTCGAATTCGTAGGCGTGATTCTTCTGCGGCGGGCGGAAGCTGCCCACGAGCTGCTTGTCGGCCAGCCGCATCACCGCGATCGCGGTGCTGTCCTCCATCGGCACGGTGGCAGCGACATACTCGCCCCCCGGCGATATCTTGATGTCGGTGAAGGTCTCCTGGCGCAGGAACTGCGTCAGATCCACCGCCCATGCGCTGCCCGCGGCAACGCTACCCACGACGACCAGTGCGGCCGTCAACATCGTCCTGCGCATCCTTCCCCCTGCTCCGATGGACACCTTGTCCTGTACACGGATTCTAGGCAGGCGCCGTCTGTCCCGCCAGAGCCGGAAAAGACGACGGCACCGTTGCCGGTGCCGTCGTTGCCACTGCCTTGGAGAGAGAGTCAGGACGTGGGTTCGGGGGCGTGCGCCGGGTCAGTGGACCCCGCGCACCGCCAGGGTGAGGGCCAGGATGCTGAGGATCACCGCGATGGTGCCGTCAAGCACACGCCAGGTGCTGGGCTTGGTGAACAGCGGCGCCAGCAGGCGCGCACCGAGACCCTGCGCGGTCAGCCACAGGCAGCTCGCGGTGACCACGCCGGCCGCGAAGGCCATGCGTGCGTGGCCGAAGTTCTCGGCAATGGAGCCGATGACCATCATGTCCAGCCAGAAGTGCGGGTTGATCAGCGAAAAGCCGACCGCCGCCATCAGCACCGCGCGGCGGCTGCCGTCGTCGCTGTCGGCTTCACCCATGCCACCGCCACCGGCAATGGCGCGGCGCGCCGACTTCATCGCGTACCAGGCCAGGAAAGCCACGCCGGTCCACAGCACGGCCGAGGTCAGCCACGGCAGCGCCGAGGTCAACGTGCGCAGGCCGGCCACGCTGGCGAAGATGAAGAACGCATCGATGGCCGCGCAGGTGGCGACCACCGGCACGATGTGCTTGCGCAGGATGCCCTGACGCAGGATGAAGGCGCTCTGGGCACCGACCACGGCGAACAGGCCGATACCGGTGGCTGCACCAGAGAACCAGGCACCGAGGCCGGTGCCGGCGGAGATGACCGAAAACATGGGATTCACTGCCTTGTCTTGCTGGGGGGAGGGTGCCTCGCGAAGGCGGACAGCACCGGGTACGGGCGCCATTGTCGCGCCGCAACATAGAAAAGACGAGCTAAACTTCCTAAACCAACATTAGCGGAACTTAATACCATGCGCATCGACCATGCCCAGCTGCGCGCGCTCGCCGCCGTGATCCGCGAAGGCAGCTTTGATCGCGCGGCGCAGTCGCTCAATGTCACCCCCTCGGCCATCTCGCAGCGGGTCAAGGCGTTGGAGGATCGTGTCGGACGCCTTCTGGTGAAGCGTGGCGCCCCCGCCACTGCCACCGCCGAAGGCCAGGTGCTGGTGCAGCTGGCCGAGCAGACGGCCCTGCTCGAGCATGACGCCCTGCACCGGATGGGCCTGGCCGATGAGGATCTGCCCCAGGCCAGCATTCCGGTGGCGGTGAACCACGACAGCCTGGAAACCTGGTTTCCGCAGGCGGCGCAGCAGTTCGCACTGGGTACCGGCACCACGCTCGACCTGCGCGTGGAAGACCAGGACCACACCGTGGAGCTGCTGCGGCAAGGCACGGTGCTCGGCGCGGTGACCACCCTGGACGAGCCGGTGCAGGGCTGCCAGATCCATGCACTCGGCAGCATCCGTTACGCGGCCACCTGCACGCCGGAGTTCCGCGAACGGCACTTCGCCAAGGGCGTGACCGCGCAGGCGCTGGCGCAGGCACCGGTACTGGTGTTCAACCGCAAGGACGAAATGCAGTCGCGCTTTGCCCGGCGCATGGCCGGCGATGACCTGCCCAGCACCGCGCCGACCTGGTGGATTCCCTCCACCCGTGCCTTCGTGCAGGCCAACCTGGGCGGCATGGGCTGGACCATGAACCCCCTGCCGCTGGTCAAGCGGCACCTGGATGCCGGCCGCCTGGTCTACGTGCGACAGCGCGCGTGGGAGGACGTGCCGCTGTACTGGCAGCACTGGAAGGGCGATGTACAGACCATGGCCCTGCTGACCCGCGCGGTGCTGGAGGCGTCCTCGACGCTGGTGCGGCGCAGGCGCTGACGCCATATGCATCCCCTCCACAGCGGGCATGCCTCTACTGTGCGGAATCCGATGACAGGACGGGCCGATGCAGACCGATCCGCTGTTCCTGCATATCCGCGTAGTGATGGGCATCATCCTGGGCCTGTCGATCACGACCCTGCTGAAAGGGATTGCGCAGATCATCGAGCATCCGCAGCGACGCGGCTGCTCGGCACTCCATCTGTGCTGGGTGGCATGGACGCTGGTGTCGCTGGTCACCTTCTGGTGGTGGGAGTTCCGCCTGATCGAAGTCCACCGCTGGACGTTCGAGACCTATCTGTTCGTGATCTGCTACTGCGCGACCTGGTTCCTGCTCTGCGCCCTGTTGTTCCCGGATGACCTGCGCGACTACGGCAGCTACGGCAATTACCTGATGCAGCGCCGACGCTGGATATTCGGCGTGATCGGCGCGCTGACGTTGCTGGATCTGGTGGACACCGCGATCAAGGGCACAAGCCGGTGGCATCTGCTGGGCGCGGCGTATCCGGTCCACACCCTGCTGATGCTGCTGGTGGTCCTGCTGGGCTGGAAACTGCACTCCGGCCGGGCACAGCTGCGACTGGCCGCGGCCACCCTGCTCTACCAGATCGGCTATTTCACCGCCGAATACTTCACAATCGGCAACGATTGAACGAGACGGGCAGTTCCTTCAGCGCCCGGTCACAAGGAGGTGCCATGACCATCCGTTACCGCGATGCCCACCCCGACGATGCCGCCGCCTGCATCGACCTGCGCGGGCGTACCCGCGAGAATGCCTTCAGTGCAGCGCAGCTGGCCGAGCTGGGCATCACGACGCAGAGCTGGGCCGAAGGCATCTGCAACGGCGATTTCATCGGACGCATCGCCTGCGACGGCGAGCGCATGGCCGGCTACGGGTTTGCCGACCGCGAAAGCGGCGAGGTGCTGGTTCTGGCCCTGCTGCCGGAGTACGAGAATCTGGGCATCGGCCGACGTCTGCTGCAGGATGTGGTCAGCCTGGCCCGGGATGCCGGTCACCACCGGCTGTTCCTTGCGTGCTCGGCCGACCCGCGCTCGCGCTCGCATGGCTTCTACCGCCATCTCGGCTGGTGCCCGACGGGCGAGATCGACGAAACCGGCGACGAGATTCTCGAACTGCGTTGACCCCAAGCGGAGTGCCGGCCGCTGCGGTCAGTCGGCGTCGACCACGTGCAGCTGCGCCTGGACCACCTGCGCCTCGGCGCCGGTGGAACCGGGTGTCAGATTGATCGAGAACTGCAGGGTCACATCCATCGGGCGCAGGGCGAAGCGTGTCAGCTCCTGCGGCTTGATCGGGAAACCGATGCGCAGGGACTGGCCCGCGCGCAGCTCCTGCGTCTGCTGCCGCAGCGCGGCCGAGGCCATGCCGCTGCGCAACGCCGTGGTCTTCTCGGAGTGGTTGTCCTTCACCCTGACCGACGGGCCACGGCTGCGGATGTACTCCAGCGGCAGCGACACAGGCTCGCTGCCGCTGTTGCGCAGTTCCAGTTCGACGTTGAGGGTGTCACCGCGGAAACGGCACTGGGCATCGTCCACGCAGCGCGCATGAAGTTCGATCATGGGAGGAAGCTCCTTGCTGTGGGCCGGCAGCGCTGCGGCAGCGGCAAAAGTGGCAATCAACGAAATCACTTGACGGTGCATGTTATCTCCCGGCCGATTTCCCGGCTCAGCAGTTCACGTACTTCCCGCGCGATGTTCCAGGCATGACGCGGCCGGGTCACCGCGCAGTCCACGGAATTCATGATGGTCGCCGCCGGATCGGTCAGCTCACGGGAATCCGGAACGGCAACCAGCACCTCCGGATCCAGAGTGCCATCGGGCTGGACGTAACGCACGGTCTCTTCGTCCGGGTCGTTGTACGAATACTCGTCCGGCACGCCCAGGGTGTGGGCGAACTCGTGGGCGAAGGTCCAGGCCGTGGTCGACACGGAGACATCGATATCCGGGAATTCCACCTGCTCCCGGTCATAGGTGCGATGAACGATCAGCCTGTAGTCGCTGCCGCCCTGCACCCACCGCACCTCGTAGCGGATCGGGAAGCTGCGGGTGCCGCACGCGGGATCATGGACGTCCAGCGTGAACCGGCCGTTCCAGAACTGATCGATGCCGCGCTCCATGCACGCCTTGACCGCCGCCACCTCGGCAGCGGTGACGCCGGGCTTGGGCATCACCTGCACCTTGATCGACACCACCACCTCGCCCTGGGCCTGCAGCGGAACATCGATGCGGTAGCTGACCTGGAAAGGATAGTCATGCTTGTCGCCATTGACGTCATAGGCTTCGTAGTAGCGCCCGTCCACGTCACGGTCGATCTGCGCATCATGGTCCGCCACCCAGCACTGCGGCGCGTCCTCGTCGCGCACGGCGGTGCCGGGCGCTGCGAAGGGGGGTGTCTGCAGGGTCGGCTTCAACAACGGCGCGACGATCGCTGCGATCGCCGCCACTCCGGCGCCTGCACCGGCGCGCCCTCCACCGCCGGCCACCACGTGGGCGCGCTGCTGCTTGCCCGATACCAGTGCGCAACCGCAGCTGGCCCTGTCGCCGTCGCGGGCGACCGGCTGGCCATCGATGACCAGGGTGGCATCGCCGGAAACGATCGAACCCGGACCATGGCGTGCACAGATGACACGGTCGCCGACACGCGCCACGGCGCGCCCTTCGATATCGGTATGCGGGGAACCTGTAAGGACCGAACCGCCCGTCTGCAGGGCGTCACCCACCACGATCAGCATCCGTGACATCGTTGCGCGGCCCCTCCGTGGCCGGTGGTCGTTCTGGAATCAGCCGACAAGTCTACCCCGGAGCGACCGCCAGCAGGATGATGCATTGCACAAAAACCGGACCCGTTCCGGGTAGAATCCTCTGCAAGGATGCTGCAAGGCGTTGTTTCTTCACGCCCTTCCCCTGCCCAGCGCGCATCCTGATCTCCTCCCCTCCGCCAACGATCCCGCCCCCATGAAGAAATTTGGCAAGGCCCTGCTCGCCCTGCTCGTGCTGTTCCTGCTGGCTGCCGCCGTGTTCCTGTACTGGCCGCTGACCCAGCGCTCCGTACCCGCCGCCAGCAACGACAAGCCTGTCGACGTTGTGCTGGTCGGCGCCGGCATCATGAGCATCACCCTGGCCACCTACCTGCAGGAACTGCAGCCGGACTGGAACATCCAGGTCTATGAACGCCTCGACGGCGTCGCCGGCGAAAGCTCCGACGGCTGGAACAACGCCGGCACCGGCCACTCGGCATTCGCCGAGCTGAACTACACCCCGGAACTGCCCGACGGCAGCATCGAGACCAAGCGTGCGGTCGGCATCGCCGAATCGTTCGAGGTCTCGCGCCAGTTCTGGTCGCACCAGGTGAAGGAAGGCCGGCTCAGCGAGCCCAGCGACTTCATCAACCCCACGCCGCACATGAGCTTCGTCTGGGGCGATGACAACATCGCCTACCTGCATAAGCGCCAGCAGGCGCTGGTGAAGAACCCGCTGTTCTACGGCATGCAGTACTCGGAAGACCCGGCACAGATCCGGCAGTGGGCTCCGCTGATGATGGAAGGCCGCGATCCGAAGCAGAAGGTCGCTGCGACCTGGATGCCACTGGGTACCGACGTCAACTTCGGCGTGATCACCCGCCAGTTGACCGCCGGCCTGCAGCGCAGTCCGAACTTCAGCCTGCACCTGAACCACGAAGTCTCGGCACTGCGGCAGAACGCGGACAAGAGCTGGAACGTCACGGTGAAGGACCTCAAGGCCGGCACCGAGAGCACCACCCACGCCCGCTTCGTGTTCATCGGTGCCGGCGGCGCCGCGCTGAAGCTGCTGCAGATGTCAGGCATTCCCGAGTCGAAGGACTACGCCGGCTTCCCGGTGGGCGGCCAGTTCCTCGCCTTCCAGGGCCAGGACGTGACCTCGCGCCATGGCGTCAAGGCCTATGGCATGGCCGAGACCGGTTCGCCGCCGATGTCGGTGCCGCACCTGGATGCGCGCAAGCTGGACGGCAAGCCGGTGGTCCTGTTCGGACCGTTCGCGCTGTACAGCACCAAGTTCCTCAAGCACGGCTCGTGGTGGGACCTGTACTCGTCGGTGACCCACAACAACGTTGCGCCGATGCTGGAAGTGGGCAAGGACAACCTGGACCTGGTGCAGTACCTGATGAGCCAGGCGCGGCTGAATGATGCCGACCGCCAGGCCGAACTGGTCAAGTACCTCCCCAATGCCAAGCCGGGCGACTGGAAGCTGGTCACCGCCGGCCAGCGCGTGCAGATCATCAAGCGCGACCCGTTGAAGGGTGCGGTGCTGCAGTTCGGTACCGAGATCGTGACCGACAAGGACCACACCATCGCTGCGCTGCTGGGCGCTTCGCCCGGTGCCTCGACGTCGCCGCCGATCATGCTGGATCTGATGGCCAAGGCCTTCCCCGAGCAGATGAAGGCCGGCTGGGAAGCCCGCCTGCGTGAGATCGTGCCCTCCTACGGGCGCAAGCTCAACGACAGTGCGGCACTGGTCAACGAGATTCGTTCGATGACCAGCCAGACCCTGAAGCTGCCCTACCTGGAAGTGCCGGCCGATGCCACGGCTGCACCGGCCACACCGCCGACGCCGACGCCGACGCCGGGCAAGGAAAAGCGCAACGCCAACGAGGAACTGCAGGCGCTCTGAGCCCGGGTCTTCGATGACACCTACGGACGGCCACCTTCGGGTGGCCGTTCGCATACAGGGAGCTCGGCTTCGCCGGGGCTCGCGGTGCGTGTCCCAGGCATCGACCAGCCCGGGCGAATTGTAATGTTGTTAAGAACGATTTACATTTGCGCCTCGCGCGGACCGCCCGCGCTCACCAGACGGACCTGACCCAGCCCGAAGCCGCCGCCCCGGGTACCGCCCGGCTGTTGCCGCCCTTCCGACTCTCCCGCATCGAGCCCACCAAGATGTCCCTGCACTCCCCTACCCGCCCGCTCCGTCGCGCGCTGCTGCCGGCCGCGCTGCTCGCATCCCTGGCCCTGTCGACACCGTCAGCATTCGCCGCCGGCGATGCCGCAGCCGATGCCAAGACCCTGGACCGCGTCAGCGTGCGCGCCGACCAGGCTGCGCCGCCCTCAAGCAGCACCCGCCTGCCGATCACCCTGCAGGAAACGCCGCAGTCGGCCACGGCCATCAGCCTGCAGCGCCTGCAGGACGAATCGCTGTTCAGCATCAACGACGTGCTGCGCAACGTCACCGGCGTCAGCGTGTCCTTCTATGACACCCAGCGCCCGCTGTACTACGCCCGCGGCTTTGCCATCACGGACTTCCAGGTCGATGGCATTCCGACCTACAGCGGCTCCACCAACCAGGAATACGACACCGCCTTCTATGACCGCATCGAAGTGATCCGCGGTGCCAACGGCCTGCTCAGCGGCGCGGGGGTGCCTTCGGCCACGGTCAACCTGCTGCGCAAGCGCCCCGGCAAGGACTTCGACGCCTCGTTCTCGGTGAGCGCCGGCAGCTGGGACTACCGGCGCATGGAGGCCGACGTCACCGCGCCGCTGACCGCAGATGGCCGGTTCCGCAGCCGCGTGGTCGCCGCCTATACCGATCGTGATTTCTATTACGACCGCTACAAGGAGAACAAGATGGCCGGCATGGCGGTGCTGGAGGGCGACCTGACCGACAGCACCACGGTCACCCTCGGCTACCAGACACAGGACAACAACCCGGTCGGTTCGACCTGGGGTACCGTGCCGTTCTTCGACAGCCGCGGCGACTTCGCGCACCTGCCGCGCTCGACCAACCTGGCACCGAAATGGAGCTACTGGCAGCGCGAGACCAGCACGGTGTTCGCCAACCTGGAGCAGCGTTTCGGCGAGGACTGGCTGCTGAAGATCAACACCGCCCACACCCGTGGCAATGTGCAGAACATGCGCCTGTACGGCACCGGCAATCCCGATCCGGCCACCGGTGCGGGCATCTACCTGCGCACTGCCGCTGGCGACTCCGAGGACACCCGCCGCAACATCGATGCCTACCTGACCGGCACGTTCCCGCTGTTCGGCCGCGAGCATGACGTCACCCTGGGTGCCCAGTGGTCCGATCTGGAAGGCACCACCCACACCGTTGCCCTGAACTACCCGCGCGACTGGGCCACCTGCGGCCGCGAACGCTGCTACTACATCCCCAACGTGTACGACTGGAACGGCGACATCCCCGAGGTGACCTACACCCGTACCGGCGCGCGCCGCGTGCAGAAGACCACGCAGAGCGGCGTCTACCTGGCCGCGCGCCTGCGCCTGGCCGATCCGCTGTCGTTGATCGCGGGTGCGCGCCTGAGCCGCTGGGAAACCCTCAGCCGCTCCTACAGCGTGGCCGGTGCGTATACCGGGACCAGCGGGGCCTACAAGGTCAGTGATGAAGTGACCCCGTACGTGGGACTGGTCTACGACGTCACGCCGCAGTTCTCGGTCTATGCCAGCTACACCGAGATCTTCAACCCGCAGAACTTCAAGGACCGCAACGAGAACCTGCTGGCGCCGGTGCAGGGCTCGAATCTGGAAGCGGGCATCAAGACGCAGTGGTTCGATGGGCGACTGACCGCCAACGCCGCTGTGTTCGAGGCCAAGCAGGACAACTATGCCGTGCGCGACATGGGAGTGCCGGAAGGCTCGCTCAGCGATGGCACCTCGGCCTACATCGGCGTCAACGGCACCAAGTCGCGTGGCTGGGAAATGGACGTCAACGGCGAGATCCTGCCGGGCTGGACGGTCAACGCCGGCTTCACCCATGTCAAAGTGACCCGCGCCGCCACCGACCTGCTGTACGCCAACCCGCCCGAAGACCTGCTGCAGCTCAACACGCAGGTGCGCCTGCGCGGTGCACTGGAACGCCTGAGCCTGGGCGCCGGCGTGCAATGGCAGAGCAAGGTGCAGGGCTACAACATCCCCTACCCGCTGGGCGGCACGGTAACCGTGAACCAGCCGGCCTACACGCTCGTGCAGTTCAACGCCAACTACCGCATCAGCGACAACTGGACGGCAACGCTGAGCGTGCGCAACGCGCTGGACAAGACCTACTGGGCGAACCTGGACTACAACAACTACGGCGAACCGCGCTTCGTCGCCGCCAGCCTGCGCTGGAAGTTCTGAGAACGACCGGCTGAAAGCCTGCAACCTGAATGGGCCCGCCATTGGCGGGCCCTTCTTTTTGCTGCGCTGCAGGTTGCGTCGCCTTCCGTAATTATGGCGTAATTATCTCAACGCCAATCGGAAGCCGGTCGATGAACCCGAGCTGGGACACGCTGGAACGCAGCCGCCAGGCACGTCTGCAGCGGGCTGCGCCCTGGAGCAGAGGCCGTGCAGTGGCCGCCAACGATGTGGGCGAGCTGCTGCACGCCCTGCTTGAACCCGGCGACAAGGTCTGCCTCGAGGGCAACAACCAGAAGCAGGCCGACTTCCTGGCCGAATGCCTTGCCGGGCTGGACCCCGCCCGCGTGCATGATCTGCACATGGTGCAGTCGGTGCTGTCGCTGCCCTCGCATCTGGACGTGTTCGAGCGGGGCATTGCCTCGAAGCTGGACTTTTCCTTCTCAGGCCCGCAATCGGTGCGACTGGCCAACCTGGTGGCCGAAGGGCGGATCCAGATCGGGGCCATCCACACCTACCTGGAACTGTTCGGCCGCTACTTCATCGACCTCACGCCGCGCGTGGCCCTGGTCGCAGCGCAGGCCGCCGACCGCGACGGCAACCTCTACACCGGGCCGAACACCGAAGACACGCCGGTGATCGTCGAGGCGACCGCCTTCCGTGGCGGCATCGTCATCGCCCAGGTCAACGAGATCGTCGACACCCTCCCCCGCGTCGATATCCCCGCCGACTGGGTCAACTTCGTCGTGCAGGCACCGCGCCCGAACCACATCGAACCCCTGTTCACCCGCGACCCGGCACAGATCTCCGAGATCCAGGTGCTGATGGCGATGATGGCGATCAAGGGCATCTACGCCGAATACGGTGTGAACCGGCTCAATCACGGCATCGGCTTCGACACGGCCGCGATCGAACTGCTGCTGCCGACCTATGCCGAATCGCTGGGCCTGAAGGGCAAGATCTGCCAGCACTGGGCGCTCAATCCGCATCCGGCGCTGATTCCCGCGATCGAGTCGGGTTTCGTGAAGTCCGTGCACTCGTTCGGTTCGGAACTGGGCATGGAGAAGTACATCGCCGCGCGCGGTGATGTGTTCTTCACCGGCGCCGATGGCTCGATGCGCTCCAACCGCGCGTTCTCGCAGACCGCCGGCCTGTATGCGTGCGACATGTTCATCGGCTCGACGCTGCAGGTCGACCTGCAGGGCAACAGCTCCACCGCCACCCGCGACCGCATCGCCGGCTTCGGTGGCGCGCCGAACATGGGCTCGGATGCGCGCGGCCGCCGTCATGCCAGCGACGCCTGGATCAAGGCCGGCCAGCAGGCCGCACGCCCGGGCGAGATGCCACGCGGGCGCAAGCTGGTGGTACAGATGGTGGAGACCTTCCGCGAACACATGGCACCCGCGTTCGTTGACCGCCTCGATGCGTGGGCGCTGGCCGAACGCGCTGGCATGCCACTGCCACCGGTGATGATCTACGGCGATGACGTGAGCCATGTGCTGACCGAGGAAGGCATCGCCAACCTGCTGCTGTGCCGCACCGCGGAGGAGCGCGAACAGGCGATCCGCGGCGTGGCCGGTTACACCACGGTCGGTCTGGGCCGCGATCGCGCGATGGTGGAGAACCTGCGCGACCGGGGCGTGATCCGGCGACCGGAAGATCTTGGCATTTCGGTGCGCGACGCCAGTCGTGACCTGCTGGCCGCGCGCTCGGTGAAAGACCTGGTGCGCTGGTCCGGCGGTCTCTACGACCCGCCCAAGCGCTTCCGCAACTGGTAAGGGGCACGCGATGGAAACCCTCGACTATCGATTCGACGGAAGAACCCCGGTGCGGTTCCCGCACGACGCGGTGCTGGTGGGCGTGCTGGCGTCCGGCAATCTGGAAGTCCTGCTGGAACCTGCCGCGCAGGACGGCGCAATGACCGTACATGTCGTCACCGCCGCGCAGGGCTTCGGCACCATCTGGCAGGCGGTCATCGGTGATTTCGCCCGGCGGCATCCGCTGCGCGACGTGCGCGTATCGATCAACGATGCCGGTGCCACCCCAGCGGTGGTCAGCCTGCGCCTGGACCAGGCGGTGGAGACACTGCTCGCCGGAGAACCGCGATGAATCCGATGCCACGACGCAGCTACCACGAGGCCGATGCCCGTGCCCGTATCGCCGGGCTGGTCGATGCCGGATCGTTCACCGAGTATCTCGGGCCGGCCCGGCGCGCCATGAGCCCGCACCTGGCACAGCTGGATCAACCCGCCGCGTTCGACGATGGCATCGTGGTCGGTGCGGCCTCGCTGCGTGGCAGGCGTGTGCTGATTGCTGCACAGCAGGGCGAATTCATGGGGGGCGGTGTCGGCGAAGTGCATGGCGCCAAGCTGACCGGCCTGCTGCGCCGGGCCGCGCAACACAGGCCCGACGGTGTGCTGCTGCTGCTCGACACCGGCGGCGTGCGCCTGCATGAAGCCAATGCGGGCCTGATCGCCATCTCCGAGATCATGCGCGCGACCCTGGACGCGCGCGCCACCGGCGTGCCGGTGGTGGCCCTCATCGGCAGCGGCAACGGCGCCTTCGGCGGCATGGGCATCGTCGCCCGCTGCTGCACCACGGTGATCATGTCCGAGGAAGGGCGACTGTCGCTGTCCGGGCCGGAAGTGATCGAGACCGTGCGCGGCGTAGAGGAGTTCGACTCGCGTGACCGTGCCCTCGTATGGCGGGTGACAGGCGGCAAGCACCGCTACCTCATCGACCAGGCGCAGGTTCTGGTTCCCGATGCCATCGACGCATTCGCCCAGGCCGCATTCGAGGCGCTGCAGCCAGACGCCGCCAGCGCAGACGCCGATGCCGCGCTGGCCGCGCTGCAGCAGCGACATGCCGCCCTGCAGGCCCGGGCAGAGGCCTGGGGGGACTGCCGCGATGGTCTGGAGATCTGGGCACGCCAGGGAATCGATGATCCCGAGCGCCTGCCGCTGCTGGACACCGACGCGTTCCTCGCCGCCACCGCCCACAGGAAACTGCCATGACCGCGCCGCTGCAGCCCCTGCTTGACGCGCTGTTCCCGCGCGGCCACGACGTAACCGTGCACGATTCCGTGCTGACGGGAAGCGCCAGTACCGAAGATGGCGAGGTCACGGTCATCGGCACCACTGACAAGCTGGAAGTCGGTGTCGATCATGCGCTGGCACTGGCGGCAACAGTACTCGCCAGCACCGCCGCACATCCGCAGCGACCGATCGTGATGCTGGTGGATACCGCAGGCCAACGCCTTTCGCGCCGCGACGAACTGCTCGGCATCAACGGTTACTTCGCCCACCTCGCGCAATGCCTGGACGTCGCGCGGCGACGCGGCGCACGGCTGGTGACCCTGGTCCATGGCGAGTCGGTCAGCGGTGGCTTCCTCTCGTTCGGCCTGATGGCGGACACCATTCATGCGCTGCCGGATGCCCAGGTTCGGGTGATGGACCTGCGGGCGATGGCTCGCGTGACCAAGCAACCGCTGGAAAAGCTCCAGGCGCTGAGCCTGACTTCGCCGGTGTTCGCACCCGGGGTGGAAAACTACGTGGCGATGGGTGCGGTACGGTCGCTGTGGTCGGGCGAGCTGGCGCAGGCCTTGCTGGATGCCCTGCGCGCGCCGGCCGACGGCGACCACCGTGCCGCACTGGGTGCCGAACGGGGGGGCCGCCTGCAGGCGGCTGCCGTCGCGGGCGCGGTGGCCAACGGCGATGCCTGAGCGTCTGGCCCGCCACACGCTGGTCTGGTTGTCGGCCCACGCCGACTGGCGGGCCGATGTGGCTGCGCAGGAACCGCGGCTCGCCGCATGGTTCGCGCAGGGATTGCCGGCAATGGTCGCGCGACGCGCGGCAGACGACCCCGATTCCCGCCTGCGGCTGGGTGTGCCGTTGCCACCGGGCGAAGGCAAACAGCGGCTTGCACTGCGGGTGCCGCTGCAGGATGTACAGCGTCGGCAGGCGCCGCCGGCACTGAGCGACATCCTGGCGGCAGGCGTATGCCCCGCCTGGCAGGCACCGTTGCACGCTCTCGCCACGCTCGCGCCGGCCCGTGTGTTCGGCGCATTCGCCTGGCAGCACGTTACTGGCCTGCCCTATGTGCATGACCGTTCCGATATCGACCTGCTCTGGGAGGTCCCGGATGCGGCACGGGCCGATGCGCTGGTGACACGGCTGCGGGCGTGGGAAGCGCAGCATCCGCAGCGGGTCGACGGCGAGCTGTGCCTGGCCCGCGGTGCTGCGGTGAACTGGCGCGAGTACGCCGGCAGCAGCCGTCAACTGCTGGTCAAACGCCTTGACGGCGCAGCCCTGGAAGCACGCCACCGTCTATTCGAGGACACCGGGGTGGCCGCATGAACGCCGTCGCGCCGCGCCTTGCCGGCCGCAGCACCGCGCCCGACAGTGCACGCCTAGGCCGCATGGCGATCGCCGCGCTGCATGCCGAACTGGCCTGTGCGCCCAAGCCCGGCCTGGTCACGCCGTTCGACAGCGGCAGCCATGACGACATGGATGCCGGTACGTTCCTGCGCAGCCTGTTTGCCCTGCGCCACTATTTCACTGCGGTTGCCCGCGATGGCGCCGCCGAAGCGCCGTTCCATCGGCTGCGCGACCACGGCCTGGCCGCCGAAGCGGCGATGCTGCGCGCCACCGGCGGCGTCAACACCCACCGCGGAGCGATCTTCAGCCTGGGCTTGCTGGTGGCAGCGTCAGCCTCGTGCCGCACGCGTCTGGGCCGAGCCGCGACCGGTGAACAGGTATGCCAGGCGGTCTGCCAATGGGCGGACGCCTTCGCCACCTCGCCCCTGGATGTGAACAGTCCGGGGCAGCGCGCGCGCGCGCGTCACGGCGTACCCGGCGTGCGCGAGCAGGCGGCCGCTGGATATCCCCTGCTGCGTGGGCTGGCCCTGCCGGCACTGCGCCATGCGCTGGGCGCAGGGCTGCCACGCGAAGCTGCACTGGCCCATACCCTGATGCATCTGGTCGCAGAGGTCGAGGATCTGAACCTGCTGCATCGGGGCGGTGTTGCCGGACTGCGCTGGGCCCAGCAGCAGGCACGCGGATTCCTCGACGCCGGCGGTGCCTTTGCCGCCGGCTGGCGACCCCGCCTGCAGGACATCGGCGATGCCTTCGTCGCACGCCGGCTCAGCCCGGGTGGCAGCGCCGATCTGCTGGCCTGCAGCGTCTTCCTGCTGTTGCAGGAGCAGGCGTGATGCTGGCCCTGCTCTGTCCGGGACAAGGTACGCAGCATGCTGCGATGTTCGATCACGTGCGCGACAACGACGCCGCGCATGGCGTGCTGCTCGCCGCCAGCGAGGTGCTGCAGCGCGACGTGTTCACCGCTGCTGCGGCCGAGGACCGGTTCGACAATGCGCAGGCACAACCGCTGCTGTGCGCGGCCAGTCTGGCGCAGTGGCACGCCCTGCGCGATGCATTGCCGGTGCCGACCGTGGTGGCCGGCTACAGCATCGGCGAACTGGCGGCGCATGCCATTGCCGGCACCTTCGACGCTGGCAGCTGCCTGGCCCTGTCGGCACAGCGCGCGCATCTGATGGACGGTGCCAGCGCGGCAGGCGCCGGCATGCTGGCGGTGCTGGGCCTGGATCGTACGACGTTGCAAGCGCTGTGCGATGCGCAGGGTACCCACATCGCCATCGTCAACGGCGAGGATCACTTCATTGTGGGAGGCATCCGGCACACCCTGCAGCCGCTGGCCGATGCGGCGCACGCGCTCGGTGCGCAGGTGCGTCCGTTGCCGGTCCACGTCGCTGCCCACACGCCCCTGCTGGCGGCTGCGGTGGCGCCCTTCGCCGCCGCGCTGGAGCGCTCGGGCATGCGGGCACCCCGCCTGCCGCTGCTGGCGGGCATCGATGCACGGCCCGTGCGCGATGCCGCAACGGCGGTGCACAGCCTGTCGGCACAGCTGGCACAGACCATCGAGTGGGCACAGGTGATGCGGCAGGCCTTCGAACGCGGTGCGCGGGTGTTCCTGCAGCTGGGCCCGGGCAATGCGCTCGCACGCATGGTCGCGCCGTCCTACCCCTGCTGCGAGTTCCGCGCGGTGGAAGAGTTCCAGAGCCTGCATGGCGCTGCGGCATGGGTCCGCAGTGCGCTGCAGCGCCTGCAGTAACGGGTTCGAGCAGTACGTATCACGCAACACTGCAGTACGTCGCCTTACCCCGGGGATGGCGGGTCTCCATCCGCGCTGTACGTGAGCCACGTGTCTGGGAGGGCGCATGAGTCCACAAATCGCAACGATCATCGGTCTGGTGATCATGTTCATCGTCGCCACCGCACTGCCGATCAACATGGGCGCAGTGGCCTTCGCACTGGCCTTCATCATCGGTGGTGTCTGGGTCGGCATGGGTGGCAAGGAAGTCCTCGCCGGCTTTCCCGGCGATCTGTTCCTGACCCTGGTCGGCATCACCTACCTGTTCGCCATCGCGCAGAAGAACGGCACCATCGACCTGCTGGTGCACTGGGCGGTACGCGCGGTGCGCGGCCACATCGTGGCCATTCCGTGGGTGATGTTCGTGGTCACCGCGGTGCTGACCGCCTTCGGCGCCCTCGGCCCGGCAGCGGTGGCGATCATCGGTCCGGTCGCGCTGCGCTTCGCCAAGCAGTACAACATCAACCCGTTGATGATGGGCCTGCTGGTCATCCACGGTGCGCAGGCCGGCGGCTTCTCGCCGATCAGCGTGTACGGCAGCATCACCAATGGCGTGGTGCAGAAGGCCGGGCTGGAGGTCACCGAGATGGCAGTGTTCCTGACCAGCCTCGGCTTCAACTTCATGATGGCGATCATCTGCTTCCTCGCCTTCGGCGGCATCGCGCTGATGCGACGTGGCTCGATTACCGCGGGCGGTGCGGAACTGGCAATGGCCGGTGGTCCGCAGGCGTCGTCGCGGCAGTTCGCCATCGAAGGCCATGGCGCGCTGGTGGCGGCCGGCGGCGGCACCCTGAGCAACGATCCGGCGGCGCTGGATGCAGTGGGTCTGACCCGGGAGCGGTTGTTCACCCTGGTCGGCCTGCTCGGCCTGGGCGTGGCGGCACTGATCTACAACCTCAACGTCGGCCTGGTGTCGATCACCGTCGCAGTGGCGCTGGCACTGCTCTCGCCGCAGAGCCAGAAGGGTGCGGTGGATGGCATCAGCTGGTCGACCGTTCTGTTGATCTGTGGCGTGGTGACCTATATCGGCGTGCTGGAGCATGCGGGCGCGGTCGACTTCATCGGCAACGGGGTCTCCAACATCGGCATTCCGCTGCTGGGCGCTCTGCTGGTGTGCTACGTCGGCGGTATCGTCTCCGCATTCGCATCGTCCGCGGCGGTGCTCGGCGCAACGATTCCACTGGCGGTGCCGTTCCTGATGCAGGGGCACCTGGGTGCAGCCGGCGTGATCTGCGCACTGGCAGTGTCGTCCACCATCGTCGATGTCAGCCCCTTCTCCACCAACGGTGCACTGGTCGTGGCATCGGCGGCGAAGGAAGAACGCGAGACGCTGTTCCGCCGCTTCCTGGTCTACAGCGGCCTGGTGGTGGCATTGGGGCCGCTGCTGGCCTGGCTGGTGTTCGTGGTGCCGGGCTGGATGTAGGCGATGACCGGTCGTGCCGGCTGACGGCCGGCACTACCGCCAGCGGGTACACTCTGCCAATGGCCATCGCCCCTGCTCCACGGTCCCCGAAGAAGCGCGCCCCTCTGTACGAGGAGGTCGCCGAACATGTGCGTGAGCGCATCTATGACTATCGCCTGCCCCCCGGCGAATGGATCGACGAGCCTGCGCTGTGCAGTGAACTGGGCATCAGCCGCACCCCGCTGCGCGAGGCGCTGAAGCTGCTGGCAGCCGAAGGCCTGGTGCAGATCGACGCCGGGCGCGGCAGCCGGGTAACCCGGCTGACGCTGGAGGACCTCAACCAGCTGTTCCCGGTGATGGCCATGCTGGAGGGCCGCTGCGCGCATGAGGCGGTCAGGCATATCGATGATGCGGGCGTGGCCCAGCTGGAATCCCTGCATGCCGCGATGGAAGCGGCGGCGGCTGACGGCAACATCGCCGAGTATTACCGCAACAACTACCTCATCCACGAAACCGTGCAGCACTATGCCGGCAATCCGTGGCTGATCCGCATCACCCACGACCTGCACCGCATCCTGAAGATGCATCGCGGCCGGCAGCTGCTGACGCCCGGACGCACTGCGCAGTCGCTGGCCGAGCACCGCGAGCTGATGGAGTGCTTCCGTCGCCGTGATGCCGACGCGGCAGAGCGCACGATGGAACGGCACCTGCTCAGCCAGGGCCAGGCACTGGCCGCCTACGTGGCGGCCGGGGGCCTGCTGAACGTACCGGCGCCGCTGCCGACCGAAGGCGGTGCCTGAGCGAGCTGTCGCCCCGCCGGGCGTGGCCCGCATTGCGGGCGGTGGCTGACCCTGTTCCTGTGGCGTCAATCGCCGCAGCTGCCGCCGTCGCTGCCACAGTCCGCAGAG
The DNA here is from genome assembly GCF_056756445.1 of Stenotrophomonas sp. STEN225. Lineage (NCBI taxonomy): Bacteria > Pseudomonadati > Pseudomonadota > Gammaproteobacteria > Lysobacterales > Lysobacteraceae > Stenotrophomonas > Stenotrophomonas sp. STEN225. The sequence continues at coordinate 38,438 of NZ_JBRRBV010000019.1, read as the reverse complement.
GGGGCATTGCCCTCGTGGGCGCCATCGCTGGCCCAGATCGCGCCGTCCTGGCTGCGTGCCTGCAGTCCGAGCGGGCCCTCGGCGGCTGCCACCAGCAGGCAGACGACGGCGCCGATCAGCGGCAGCAGCCAGATCACCAGCACCTGCGCGGCCCGGTTGCCCGACGACAATTCCTGCCGACGCAGAATGACCCAGCTCGCCAGCAGATTCAGGCCCAGCACCAGCAGGACCAGCAGAAGGGTCACGATCAGCACCAGGCGTCTCCCGGCATGGATATCGACGCCATTATGGCCCGCCGCCCCGCCAATGGCCCTGCCTGTCATGAAGATGGGACAATGTAGCGCGCGCCGGCCTGCCTCCTGGCCGCCGGGCCCCCCGCACCACACGGAAGAAGAAGAACAACAACATGCTGAAAGTCATTTTCGATACCGACCCGGGCGTCGACGACGCCCTGGCCCTGCTGTACCTGCACAAGCATCCGCAGATCGACCTGATCGGCGTTACCACCACCTTCGGCAACGCCTCGGTGGAGTCCACCACCCACAACGCGCTGTACCTGAAGCAGGCCTGGGCGCTGACTGCGCCGGTCGCGCGTGGCGCCGCGGGTCCCCTGCAGCCCGATGCCACGCCGGAAGCCTGGCCGGTGCACATCCACGGCCACAATGGCCTGGGCAATCACCCGGTACCTGCACAGCTGGACGTGACCGCCGACGCTCGTCCTGCGCACCAGCTGATCATTGATCTGGTGCGGGCCCATCCAGGCGAGGTCACGCTGGTCGCGGTCGGCCGCATGACCAACCTGGCCCTGGCCCTGCAGCAGGCACCGGAGATCGCCGGCCTGGTGCGTGGCGTGGTCATCATGGGGGGCGCCTTCCACGTCAACGGCAACATCACCCCGGCCGCCGAGGCCAATATCTGGGGCGATGCGGAAGCCGCCGACGTGGTGTTCACCGCACAGTGGCCGGTCACCGCGATCGGCCTGGACGTGACCACCCGCGTCGAGATGGACCGTGACGGCCTGGACAAACTGGCTGCGGTCGGGGGTGCCGATGCCGAACTGGTGCGTGCGCTGTCGCAGGATTACGTGGACTTCTACCTGCAGGCCGGCCACAAGGGCATGGTCGTGCACGATTGCTGCGCCTGCATCGCGCTCACCCGCCCGGAGCTGTTCCGCTTCGAGCGCGCAAGCGTGCGCGTGGCCACCGACGGCGTCGCCCGTGGCATGACCATTCCCAAGCCTGAAGGCCTGGCATTCGGCCCCAGCGTATGGGACGGCCACGTGGTGCAGTCGATTGCCATTGGCGTGGATGCCGCCGCCGTGCTGGCCGACATCGAGCAGACGCTGAAGGTGTGACCGGCTAGGATCCGCCCTGCTTGCCAGGGCGGGTCTTCCGCGTCGATGCCGTTTCCGGCAGCGTCCACAGCACCGGCAACACCAGCAATGCGACCAGCGCGATCATCGCGCCCGGTGCCGCCGCCCAGCCGCTGCGCTCCACCCACCACTGCGCCAGCCACGGTGTCGCACCGCCGAAGACCGCCGTGGCCATGGTCACGCCCAGTGCCAGCCCGCTTACCCGGCCCTCGCCCGGAAACTGCTCGGCCGTGGCCGGTGCCGCGACCGCGCTCACGCCACCGGCCACGCAGGCCAGCAGCACCGCAGCCACCGCGATACCCAACGGCGTGGTATGCGCCATCCAGCCGAACAACGACAGCGGCAGCAACGCCGCCAGTACCGTCAGGCCCAACAGCAGCGGGCGCCGGCCGAAGCGATCGGACAACGCACCGCACAAGGGAGTGATGGCGATCACGGCCACCGCCGCGATCGTCGACAGCCACAGGGCATCGCCCTCGTCGTGCCCCTGTGCGTGCAGGAACGCGGGCACATAGGTGATGCCGACGTAGTAGGTGATCGAGCCCAGCGCGGAAATGGCGAAGGTACGCGCTACCGCCTGCGGATGGTGGCGCAGCACGTGGCGCAGCGGCGTGGCAGGAATGCTGCCCTCGCGACGCTGCCGCTCGAACTCCGGCGATTCATGCATGCCCGAACGCGCGATCAGGATGACCAGCGCCAGTGCAGCACCGACGAAGAACGGAATGCGCCATCCCCAGCTGTCCAGTTGTACCTGCGGCAGCAGCGCGACCGTCAGTGCGGAGATCGCCACCGCCAGCAGCGCGCCCACTTCGCTGGCCGCCGAGGCCAACGAGGTCACCAGTCCACGCCGGCGTGCCGGAGCGCTTTCCAGCAGATAGGCGACTACGCCCGTGTATTCACCGCCCACCGAAAATGCCATCACGCACCGCAGCACCAGCAGCAGCACACCCGCCGTCGTGCCCGCCGTCGCGGCGGTAGGCAGCAGCGCGGTGGCCAGCATGGCTGCAGCCATCAGCGCCATCGAGGCCAGCAGCATCCAGCGCCGCCCCAAGCGGTCGCCGAGGTGACCGAAGCACAGCGCGCCGAGTGGGCGCATCAGGTAGGACACGGCAAATCCCGCAAGGGTGACCAGCATCGCCTGTTCGCCGCCGCCGAAAAACACCCGCGACAGCACCGTGGCGAAATAGAGGTACAGGGTAAAGTCGTACCACTCCACCACGGTGGACAGGCCGGCGACCCACATCGAGCGCTGCTGTGTCGCACTCATCGCCTGTTCGCCTTCGGCACCGTCGTTTCCCTGTCTGCGGTCTGCACGCAGGGTGCCACCACGCGGGTGACGGCACGGTGGATCCGCTGCACGACGGGCGCGGACCGCAGACGGCTCAGGGTGCGCGGCGCAGGGTGATCAGGGTGATCTCCGAGGGCACGCCGATGCGTGCCGGGAAGCCGGCCCACAGTCCCGCACCGTTGCTCACATACAGCGTCATGTCATCGACGCGGTACCGTCCGGAGACGAAACCGCCGTTGGCACGCTTCACCAGCTGGTCCATGCCGAGGATCTGGCCGCCATGGGTATGGCCGGACAGCTGCAGCTTGACCCCGCGTGCGGCCGCGTCCTTCGCATTGCGTGGGCGGTGGTCGAGCAGAATCACCGGGGCGGCCGGATCCGCACCCGCCAGCGCCGCCTCCAGATCGGGCAGCGGCAGGCCATAGCGCGCGGCCACCGGATCGGTGACACCGGCGATCGTCATCGTTGCATCCCCCCGCCGCACCTGCACGTGGCTGTTCTCCAGCACCTGCATGTGCAGCGCACGGAACGCCTGCATCCATTCGCTGTACTGGGCGTAGTACTCGTGATTGCCGGTGATGGCGATCACCCCGTCCGGCGCCCTCAGTTCACCCAGGGGCCGGAAGTCATTGCGCCGTGCCTGCACGGTGCCATCGATCAGGTCGCCGGTGATGACGACCAGGTCGGGCGTCAGGGCATTGCTTTCGGCCACGACCTGACGCACCCAGTCGCCGGTCAGCAGGCGGCTGGCGTGGATGTCGGTAAGCTGCAGTACGCGGTAACCCTCGAACGCGGCAGGCAGGCCGGCAACGGCCACCTCGATCTGTCGGGTCTTGGGCACCGCCATGCCCTGGCTCACGCCCCAGGCACTGACCAGCAGAGCCAGCAGGCCTGCGCCCGGGCGCAGCCACGGCGCGCGCAGCGCTGCGGTCACACGGGGCCTGCGCAGAACCCACGCGCCAAGCAGGCCCACGTCCATTACCAGCATCACCAGTGCCAGCAGCAGTACCGCAGTGGAGCCGGTGGCGAGCACGGCGATGGCCAGCTTGGGGATTTCCGGCGAGGCCATCGTGCCCCAGAACGTGGCCACGATCCGCAGCTGGACGGCGATGGCGACCAGCAGCAGGGACAGCAGTACCTTCAACCACACGGGCAGGCGCAGCGGCCAGAACAGGCGAAGGGCCACATACACGCCCATCAGCAAACCAATCGTACTCAGCACTGCGACGTTCCTGGACGAAGACAAGAGCCCGCCATGGTGACGGCTGCGGACAGCGTTGTGTAGAGCCGGGCCATGCCCGGCTGCTCAGTTCGCAGTCGAGCACGCTGGACGCTACGGAAGCCCGAGGCGCTCCACCCGCAGGCGGACAATGCGCCGCTTCTCCATGGCCAGTACGGTGATGCGGGCATCCGCTACTTCGACCGCATCGCCCACATCCGGCAGGCGGCCAAGCTGATCCAGCACCAGGCCGGAGATGGTCATGTAGTCGGCACTGCGGGGCAGCGACACGCCGGCCAGCCGTTGCAGGTCATCCAGCGTCAACGCGCCGTCGGCCTCCCATTGGCCCTCGTCCAGCGCCACTACGCCGTAACGCTCGTCCTGGGTATCGACCAGATCGCCCGCGATCGCCGCCAGCAGGTCATTGGCGGTCACCAGGCCTTCCACACTGCCGTACTCGTCCACCGCTACCGCCAGCGGTACCGGGTGCAGGCGGATCAGTTCAAGCGCCTGCAACGCGCTGGCGCTGGACAGCACGTACTGCGGCTGGCGCAGGTTGGCTTCCAGCTGCAGCGGCCTGCCCTGCAGCAGGTCGGCCAGCAGGTCGCGGCTCTGCACCACACCACGCAGGCTGTCCAGATCACCCTCGCCCACGAGCAGGCGCGTGTGCGGCGACGCCACCAGGCGCGCCACCACGTCGTCCTGGCCGCGCGCCAGATCGATCCACTGCACGTCGGCGCGCACGGTCATCACACTGGACACAGGCCGGTCAGCCAGGCCCAGCACGCTGCGGATCATCTCGTGCTCGGCCGGCTGCAGGCGTTCCTCCGGATCACCGTGGTCTTCTTCGCTGGCATCGTCGTGGCCATTGGCCGGACGGGCGCCCAGCAGGCGCAGCACGGCATCGGCAGTGCGCTGACGGAACGGCTGGCGACGCTCGTTGCGCTCGCGGTTGAAGCGCACCCACTGGTTGAAGGCTTCCACCAGGATCGAGAACGCGATCGCCGCGTACAGGTAGCCCTTTGGAATCTTGTAACCCAGCCCCTCGGCGACCAGGCTGAAGCCGATCATCAACAGGAAGCCCAGGCACAGCACCACCACCGTGGGATGCTTGTTGACGAAGCGGGTCAGCGGCTTGCTGGCCACCAGCATCAGTGCCATCGCGATGGTCACCGCGGCATACATCACGCCCAGGTTGTCGACCATGCCCACGGCAGTGATCACCGAGTCCAGCGAGAACACGGCGTCCAGCACTACGATCTGTGCCACCACCATGGCAAAACTGGCGTAGACCTTCTTGCCGTCTTCCTGGTGACTGCGGCCCTCCAGCCGCTCATGCAGCTCCATGGTGCCCTTGAACAGCAGGAACAGGCCACCGCCCAGCAGGATCAGGTCGCGTCCGGAGAAGCTGTGACCGAACAGCGTGACCAGCGGCTCGGTCAGCTTCATGATCCACGCCAGCGCGGCCAGCAGCACCAGCCGCATCAGCAGCGCCAGCGTCAGGCCGATCACCCGCGCACGGTCGCGCTGGTGCGGCGGCAGTTTGTCGGCAAGGATCGCGATGAACACCAGGTTGTCGATGCCGAGCACGATCTCGAGCACTACCAGGGTTGCAAGTCCCATCCATATCGAGGGGTCAGCCAACCATTCCATTTCGGGTCCGTTTCGTCAGTAGGTCAGGGGGAAAAACAAAAGCTTCAGCCGCCATCGTGCGCCTGCGTCGGGTCGTAGCCGAGCAGGTCGCCGGGTGTGCATTGCAGCTCCCGGCAGATGGCATCCAGCGTGGAAAAGCGGATGGCGCGGGCCTTGCCGGTTTTCAGGATGGACAGATTGGCCAGCGTGATGTCGATGCGCCCCGCCAGCTCGGACAGGGTCATGCCACGCGCCTGCAGCATGCGGTCCAACGTGATCACTACGGCCATCAGGTCAGGTCCATCAGATCAGGCCATCCAGGTCGTCGCGCATCGCCGCGCCGACCGCGAACACGCGCGCCAGCACGAACAGCATCAGTACCGCGACCAGACCGGTGATGGACATGCCTCCGCCCACCTCCATCCAGGCGAAATCAGGCCCCATCCAGGCAGCGTAGAGGCCGATCACGATCGACAGCAGTTCCATCGCCAGCATCAACCAGGCCATGCGCTGCAGGCGCCGGGCATTGGCATGGGTGAAGGGGCGTTCGCGGGCAGCGGACCTCAGCATCCGCGCGAGGTGTCGAAGGAACACCAGGCACAGCACCAGCAGGGCAACGATGGTGCCCAGGCCGATGCAGAAGTGCAGGAACAGATCGCCTCCGTGGGCGGCGGCAGTACGTGCATCATGCACGGCATCCAGCAGCCAGCGGCGGTCGTAGGCGACCAGCGGCACGGCCAGCAGTGCGGCCAGGATGCCCAGCCAGCACATGGCCCGCACGGCCTGCACGGCGGTCTGGGCCAGGGTGAACAAGCCTCGCGCGGGTCTGGCGCGGGCGGGACGAGCGGTCAAGCGGCCTCCGGTATTGGGGTGGCCCTGCCGCCCCGGGGTGGATTTATCGATAAACGATATACCACATCCCGAAGTGAAAGGCTGAACGTCGGCGCTGTTGCACGCGAGCTTCGAACCCGCCTCCGCACTTGACACCCCAGTGACGATTTGATTATTAATTAACTAATTAGTTAATCACATTCTCATGGATCGCATCTTCGAAGCACTCGCCTCAACCGCCCGGCGGCAGGTCCTGGCCTATCTCAGCGCCGGTGAACTCAGTGCGGGCGAACTGTCCGAGCGCTTCGATTTCAGCAAGCCGGCACTGTCCAACCATCTGCGCATCCTTGAAGAGGCAGGTCTGATCGAACGCGAGAAGCGTGGCCAGTACGTGTACTTCCGACAGGTGCCCGACCGGCTTGCCAACACCTTGTTCTCGTGGGCTGCCGAAGTCTGCCCGGTGGGCGGCCCACTCAAGCGCGAAGCGCGCGCACGCCGCAAGTCACCCGCCCCCTGAGGAGCCGCCCGATGCCTGGACCGACCCACGACAGCCGCTCGTTTCCAGGTGTACAGCTTGCGGCTCAGGAGGGCGGCGGCCCCGTTGAAGTCACACTGATCGCACAGCTCGGCATCGGTGCCGGAGACGCGCTGGTGGCTGATGCCAGCCAGCGTCAGCGCCACCACCCCGCCTTCATCGATGCACTCGATGAGCCCTCTGCACGGCTCGGTGGCATGCATCTGCAGTACGGCGATGCGTCCTCGCTGTACAGTTTCATGGTCGGCGAAGGCGGACATCCGTTCCATCGCCACGCCGGCCCACGCATGTTCACCGCCATCGCCGGCAGCGCAGGCGCTGAGCTGCGTTTCGCGATGGCCTCCGATGCACAGCTCGCAATCGATCCCGTCGCGCTCCTGCGCTCGCTGCGTCGCGTCCAGATCCCACCGGACTGCCTTTTCACCGTTCGATTTGGCGGAGGTACCTGGCACCAGTTTGTATCGAACCATCCTGGCCACCCTGCCCTGTTCGCACTGTCTTGCCACAGCAACGAACTGGCCGGTGCGATGAGCGCTGAAACAAGAGCGCAGGTGCAACGCAACGGTGCTGATATTCCCAGCTTGACTGAGGTGCTTCCCGAGGTGCACTGGCCCACCATGGCCACGTTGGCGGCCACCCCGCTGCTGCGTCTCTCGCTGCAGGCCGCACCTCCCAGCCTGTGCGCGTCCCTGTGCGCCCGTACCCGGGCGTTGCTCGGCCCGCTGCGACGGATCAATCTGCGTCCACTGCGTGGCTTCGTCGAACGTGCCCCCCTTCCATTTACCATCGAGTCCCGCGCGCCCAGCGATGACGGACTGCTGGGCAAAGCACTGCAGTCCAGCAACTACCATGATCTGACGGTGCTCCGGCTGGACGGTGCTCAGTTGCAGCAGCCACCTGTTTCGCAGTTGCTGGCAAACGTGCTGGAAGGCTTCCTGTGCAACCCACCGGGCGGCGTCAGCCAGCTGATGGCGGTGCGCAACTGGCTGGTGGCTCCTTTGGGGCTGCGCACCGCGCGGCTGGGCTGCCCGGTCTCGTCGCTGGCATGCAGCGATCACACGCAGCTCTTTGCGGGCCGCTATCCCGTGTTGGATTCACAGGTCGATGCACATGGCCGCTATGCCGAAGTACTGCTGGGCGCCGACGATCGCCACCTGCGCTTCCGCAGCAGTGTCCGCGTGCAGCGGCATACCGACGGCCGCATCGATATCAGCCTTGGCACGCGTGTGCAGACCCGCAACATCTTCGGGCGTGTCTACATGGCGTTGATCGATGGCGTGCACCGGCATTACATCGCCCCTGCACTGCTGCGGCGCGCAGTCGAACATGCGCTCGCGCCCGAACTGGCGGTTCCCGGTGCCTGGACCGGTTAAGCCTCGCTTCGCTGAGTCCATAGAAGGCGGGATGAAACGCCGTTGCCGTGTTCCGCAAACTGCCGAGGGGTTTACTGTCCGAACTCAACGCGCGTAGCGGAACACCAGATCGTCCGGATCGACGCGCAGCGCGTCCGCATCCAGCACCCCGCCCAGCCGCCGGGCCACGGCCTGCGACGCGAGGTTGTCCGGCGCCATGTAGCTCACCAGCGTCGGCAACTGCAGCGATGTGAACGCCCAGTCGCGCAGGGCGGCCGCGGCCTCGCTGGCGAAGCCCTGCCCTTCGTGGCCGTCGTACAACAGCCAGCCCAGTTCCTTTTCCGGAAACAACGGGCCGTGATTGATGCCGACCTGTCCAATGCAGGCGCCGCTGTCGCGCCGTTCGATCATCAGCGCGCCGTGGCCGAACAAGGGCCAGCTGGCCAGGTCGTGACAGAACTGTCCCCAGGCCGCGACCTCACCAAATGGACCGCCCATGCCGCGCGCACGGGGCGATGCAAGAAAGCTCGCATAGGTGTTGAAATCCTCCAGCCGTTGCGGGCGCAGGCGCAACCGTGCGGTATGCAGCGTGGGAATCTCCAGCATCGCCACGGCCGATCTCACTGCACAGCCACACGACCATCACCGCGGCGCCGCAGCGACGGAGGGCGTGGCGCATCGGCGTCGGTGCGCGCCAGCACGGACGCCGGCTGCGCGCTGGCCAAGGCGGGATCGACGGACATGGCGGGCTCCTGCAGTGTCAGGCTGCAAGTCTAGGCCGCGCCCTGTGCGATGCAGATGAAGTGCGGCGCAAGGGGGCATGCTGCCCCTGATGTACCGCCATGACCGGCGTCGCCAGCGCCGTGGCACTCAGCGTGCACCGGCAATCCCTACCCGATCGCGTCCCTGCGCCTTGGCCCGATACATGGCGGCATCGGCAGCACGCAGCAGGGAACGCCAGCCCAGTGCATCGGTACTGCCCTCGGCCACACCGAAACTGGCAGTTACACGCAGCACGTTGCCATTGCCCAGCACGATATCCGACTGCTGCAGTGCGACGCGCAGCGATTCGGCCAACCGGCCACCCGCGCCGAGATCCCCATCCGCCAGCAGCACAAGGAACTCCTCGCCACCGTAGCGGGCGATGCTGTCGGTGTGCCGCAGGTGCCTGCGCAGCAGCTGCGCAACCTGCACCAGTACCTCGTCGCCTGCGGCGTGGCCTTGGCCGTCGTTGATTGCCTTGAAATGATCGACGTCGAGCAGGATCACCACCGCCATGACGTTGCCTGCGGCGTGCCGCTGCTGCACGTGTTCGTCCAGCGCGCGCCGATTGAGCAACCCGGTCAGCGCATCGGTGCCGGCCAGCTGGCGCAGTTCGCTGGTCAGTGCGGAACGTTCACGTGAGGTCTCGCGCAGCACTTCAATCGCGTCGAACAGCCGCTGCATCTCTGCCAATGGATGAGTGACGTGCTGCGCAGGGCCCGGCGCGTCGGACGCAATCTGCACCACCTGTTCCTGTGCCTGCAGCAGCGGCCTGAGGATCTGCCGGTGGGCGATGCGCAGGGCCACGCCCAGCACCGCCAGCGTGCCCAGCGCGGTGGCCCACAACACGGCCAGCCGTGTCGCCTCACGATTCCGTGCCTGTTCGAAGCGAACGATGGACATGCTCAGGTAGCCGTCGCGCAGCGCCTCCAGTGACTGCAGCGTCGGAACGTAGCGCGCAGTGAATTCCGCGGTGCTCCACGGCGGAGGCCGTCCATGGCGACCGTCCTCGATCAGCTGTTCGATCATCGGCAGCGACTCGGCGAAGAACTGTCGGCGTGCCATGTCCCAGTGCCAGGACAGCTCAGGATCACTGCGGAACACCGACTCGTGGCTGGCTGCCAGCCGCCACAGCTCGAGCAGGCGGCCCTCGGTCTGCTGCGCCGCGCGTACCTGCCGGACGCGCCAGGCCCCGGGAACCGCCACCGGTGCCATCACATTCGACGCCAGTCGGCCGCCATGCTCGCGCAGGTCCATCAGGATCTGGCCCTGGATCGCCGGAATCGCCGCTTCGCGGCCGGTGGCCACCAGCACGTTGATCTGCGCCGAACCCAGGCGATGCAGGCGATCGGTCACCATGAACATGCTGTTGATCGCATGCTCCACGTCGTCGACCGTCCGCGCGTCTGCCGGCTTGGCCACGACCCGGTCCACCGCCGCGCGCGCCTGACGGAGCTGATGCTGGGCCTCGAACAGGGTGCGGCGCTCGTCAGGCAGGGAGGGCCCGGACAGGATCACGGCATCCATCTGCGTCATCGCCACATCGACCCGCTTTCGCGCCTGTGCCAGCCCCGCCGCGAGCCGCGCGCGTTCGCCGGCATCGGCGCAATCGCTGCCGAGCAGGCTGTTGGCAGGCCCGCGCTCGGCCGAGGCCAGATTGGCCAGATCAAAGGTCTGTCGCAACCGGTGCAGGCTGACGAGGTTGTCCTCCGCTGCGGTGCAGCGCAGCGTGCCCTGGACCAGGGCGATGACCATCAAGGGCAGCGTGCAGACCACGAACAGCCCGGCCAGGATCCAGACCCAGGTCCGTAACCCGATCGGCGACACCTTGCGGGCCATTCACCATTCCCCTGAAGTGCGGGTCACTGTAGCTGCCGGCTGGCGGCACCCACAAGCGTCCACCGTGGCGCTGCAGTGGCGCCCGCTGGCACCGGCAACCGTCAGATCCAGCGCTGGTCCACCAGTTCCCGTTTCACATAGGCATAGAACACCGGCGCAGCGACCAGCCCCGGCAGGCCGAAGGCGGCTTCCATCACCAGCATCGACAGCAGCAGTTCCCACGCACGGGCCTGGATCTCGCCACCGACGATGCGGGCATTGAGGAAGTACTCGAGTTTGTGGATCACCACCAGGTACAGCAGCGCCACCACCGCAACGTAGAACGATACCGACAGGGCAACGATGGTGATGACGGTATTGGAGATGATGTTGCCCACCACGGGCAGCAGGCCGGCGATGAACGTGATCAGTACCAGCGTCTTCGACAGCGGCAGGTGCACGCCGAACAGCGGCAGCACCCCCAGCAGGAAAATCGCGGTGAACACGGTATTGAGCAGGGAGATCTTCACCTGCGCGAACACCACCTGGCGGAATGCGGTCGCCAGGCGGCCGGTACGGCCGATCAGTTCGTGCGCCAGCGGCCCCATCGTCGGCAACGGAAGCTCGTCGTACAGCGCGATCATCGCCCCGAGCACCATGCCGATCAGCACGCGCACGCCGATCTGCACCGCCGATGTGCCGGCGACGCCCAGCTGCCGCTGGTGCTCTGCCGCCCACTCGTTCAATGCCGCACGCAGTGCCGGCATGTCCTCGGGAATATAGGGCTGCAGCAGCGCCGGCACCTGGTGGCGCGAGGTGTTGAGGATGTCCATCAGGCGCGCCAGCAGCGCATCCGGCCCGCCGGTTTCGGTGCGGAAGAAGGACGCCACGCCGATGCCGGCCAGCACGAGCACGCCGATGATGACGGCCGAAAGCACGATCACCGCGATCGCACGCGCGCGCCCGGGCGGCAGGCGCCCCTCCACTGTCGACGCCAGCAGGTGGGTCAACTGGAACACCAGCAGGCCCGACAGCAGCGTCACCACCAGGCCCAGCTTCAGTACCAGCCACATCCCCAGCAGCATCAATGACCAGGCCGCGATCCTTGCAACGGGGGGCCGGGGCTGGGCAACGAGGGCGTCTTGCATGGCATGGGTCCGGGCGGGGTGGCCCATGGTAGTGGAACGCTCCGGACACCGAAATGAATGGAGTTGGGGCCAGCGCTTCTGATCACAGGCAATGAAACATCCCCGGCAGGCGCAGGCCTGCCGGGGTTCCTGCCTGCTGCCTTCACCTGCGCCCGGGCGGTGCTGTCGAGCCGCGCAGCATCAGACTGAAATCCAGCGTCTGCTGAAGCGGGACATCGACACCTTCGATGATGGCGAGCAGCAGTTTGACTGCGCGGTCGCCGATCTCCCGCATGGGCTGCCGGATGGTCGTCAACGGCGGCGTGAGGTAACGCGACGACGCCAGATCGTCGAAACCGACGATGGACAGTTCCTCGGGCACGCGGACGCCCAGTTCCCGGCAGGCCGCCAGGGTTCCCAGCGCCATCTGGTCACTGAAGCAGAAGATCGCGGTCGGCGCCGATGCGGCGGCCAGCAGTGCCGTCGCCGCCGCATGGCCGGATTCGACGGAGAAGTCACCCGGCACAACACTCAACTGGCGCAGTCGGCCGCGCGCCCTGCCCGCCGCCCGTGCCCCTTCCAGCCGCTGCTGGTGCAGGGGGTTGTCGGGGGGCCCGCCCACCACGGCGATCCGCTCATGTCCCAGTCCGTACAGGTGCTCCATCACCGCACGCGCGGCGGCAGCGTTGTCGATGTGGACACTGGGGAGGCCCAGCGCGGGGTCGAATTCACAGCCGTTGACCACCGGCGCGGCGGCGCCCTGCTGCTCGACGATCGCGCGCGCGGTAGGCGGCAGGCGATGGCCCAGCACGATCAGGCCATCGGCCTCGTTGCGACGGAGCATCTGCGCATAGCGCTCCTCGCGGTCGGGTCGATGCTGGGTGTCGCCCAGCAGGACCGCGTAGCCGACGGCCTGGGCCGCGTCTTCGGCACCCTGCAGGATCTGTGCGAAGAACGGGTTGGCAATGTCCGGCACGGTCACCAGGATCTTGCCGCTGCGCTGCGTCTTCAGCGTGCGGGCGACCGTGTTGGGCACATAGCCCAGCGCGGCGGCGGCCTGTTCGATGCGCGTGCGCGTCGCCGGCAGCACCTTGTCCGGCCGGGACAGCGCCCGCGACACCGTACCGGCGGAGACGCCGACGTGCTTGGCGATGTCGTAGATGGTGGCCATGGCGTCAGTTCTTGTTTCCGCTGTGCAGTGCACAACAGGGTTTGCGGGAGACCCTGCTAGGGTAATGCAATCGATTGCATCGCGGGCGAACCACGTTGAAGACGCTCAAGGGTCCGGCGCTGTTCCTGGCGCAGTTCATCAGCGAAACACCTCCTTTTGATCGGCTGGACACGCTGGCCGGCTGGGCCGCGGGCCTGGGCTATTGTGGCGTACAAGTGCCGACGAACGCGCCGCATCTGTTCGATCTGGCCGAGGCCGCGCGCAGCCAGGCGTACTGCGACGACATCAGCGGCATGCTGGCCGACCATGGCCTGCAGATCACCGAGCTGTCTACCCATCTGCAGGGACAGCTGGTCGCCGTCCACCCCGCCTACGACAGCCTGTTCGACGGCTTCGCGCCGGTGGACAAGCGCGGCAACCCCGCCGCGCGCCAAGCCTGGGCGGTGGAACAGTTGAAGCTGGCCGCCCGCGCCAGCCAACGCCTGGGATTGACCGCGCATGCCACCTTCTCCGGCGCGCTGGCCTGGCCCTACTTCTATCCCTGGCCGCAACGCCCACCGGGACTGGTGGAAGAAGCCTTCGCCGAACTCGGCCGGCGCTGGCGCCCCATCCTGGAGGCGTTCGACGCCAGCGGCGTGGACCTGTGCTTCGAGATCCACCCGGGTGAGGATCTGCACGACGGTGCCACCTTCGAGCGCTTCCTCGATGTGGTGGACCACCACCCACGCGCGAAGATGCTGTACGACCCCAGCCACCTGCTGCTGCAGCAGATCGACTACCTGGGCTTCATCGACCGGTATCACGATCGCATTGGCATCTTCCACGTCAAGGACGCGGAATTCCGGCCCAGCGCGCGCAGCGGCGTCTATGGCGGTTACCAGGACTGGATCGACCGGCCGGGGCGCTTCCGCTCGCTCGGCGACGGCCAGATCGACTTCAAGGCGATCTTCTCCCGGTTCGCGCAGTACGATTTCCCGGGCTGGGCGGTCGTGGAGTGGGAGTGCTGCCTGAAGCACCCGGAGGACGGCGCACGCGAGGGAGCCGCCTTCGTCCGTGACCACATCATCCGCGTGACCGAACATGCCTTCGACGACTTCGCCGGCAGCGGCACGCCGCCGGAATCACTGCGCCGCATGCTGGGACTCTGAGCCACTACCGCCCCGGGAGGGCAAGCCATGACGCACGCCATGTCGCGCTTGGGCGCGATGATGTTCCTGCAGTTCTTCATCTGGGGCGCGTGGTTCGTGACCCTGGGGACGTATCTGGTGCAGGGCCCGCTGCAGGCCAGCGCCAGCCAGGTGGCCACCGCCTTCCTCAGCCAGTCCATCGGTGCCATCGTCGCCCCGTTCCTGGTCGGCCTGATAGCCGATCGCTACTTTGCGGCGCAGCGCATTCTCGGGGTGCTGCACCTGGCCGGTGCGGTGCTGATGTGGTTCGCATCCACGGCGACGGACTTCAACACGTTCTTCGCTTGTGTCATGGGTTACATGCTGCTTTTCATGCCGACGCTGGCCCTGGCCAACAGCGTGGCGATGCGCCATATGCAGTCGCCTGAGAAGCAGTTCCCGCTGGTGCGCGTGGCCGGCAGTGTCGGCTGGATCGTGGCCGGCGTGCTGATCGGCTGGCTGGGCTGGGAGCAGGCGCATCGGCTCGAACTGACCTTCCGCATGGCGGCGATGGCGTCGCTGGCCCTGGGTCTGTATGCCTTCACCCTGCCGCACACACCGCCGCTGGCCAGGCAGCGCGATGCGGGACTGGGGCAGATCCTGGGCCTGGACTCGCTGCGGCTGCTGAAGTCGCGCTCCTATCTGGTGTTCTTCCTCGCCTCCATCGCCATCTGCATTCCGTTGGCGTTCTACTACAACTTCACCAATCCGTATCTCAACGACCTCGGCGTGCGCGGCGCGGCCGGCCTGCAGTCGCTGGGCCAGGTCTCGGAAGTGCTGCTGATGCTGGCCATGCCGTTCCTGTTCGTCCGCCTGGGGGTAAAGACCATGCTGGCGGTAGGCATGGCTGCGTGGGTGGTGCGCTATGTGATGTTCGCCTTTGGCGACGCCGGCGGTGCGTTCTCCCTGCTGGTGATCGGCATCGTGCTGCACGGCATCTGCTACGACTTCTTCTTCGTCACCGGCCAGATCTATACCGACGCACACGCCGGCCCCGACGTGCGCAGCAGCGCCCAGGGCTTCATCACCCTGGCGACGTACGGCGTAGGCATGCTGATCGGCACGTTCCTGTCCGGTGCGGTGGTGGAGCACTTCACCACGGCGGCGGGTCCGGACTGGCAGCAGATCTGGCTGTTCCCGGCCGGCGTCGCACTGGTGGTGCTGATCGCCTTCCTGCTGCTGTTCCGCGACCGCCCCGCTGTCGCGCCCGCTCCCACCGCACCCTGAGGAACCCATCGGATGTCCAAGCTTGGAATCGCCATCGTCGGCACGGGCATGATCGGTGCGGTGCATCGCCGCGCGGCACTGCTGGCCGGGGCCGAGGTCCGCGGCGTGGCGGCCTCTTCCCCGCAGCGCGCACAGGAGGTGGCGCAGGCGTGGAACGTCGCGCATGCCTACCGCGATATCGAGGAGGTGGTCAGCGATCCGCAGGTGCAGGTCGTGCATGTGTGCACGCCCAACCATCTGCACCGCGCCATGGCGCAGGCCGCGCTGGAAGCCGGCAAGCACGTGATCTGCGAGAAGCCACTGGCCACCACCCTGGACGACGCCCAGGCATTGGCCGCGTTGGCCGCCAGGACCGGTCTGGTCGCTACGGTCCCCTTCGTCTACCGCTATCACCCGGTGGTCCGCGAGGCACGCGCACGCATCGCGCAGGGCGAGCTGGGGCCACTGCACCTGATCCACGGCAGCTACCTGCAGGACTGGCTGCTGGATCCGGCCAGCAACAACTGGCGTGTCGACCCCTCGCTGGGCGGCACCTCGCGCGTGTTCGCCGATATCGGCTCGCACTGGTGCGACCTTGTGGAATGGGTCAGCGGCGAACGCTTCGCCGAGGTCAGTGCCGCGTTCGCCACCGTCATCGCCGAGCGCGGCGCGGTCACCGGGCAGAGCTTCACCACGCCGGCCGCCGGCGGCACGACGCACGCTGTTTCCAGCGAGGATGTGGCCACGGCGATGTTGCGCACGAGTGCGGGTACGCTCGCCTCGTTGACGGTCAGCCAGGTTTCGGCCGGACGCCACAACCGGCTGTGGTTCGAGATTGACGGCGCCAGGGCCAGCGTGGCCTTCAATCAGGAAGATGCCGAGCGGCTGTGGATCGGCCGGCCCGACCAGCGCGAGGATAGCTTCGTGCGCGGGCCCGGTGCCGGCAGCGCCGAACAACGCAGATTGTCGGTCTTGCCGGCCGGACACGCGCAGGGCTATGGCAACTGCTTCGAAGCGTTTGTCGCCGACACCTACCGTGCCATTGCAGGCGAGCAGCCGGAGGGCCTGCCCACCTTCGATGACGGCCTGCGCTCGGCGCGGATCGTCACACGTGTCATCGCATCCGCCAGGTCACGTGCCTGGACGGCCATCGATTGAATTCCCGGAGGACTGCCTGATGAACATCCGTATCCGCAGGACCGCAAGCCTTGCACTGCTGCTGCTCGTTGCCCTGCCCGCCTTCGCGCGCGATGCCACCGACCTGCACACGCCCATCGCGGTGCAGATGTACACGTTGCGCAATGCCGGCTCGCTCGACCAGCAGCTGAAGATCGTCCACGACGCCGGCGTGCGCGCCGTGGAAACAGTCGGTACGCAGAATGTCAGCGCTGCCGAACTCAAGCAGCTGCTCGACAAGTATTCGATCAAGGCGATTTCCTCGCACACGCAGCTGGCCGATCTGCGCAGTGACCTGGATGGCGTGGTCGCCTTCAACCGGGCCATCGGCAACACCACGCTGGTGGTGCCCTATCTGGCCGAGAAAGACCGCCCCACCGACGCTGTCGGCTGGACGGCGCTGGGCAAGGAACTGGGCCAGCTCTCGAAGCAGGCCCGTGCCAAGGGCATGCGTCTGGCCTATCACAACCACGACTTCGAGCTGGTCGACTTCAATGGCACGACCGGACTGGAACTGCTGTTCGCCGCGGCCGGCCCCGATCTGCAGACCGAGCTGGACCTGGCCTGGGTCGCACGGGCCGGCCATGACCCGGTGGTGATGCTGGGCCGATTCAAAGGCCGCCTGTTCGCGGTGCACGCCAAGGACAATGCCCCGAAGGGCCAGGCTGAGGATGAAGGCGGCTTCGCCGCCGTGGGCCAGGGCGTCCTGGACTGGAAAGCGATCCTGCCCGCCGCCGCCACGGCCGGCGTGCAGTGGTACATCCTCGAGCATGACCAACCCCGCGATCCAGCCACCGTCATCCGCACCGGTGCGGACTATCTGCGTGAACACCTGACTGCCCGCGTACCTGCCGGTGCACAGCGCTAGCCCGCGAAGGAGCCTTGCTTGAAAACGATTCTGAAAGTGACTGTCGCGCTGTGCGGCACCCTGCTGGCCGCTGCGGCGTGGTGCAAGGAAGACCCTGCTGCCGGAGCGCAGCTCTACGCAACGCACTGCGTGGCCTGCCACGGTGCGGAGCGCGCCGGCGTGCCACCGACGTTCCCTGCGCTCACCGACGTCAGCAAACGGCTTCAGCCTGCGCAGATCAAGGACAAGATCAAGCAGGGCGGCGGCTTGATGCCCCCCTTCCCGCAGCTGTCGCAGCAGGAGATCGACAACATCGCCAGCTACCTGGCGAAGTAGGCATGAGGGTGCGCTACAGCTCGCGCACCCAGATGTTGCGGTAGCTCACCCTGGCGTCGTGCTCCTGCAGGTACAGCGGCGCACAGGCATGTGGCGCGTAGGAAGGCGCGCCGATGTACTCGGTCTTGCCCGCCAGCACCGTGTCGTCCTGCACCAGCACACCGTTGTGCAGCACGGTGATGCGGGCCGGCGAGGTGAGCCCGCCGCCTGCCGAGAAGCGCGGGGCCTTCCAGATGATGTCGTAGGCCTGCCACTCGCCGGGCGCACGCGAGGCATTCACCAACGGAATGGCCTGCTTGTACATCGATCCGGCCTGGCCGTTGGCATAGGTCGGGTTGTTGTAACTGTCGAGCACCTGCAGTTCGTACACCTCCTGCAGGAAGATGCCACTGTTGCCGCGGTGCTGACCGTCGAATCCGGCGGTCGCGGTGGGCGTGCGCCACTCGACATGCAGCTGGACATCGCAGAAGCGCTGCCTGGTGCGGATGCCCTTGCTGCCGGGCACCACGGTCAGCGCGCCATCGGCAACGGTCCAGGGCACGGGTCCGCCCTGCTCCGACTCCCAGCGCGACAGATCCTTGCCATCGAACAGCACGATCGCATCGGAGGGCGCGCGGCCCGGCGGCGTCGCCACGACCGCGGGAACCGGCGTCCACACCTCGGTCTTCGCCGGATCGCGCGCAGGGTCGCCGCCGTCCTGCGCGAACACGGGTGCGGTGCCCAGCAGGCAGGCCACTGTCAGGAGAGGTCGGTTCATCGTGCTTCCGGATCAAGGTGGAGGGTCGAGGCGTGGAGGTCCATCAGCTGGTCCCCCACGCCGGCGTGCCGGGCGTATAGGCAAGATCGCCGTCATAGCGACCCGGCACCGCAACGTACTTCAGCACTTCGGTCGCACCGACCTTCGAGGTGAAGAAGCCGAAGATGACCAGCTGCTTGATCATCGTGAAGTAGTGCGGCGCAGCCTCCCCCTCTTCCGCGGCACCGGTCTCGGTGACCTCGACGACGTGCGCCCGGGCTTCCGCATCCAGGGTGCGCAACAGTTCGCTGCGGGCCTGCGAGGGGAGCGACACGAAGCGGCCACCGGCACGCTTGTCGATATCGACCAGGCCGGCGCGGAATATCGCCTGCTGCCGGGGGGTGTAGCAATCGGTGACGAACAGCGCCATGAACGGGCCCGCGCCGGCATCCTTCGCGCCCGGCGTTGTGGTTCGCGGCAGGATGGTTTCAGCGATCTCGTCCAGCATGCTGATGTCAGCGGCAGAGAACGCGGCCTTCGATCCTGTCGTCGCGCTCTGCCCTGCGGCCAGTGCGGGCAGGCCCACCATGGCCGCGCCGGTGGCGGCGAGGATCATCTTCAACAGTTCGCGACGGTCCATCACAGGTTCCCCGCTTTCAGTTCGCGTACGGCATGGTCGGCGGCCCGTGCCGTCAGCGCCATGTACGTCAGCGATGGATTCACGCACGCGCTGGAGGTCATGCAGGCGCCATCGGTCACATAGACATTCGGCGCATCCCAGACCTGATTATGCTGGTTGAGCACGGAGCTTCTGCGATCGCGGCCCATGCGGGCCGTGCCCATTTCATGGATGCCCTTGCCCGGGGCGTAGTCGTTGTCGTGCATCTCCACGTCCTTGACGCCGGCTGCCTCCAGCATCTCGGCAGCATCGGCCGCCATGTCCTTGCGCATCGCCAGTTCGTTCGAGCGCATCGAAACGTCCATCGCCAGCACCGGCAACCCCCACTTGTCCTTGCGCTGCGGATCCAGGCGGATCGTGTTGTCGTGGTGCGGCAGCATCTCGCCGAATCCGGTCATGCCGATGCGCCAGTCGCCCGGCAGCGTCAGCGCCTCCTTCAGGTCGGCACCGATGTTCAGCTCGGCGATCTCGCGCGACCACCCGGTGCGGCTGGCACCGCCCTGGTAGCCGAATCCGCGCAGGTAGCTGCGCTTGTCCGCAGCGACGTTGCGGAAGCGCGGAATGTAGAAGCCGCAGGGGCGGCGACCGAAGTAGTACTTGTCGTCGTAACCCTCGACCCGGCCGGAGGCACCGGCACCAAAATGATGGTCCATCACGTTGTGCCCCAGCTCGCCGGATGACGACCCCAGACCGCCCTCCCAGACATCGGTGGCCGAGTTCATCAGCATCCAGGTCGAGTTGAAGGAGGATGCGTTGAGGAAAATGACCTTGGCCGTGTACTGATAGGTCAACCCGGTCTCGGCATCGATGACCTCCACACCGCGCGCGCGCTTGCGGTCCTTGTCGTACAGCACTTCCTTGACGATCGAGAAGGGCCGCAATGTCAGATTGCCCGTTTTCATCGCCGCCGGCAGCGTCGCCGCCTGGGTCGAGAAGTAGGCACCGAAGGGACAGCCCAGGATGCACTTGTTGCGGTACTGGCAGTTCACGCGCCCCTGCTCGGGCATGGGCTGGGTGATGTTGGCGGTACGCGAGTGGATCATGTGCCGCGTTCCGCCAAACGCCTTCCTGATCCGCGCGGCCACATCCTTCTCGACGATGTTCAGCGGGATCGGCGGCAGAAATTCACCGTCCGGCAGCACGTCCAGTCCTTCGCGCGTACCGGCGATACCGGCGAACTTCTCCACATGGTCGTACCAGGGGGCGATGTCGGCGTAGCGGATCGGCCAGTCAGTAGCGATGCCGTCCTTGAGGTTGGCTTCGAAATCCAGGTCGGAGAAGCGGTAGCTCTGCCGCCCCCACATCAGCGAACGGCCGCCTACGTGGTAGCCACGGAACCAGTCGAAGCGCTTGGTCTCGACGTACGGCGATTCCTGCTCATTGGCCCACATCCCTTCCAGGTTCTCGGCCAGGCCGTAGTCACGCATCAATACGGGAAAGGCGGCCTTCATCGCCTGTGTCGGCCGGTTGCGGTGCGGGAAATCCCACGCCTCCTTCATCGCATTGACGTAGTCCTTGACGTGCTCGATGTTGCGCCCGCGTTCCAGCATCAGGACCTTCAGGCCCTTCTCGGTCAGTTCCTTCGCCGCCCAACCGCCACTGATTCCCGAGCCAACAACGATGGCGTCGTAATGATTGTCTGCCATGGGTCTACTTCACCTGGGTGGATATCGTTTCAGACGTCGCAGAGGCGGATCGCCTCGCGCAGCGAGCCGACGGGATCGGGTGCCGCAGGCATGAACTCCTGCGCCAGATACCCCTCGAAGCCGGTGTCGCGGATCGCGCGACAGATGGCCGGATAATGCAGTTCCTGCTGGTCACCGATCTCGTGCCGGCCTGGCACACCTGCGGTGTGGTAGTGCTTGAAGAAGCGGTGATGCCTGCCGATGGTGGCGATGATGTCGCCCTCCATGATCTGCATGTGATAGATGTCGTACAGCAGGCCGAAATTGTCCGATCCGAGCCGCTGGCACAGCTCGACGCCCCATGCGGAGTGATCGCACAGGTAATCGGGATGATCGACCCTGGAGTTCAGCAACTCCATCACCAGCACGACACCACGCTTCTCGGCATGGCCGAGGATGCGCTTCAGCCCGGCTTCGGCATTCTCCAGGCCTTCCCGCGGATCCATGCCGTCACGATTGCCGGAGAAGCAGATGAGGTTGCGGTAGCCGGCATCGGCCACCAGATCGATGTGCCGCGCGTAGCGCTCCACCAGTGCATCGTGATACTGGCGGCCGGCAAAGCCTTTGGTCAGGCTGATCTCGGCGCCGTTGCACATGGAGCTGTAGACGCCATGCGCCTTCAGTGTGGGCCAGTCCGCCGGCCCCACCAGATCGATGGCGGCGAAGCCGATATCCTTCACCGTCTGGCAGAGCTGGGCGACCGACTGCTGCGGGAACGTCCAGCGGGCGACGGAATGCTTCAGGTTGCCCTTGAGTGGGGCCTGGGCGGCGAACGAGGGCAGCGCGGCTGCCGCAGCCAGGCCAAGGCCGCCAGCGAACGCCATGCGCAACGCATCGCGCCGCGTAAGCCCCGATGCCGGTCCGATCGAATGGATGGACATCCATCTGCCGGCCTCCCAACCGGTATCAAACGCAACGATTCACAGCAATGCAATCGATTGCACCATAAGGGAGGAATTCTTTTTTTTGCAAGACGCGGTGCACGAAAAATCCATGCTGCGCGGCACAACGCCGGCCTGCCGTGGAAAAAAGAAAAGCCCCGCATCGGCGGGGCTTTCTGTTTCCTGCGGACGCGCGTCCGATCAGAACGGAATATCGTCGTCAGCAAAATCGTCCATCGGCGGCGCCGACTGCTGCGGCTGCGGGCGCGGGTTGCCGCCCTGGTTGCCATAGCCACCGCCCTGTCCACCACGCTGGCCACCACCACCGCCGTACTCCTGGCGCGGTGCCTGCTGGCGCTGCGGACGATCACCGCCGTAGTTGCCGCCACCGCCACCACCGCCTTCACCGCGGCCGCCCAGCATCTGCATCTCATCGGCGACGATATCGGTGGAGTACTTCTCCACGCCGTCCTGGCCGGTGTACTTGTCGTAACGCAGGCTGCCTTCGACGTAGACCGAGCTGCCCTTGCGCAGGTACTCGCCGGCGATCTCGCCGAGCTTGCCGAAGAACACCACGCGGTGCCATTCGGTGCGTTCCTGCTGGTTGCCATCCTTGTCCTTGCGGACGCTGGTGGTGGCCAGGCTGATGCGGGTGATCGCCATGCCGCTCTGGGTGTACTTCACGTCCGGGTCGTTGCCGAGATTGCCGACCAGGATGACTTTATTGATGCCGCGCGCCATAGGTACCTTCGTCCGTTGTCCAGGGGCAGTCGACCAGTGATGGCACAGCCCCGGCCGGGGGTGCAGGACACTGGGCCGCCCCCGATGAATTTGGGGGAATGCAAGAACACCGCATCTTAGCACTGCCGCCGCTCCGTGCCCGGCCAGAAGCGACGAAAGACACCGAAAGATCCTACTGAAATCCTTGTAAGGCAATGACTTAGCCATCCGCGCCGGACATCCCGGCGCGGCCGGCCGCAGTGACAGCCGGCGCTGCGATGGCGCCCCCATGGCATCATGCCGGGGCATCTACTCATTCGTTCGCGCGCTTCCCCCATGACCATCAAAGGCAAAGCCACCTCCCTGGACATCGCCCATCTGGCCGGCGTCTCCCAGCCGACGGTGTCGCGGGCCCTGCGCGGCAGCCCGATGGTCAATGCGGAGACCCGAGAACGCATCCTGCGCATCGCCCGCGAGCTGAACTACAAGGTGGACAAGAACGCCTCCAGCCTGCGCCTGCGCAATGCCGGCACGCTGGCCCTGCTGTTCTTCGAGGACCCGACCAACGACGATTCGCTGATCAACCCGTTCTTCCACTCGATGCTGGGTTCGATCACCCGCGCCTGCGCGTTGCACGGGCAGGATCTGCTGGTGTCGTTCCAGCAGCTGTCGACCGACTGGCAGGCCGACTACGAGGACAGCAACAAGGCCGACGGCATCATCCTGCTGGGCTATGGCGACTACCACGAATCGCGCGACCGCCTGCAGCGGCTGGTCGAACAGGGCACCCACTTCGTGCGCTGGGGTGCGGCCCTGCCCGGCCAGCCCGGGGTGTCGATCGGCAGCGACAACTTCCAGGGCGGGCACGACATCACCACCCATCTTCTGCAGCAGGGCTGCCGGCGCATTGCCTTCCTCGGCCACGCCTCCAGCCATTACCCGGAATTCGAGGAGCGCTACCGCGGTCACGTGGCAGCCCTGCGCGATCACGGGCTGCATGCCGAGCCGGCCCTGCAGCACGATGCCATCACCACCGAAGCGTCCGGCCAGGAAGCCTGCCAGGCGCTGCTGGCGCGAGGCGAACCGATCGATGCGATCTGCGCCGCCAGCGACCTGATCGCCATCGGTGCGATCCGTGCACTGCGCGAGGCCGGGCTACGGGTGCCGCAGGACGTGGCGGTCACCGGGTTCGATGACATCCCGCTGGCCGCATCTGTATCGCCGGCATTGACCACCGTGCAGCAGGACACCAAGCAGGCCGGGCAGCTGCTGGTGGAACGGCTGCTGGCCTCGATCAGCCGGCAGCCGGTGGAGAGCCAGAGCATCCCGGTGAAGCTGGTGGTGCGGGAATCATCGCTGCGCGGCTGAAACAACGGACGTGATCGGACGGGACTACGCAGTGAACCCGGCCTGCGGGCACCGGACCGGGTGCCGCAAGGCCCGCAGGTGGACGGCCCCGTCGGGTGGCCTCAGCCCTGGGCGAAATCCTTCAGGATCTCGCCAATGCCGCTGGGCGAAATCTCGAAGCCCAGCGAGGTACCCGGGTTGATCACCACGCCGTAGCCCCCCGGCACGCGGCGCAGCACGTCCAGCATCAGCCAGCGGATCTGGTGTTCGGCCTGCTGGCTGTAGATGCCCACCCGCGATGGATCGGTGAACACGGCCACGTGCAGCGTGCCCTGCTTGTCGAACAGCAGTGGGTCGAAGCCGCTGCCGTCGGGGGTGACCAGGCTGCCGGTCAGCAGCAGCACCTCGGAGGCGACGAAGGCCTCCATGAAGGCGCGGATCGGCACCGCCCCGTCCATCGCCGCCTTCAGCAGGGTTTCGATCGGGGTCTGCGGGGCGAGGTCGGACATGGCGGTACGGCGCGGCGTGAGGGGTGCCTATTGTAGGGTCGAGCCTGCTCGAAGAGCGTGCCAACCAAGGTTGGCACCTACCAGAGCGGGAGTGCCAACCGAGGTTGGCACCCACCAGAGCGGTAGCGCCGGGCCATGCCCGGCGGCGCCCTCACCGTCCCAGACGCTGGTCCCGAGCTTTCTGGTCGGCCATCGCCCTGTCCAGCTCTGCCTGCAGCGCTGGCTGCTGCACGCAGGCATCCAGCACGTACACCTTCACGCCATGCGCGGGCACTTCGGCCTTCAGGGAAGCATCCACCTGCAACGAACCGCCGTCCAGCGCGTCGCGCCAGCGGCCCGCCTGCAGGTAGCGCTCCACCTGGAAAACCGTCGCCTTGTCGCCCTTGTTCAACAGCACCAGTGCGGTCTGTGCCACATCCCCCTGCTGCAGCACACGGAAGAACACCGCCTCGTCACCACGCAGGCGCTCGTTCACCTGCAGGCCGCGCTGCAGCGCCGGGGTGGCCTGGCGCAGCTGGGCGATGCGCCGCAGTGGCGCGAAGATCGGGCTCTGCGGTGCGGCATCCACCCGCGCCTGGCCGAAGTAGGCACGGTTGCCGGCATGCTCGGCACGGCCCCGCATGAAGCCGGTTTCCGAGCCGTAGTAGACCACCGGGATACCACGGGCGGTGAACAGCCAGTTGTGCGCGTCGATGAAACCGTTGTCGCTGGCCTGCAGGCGTGGCATGTCGTGGTTGTCGTAGAAGCTCATCAGCTCGTACGGATTGGCATAGGGGCCGCCGGTCAGGTGCAGCGGCTCGTCCAGCGTCTCGAAGCCCTTGCCGGCGGTACCGAAGGTCTGTTCCAGCGCGCCACGCAGCGGGAAGTCGAGCACGCTCACGTTGGCGTTGCCCGGCCAGGTGTGCTCGGCAATCCTGCTGGCGTCGTAATCGAAGGCCTCGCCGAACATGAACATGTTCGGATGCTCGGCACGGATGCGGTTCACGAACTCGTGCCACCACGGGTGCGGCAGCCAGCCGATGGTATCGATGCGCAGTGCGTCCACGCCCTGCGCGGTCCACTGCAGGTACGCGCCGACGAGGTAGTCCATCACCGCCGGGTTGTTCTGGTTGAAGTCGGACAGCTCGGCCAGGTTGCCATCGAAGATCGAGCCATCCTTGCTGTCGACCGGACCGATGGTGTTGTAGAACGCATGCAGCGGGTTGTGCTTTGGATCCAGCTTCTGCGGGGGCAGGTTCTGGTGGTCGGCGATCAGCTTTCCATCCTTGTCGAAGATCTGGCCGAACTGCGGCTGCCGCGTCGGCATGGTCCAGGCCGGCGAACCGTGGTTGCCGACGATGTCCAGCACCACCTTCAGGCCGGCACCATGCAGGCCCTTGGTCAGGCCTGCAAAGTCCAGGTCCTTGCTGGGCAGGTGCTCGTCGAGTTTGTAGAAGTTGATGCCCCAGTAACCGTGGTAGCCGGTCTTGCCGCGGTCGGTCAGCGTGCTGGTGCAGCTGATCGGCTTGCTGCCGGTGAACGCCTCATCCGGATTGTCGACGATCGGCGTGATCCACACCGCACCGAAGCCGAGCTGACGGATGTAGTCGGCGTTGTCGAGCACGCCCCTGAAGTCGCCGCCGAGGTAGCCGATGTTGCCGTCCACCTTGTCCGGGCAGGGCACCGGAATGTCGAACGTGCGGTGGCTGCCCCCCTGATCGCGATGATCGTTGGACGGATCACCGTTGACGAAACGATCGGTCACCACGAAGTACACGGCATCGCTGGCGAACGGTTCGAGCGTGCCCACGTAGTCCGGGCGCGATGCGGCCTGTACCGCCGTGGCGAGCAGGGCCAGCGACAGCCCCAGCGACATTCTGGAATACACATGCATCACGCACTCTCCTGATGGGCCGGCACGCGAAGCACGCACAGCCCGGCAATGAACAGACTCACTCCACCCAGCACCAGCACGTGCAGGGGATTTCCGCCCAGCCACTCGCGCAGTGCGAAGCCCAGCGCGCTGGCCGCGACCAGCTGCGGAATGACGATGAAGAAATTGAACAGGCCCATGTAGATGCCCATCTTCGCCGCCGGCACGCTGTCGGACAGCAGGGCGTACGGCAGCGACAGGATCGAGGCCCAGGCGAAGCCAACGCCAGCCATGGACAGCAGCAGCCAGGTGGGATCCTTGATGAACATCAGCGAGATCAGACCCAGCCCGCCGAGCCAGAGGTTCACCAGGTGGCTCCAGCGCAAGCCGATGGCGCGCACCATCGGCGGGATCAGCAAGGCGGCCAGTGCGGCGAAGCCGTTATAGGCGCCGAACAGCACACCGACCCAGTTGGCACCCTCGTTGTACGCCGCCGACTGCGGGTCGGTGGAACCGAAATGCGTGCCGGCCACCGCTGCGGTGGTGTAGATCCACATCGCAAACAACGCAAACCACGAGAAGAACTGCACCCAGGCCAACCGGCGCATGGTCACCGGCATCGCCCGCAGATCACCCACGATCGCCGCCAGCATGTGCGCCCGCGGCAGCGTACGGGCCAGCGCAAGAAGCACACCATAGCCCGCGCAGAGACCCGCCAGCACGTAGAGCATCCTGTCGCCCTGGCGCGCGGCGATCACAGCGGCCAGCAGCACGCCCGCCCCCAGCCACAACGCCACCTGCGCCCACGGTGCGGGGCCACTCGCAGCGGCGGCGGCATGGTGCGCCGGCGGCTCGGCGTCTTCGAACCCGGCCAGTTCTGCCGGTGAATACTCGCGGGTACTGACCACGGTCCAGGTGATCGCCGCCAGCAGCACTGCCGCACCGAAATAGAACGCATAGCGCACCGTATCCGGCACCTCGCCGGCAGCGGCTGTGTTGGCCACGCCGAAGTGGGCCAGGATGAATGGCAGGAAGCTGGCGACGATGGCACCGACACCGATGAAGAAGCTCTGCATCGCGTAACCGGCCGGTCGCTGGCGCGGTGCCAGCTGGTCGCCCACGAAGGCCCGGAACGGCTCCATTGATACGTTGATCGAAGCATCCAGCACCCACAACGTGCCCGCCGCGATCCACAAGGCAGGTGAGTTGGGCATGACCAGCAGGGCCAGCGTGGTCAGCACCGCGCCGATCATGAAGAACGGGCGACGCCGGCCCCAGCGCGTCCACGTGCGGTCGGAGAGATAACCGATCACCGGTTGCACCAGCAGGCCGGTCAACGGTGCGGCGATCCACAGCCCGGGCACCGACTCCATGTCCGCGCCAAGCGTCTCGAAGATGCGGCTGGCGTTGGCGTTCTGCAGGGCAAAACCGAACTGGATGCCGAGGAAGCCGAAACACATGTTCCAGATCTGCCAGAACGACAGCTGCGGTTTGGCAGGGCGGTTCATCGTGCGTCCTCCGCCGTGACGACCGGCGCCAGCGTCAGCGCCTTCACCTGCGCCTGGTTGAGCACGCCTTCGCGCCCGCCCTTTCCGCCGGTGTAGTGCGCGAAATGCTCGAGTGCGCTCATGTTGAAGCCTTCTTCAAGCACGACCGTGCACGGCCCCTTGGGCACAGCGAACGTTGCCGAGGTCGAGTCCTGCACGGCCACGCTGTGCGGCATCGCAACCGTATGCCGCTGCGATGGCTGGCCCGGGCACTGCAGCACCAGTTGCTTGACCGCAGCCGTGACGCCGGTGTTGATCGGCCCGTTCGGGTTGCGGTACTGCAGGCGCAGGCGCACCTGCCCGGCCTTGGCCGAGGTGAACTGCCAGCGTTCCTCGCCCTTCAGCACCTGCTGCGGACCGACGCAGAGCATCGGGCTGTGCAGCGATTCCAACGTGCCTTCGCGCCGGGTCAGGCTGAGGCAATGCTGTAGGCCATCGTCGCTGATGCGCGCCACGCCCTTGCTGTCGGTGACCGCCTTGCCATCCTTCCACAGCACCTGATCGGCTGCCACCGGAACGTTCCAGCCCGCGCCCTTGCGCAGGGCCTGCGGCGCAACCGGCGTGGCCGGCGCACGCACGTTGGCCTCCGCAGTCGTGGCAGCGAAACCGGTTGCTGCCGGGGCGGCGACCAGCTGCACCGTCGTGGTGCTGCCACGCGTGGTGGTTCTGCCGGCCACCAGCAGGCCATCGCCCACGTTCTGCGGGCGCTCCAGCACATAGCGCTTGCCGTTGGCTTCCAACGTGATACGGGGATGTGTGCCGAACAGTTCCGGCACCAGCGCGGCCGGCAGCTTGGGCTGCACGCGGCCATCGTCCTGCACGCCGAACACGCCTTCGGTGACCATGGCCAGATAGCCGGCCACCGACCACAGCTGGCGCTCTGAATTGACCACCGGCCCGCTCAGCGCGCCTTCGTCCACATGCACGGACTGGCTGACCAGCTCGTAGTTTTCCATGTTGGAACCAGCCAGTGCCGCCCCCTGCATCAGCGAGCGGATCTCGGCGGCGATGCGCGGCGCGTCGTCCAGCTGTCGCGCAGCACGCAGCGAATACGCACTGACGAACGGCCAGATCGCACGGTTGTGGTAGATCGGCTGCTGGGCTTCCTGTGGCCACACCACCGGGCTGCCGGCCGGCCCCATCGGGTAGTTCGCCAGCGCGCGGCGCGCCCGCGCCTCGGGCAGCACGTCGGCCAGGATGCCCAGCGACAGGCCCAGCAGGTCGACCTTGGCGTAGGGCACCGGATGCGCCGCCTCACCGATGTAGCTCATGTACTGGCCCATGTCGTCGCGCCAGAAGCGCGCATCGATCCGTACCGCCAGTTCATCGGCCCACGCCTTGTACTGCGCACGGCGATCATCGCCCCGCTGCGCGGCCATCTGCTCTGCCAGCCGCAGTGCCTGGTAGTGCAGGACGTTGGTGGACAGCGCGTAGGAATCACCGATGAAGCGCACGTTCTCCCGGGTCCAGTCCGGATACGTCTGTTCACGCCAGTCGAGGAACGAGGTCTCGCCGCGATAGAGGCCCATCTGTGAGTCGAACACCATCGCCCGGTCCTGTGCCAGCGTGCCCTGCAGCGCCTGCCAGACCTGTTCGGCAAAAGCAGGATCATCCAGCAGGTGGCGTGCGGCCAGGAACCACACCACACGGTCGCTGCTGATCGGCCAGCTGCCGCCGGAGCCGGTATCCTGCGCGACGAACAGGCCGGGCGTGCGCCCATCACGGGCAGCCGACAACTTGAACTGCAGCGACTGACGCGTGCGCTGCGGATCCAGCCGCGCCAACGCCAGGTCGGCGGCGAAGCTGACATCGCGGGTCCACACGTAGGGCCAGCGGGCACCGGTCTGGAAGCAGTCGCATGGCACCGGCCGTCCTTCGTCAAAGGCGGGGTCGCGGATCGCATCGACCCGGTCCTGCGCCATCTCCTGCTGGGCCAGCGCGAACAGCGCGTCGAACATCACGCTTCCGGTCTGGCTGCGCATCGGCGTGGCGGCAATCGGCACAGCGCCGTTCGGCGTGTGCAGCACAAAGCTGCCCTTGGCAGACGCTTCGGCGCGCGCATGGCGGCCGTCGAATTCCAGGTCGGCCGCATGCGCGGTCGTCCCCAGCGCTGCCCCCAGGGCAGCGGTCAGGCAAATGATCTTCAGCATCGAAGCGGCAGACCGGCTTGCGCCCGTCGACCTCCCTCCCTCTCTGCACCGTTTATAGGTCCGCGCAGCCGTGACCGGCGCGCGGGCGCGGCACCTCCCTCAAGGTGCCTTGGGCCCATGGTAGACGCGGGGCTGTCGCCTGCGTCCAGCTGCATACGTATTCATGCACCGACGCAGCAGTACGCCCGCCGGGCTGGCTTATGGTCCGGGTCTGCCAACGGCGCCTTGGGAGGGGAAATGCCGATGTCATCCAGTGTTGTACGTGCGGTGTTCGCGCGAATCATGGGCGTTGCGCTGCTGGGCCTGGCCACGCTGGCGCAGGCCGCCCCCCAGATCACCAGCGTCCAATCGCCCGGCGACGTGCTCAAGGTCAGCCTGGTGCTGGACGGCGGCACCGCCCGCTACCGGGTGGAGCGCTTCGGTGAAGCCGTGGTGGAGGATTCCAGGCTTGGCTTCGAACTGCGCGATGGCCGCCTGGACCGGGATTTCATCCTGCTCGGGCAGCAACGGCGCAGCGTCGACGAGACGTGGGAACAGCCGTGGGGGGAACGCCGCCTCACCCGCAACCATTTCAACGAGCTGACCGTGCAGCTGGCCGAAACCACCGGCAGCAAGCGCCGGCTGGATGTGGTGTTCCGCGTCTACGACGACGGCCTGGGCTTCCGCTATGTGTTCCCTGAGCAACCGAACCTGCGCGAAGCGATCATCGATGACGAGCTGACCGAATTCGCCATCGCGGCAGACTCCACAGCATGGTGGATCCCCGCCGGCGAACCGATCCACTACGAGTATCTCTACCAGCGCACGCCGCTGCGCGAGATCCCGCTGGTGCACACGCCGATGACGCTGCGCAGCCGCGATGGCCTGCACGTTGCGATCCATGAGGCTGCGCTGGTGGACTACGCCGGCATGTGGCTGCGCCGCACCGACGGCCAGCGCCTGCGCGCGCAGCTCTCGCCCTCGGCCGAAGGGTGGAAGGTGCGCCGTGCCCTGCCCTTCGTCACGCCCTGGCGCACGCTGCAGATCGCCGACCGCGCCGGCAGCCTGGTCGAGTCCGACCTGATCCTCAATCTCAACGAGCCCAATGCACTGGGCGATGTGAGCTGGGTGAAGCCGGCCAAGTACCTGGGCGTGTGGTGGTCGATGCACCTGGACAACGAAAGCTGGGCGACCGGACCGAAGCATGCGGCGACCACCGCCAAGACCAGGAAGGTGATCGATTTCGCCGCCGCGCACGGCTTCCGTGGCGTCCTGGTGGAGGGCTGGAATCCCGGCTGGGACGGCATGTGGGTGGGCAATGGCTACGACTTCGACTTCACTCGCGCCACGCCCGATTTCGACATTGAAGCGCTTTCGGCATATGGACTGAAGAAGGGCGTGCACCTGATCGGCCACCATGAAACCGGCTGTGCCATCGAACACTATGAGGCGCAGCTCGACGCCGCGCTGGACCTGTATGCGCGGCTGGGCGTGGACCAGTTCAAGACCGGCTACGTCTGCGACGACGGCCAGGTCGACCGCCGCAACCCGTCGGGTGGCCCGCTGTGGCGAGAGTGGCACGACGGCCAGTTCATGGCGCGCCACCACCTGCATGTCGTGCAGGAAGCCGCGCGCCGGCACCTGTCGGTGAATCCGCACGAGCCGATCAAGGACACCGGCCTGCGCCGCACCTATCCCAACTGGATCTCCCGCGAAGGCGCGCGCGGCATGGAGTACAACGCCTGGGGCCAGCCGCCGAACCCGCCCGAACACGAAGTCAATCTGGTGTTCACCCGGATGCTGGCCGGACCGATGGATTACACCCCCGGCATCCTCAGCCTGAAGGGCCGCCACGGCCAGGCCATCCCCAGTACCCTGGCACGTCAGCTGGCGCTGTACGTGGTGCTGTACAGCCCGATCCAGATGGCCGCCGATCTGCCCGAACACTACCTGCAGCATCGGGAGGCGTTCCGCTTCATCGAAGACGTGGCGGTGGACTGGGAGCAGAGCCGCGTGCTCGATGGTGAAGTGGGCGACTACGTGACGATCGTGCGCCGCGACCGCAACAGCCGTGACTGGTTCCTGGGCAGCATCACCGACGAGCATGGCCGCGTGCTGCCGGTGTCGCTGGGCTTCCTGGAGCCGGGCGTGCGCTACCGCGCGGAAATCTATCGCGATGGCGACGGTGCGGACTACCGCAGCAATCCGTTCGCGTTCACGCGGCAGACGCGTGAAGTGACCAGCGCCGATGCACTGCCCCTGATGCTGGCGCCGGGCGGCGGGCAGGCCATTCGGTTCACGCCATTGGAGTGATGGATGCCCCCGCGTGATGTTCGCCGGGCATGGCCCGGCGCTACCGTGGCGGGGATCTGAAAGCGATTACAACCCTGCAAACGTCATTGAATACGTATGCAGGGTGATTCCCGCGGAGAACCCGCTGCCTACCATAGCGGCGACGACAGCGGCCACCGCGTCGCACGTTCACGGCGTTGCCGGAACGACCTCGAAATGAACAACAACATTGCCTGGGAGGGGAAAATGTTGAACCACAAGCGCAGCGCGCTGAGCATCGCGCTGGCCGTTGTCCTGGCGCCGTCACTGGCGGCGGCACAGACCACGCAGAGCACCACCACGCCGGCCGGCACCGCCGCCACCAACCTGGATACGGTGCAGGTCACCGGTATCCGCCGCGGCATCGAGAACGCGATCGCGATCAAGCAGGACGCCACCTCGGTGGTGGAAGCGATCTCCGCCGAGGACATCGGCAAGCTGCCCGACGTCAGCATTGCCGAATCCATCTCGCGGCTGCCCGGCCTGGCCGCGCAGCGCGTCGCCGGGCGTGCACAGGTGATCAGCGTGCGCGGCCTGTCACCGGACTTCGCCACCACCCTGCTCAACGGCCGTGAGGTCGTCAGCACCGGCGACAACCGTGGCGTCGAGTTCGACCAGTATCCATCCGAGCTGGTCAACGGCGTGACGGTGTACAAGACGCCCGATGCGGCACTGGTCGGCCAGGGCCTGTCGGGCACCATCGACATGCAGACCGCCCGTCCGCTCAGCTTCCCCGACCGGGTGATCGCCGTCAGCGGGCGCCTGCAGAAGAGCTCGCTCGGCGATGCGGCCAACGTCGATGAGTTCGGCAACCGCTTCAGCGCCAGCTACATCGACCAGTTCTTCGACAAGACCCTGGGCATCGCCATCGGTTACGCGCACAGCGACAACCCGATCCAGGAAAACCAGGTCGGCCTGTACGAGCCGTGGACCACCCAGTACACCACGGACGGAAAACGTCCCGGCGTTGCTGCAGGCACCTATTTCTCCGACGGCATCAAGGCGCTGCGCCGTACCGGCAACAACAAGCGCGATGGCGTGATGGCCACGATCCAGTTCCGGCCCAACAACAGCTGGAGCAGCACCTTCGATGCGTTCCACACCGAAGCCGAGCAGATCGACACCGCCAACCAGTTCGAACTGAACCTCAGCAACTACAACGGCAATTACCTGCCGGGCCTGCTGATCAGCAATCCGCAGATCAACGCCGATGGCACCTTCACCGGCGGTACCGCCAGCGGCGTGTACCCGCTGGTGCGCGGCATGTACAACAAGCGCAAGGACAAGATCGACGCGTTCGGCTGGAACAACGAATTCAACTTCGGCAGCGTCAAGCTGGTCGCCGACCTGAACTACTCCAAGGCCACGCGTGACGAGCTGAACCTGGAGAACAATCTGCAGCTCACGCCCATGCCGCAGCTGGATACGGTCGGCGTGCAGATCCGCCAGAACGGCTTCTCGCAGATCAGCCCGGGGCTGAACTACTCCAATCCCGATGCCCTGTTCCTGACCAACACCATCTATGGGTCCGGCTACGGCAAGGTGCCGAAGGTGGAAGATCGCCTGAAGGGCGGCAAGCTGGCGGCGACCATCGCCCTGCCCGAAGCGATGGCGTCGTGGGCACCGGACCTGGACATCGGCGTGAACTATGCCGATCGCCGCAAGGTCAAGACCCAGTCCGAGGGCAACATCCTGCTCGGTGCCCAGGGCGATGCCAACATCGCGGCGGACCTGCAGTACGACCCGGTGAACCTGGGCTTTGCCGGCCTCGGTACCATCCCGGCCTGGAACGTGCCGGCGGCGGTCGCCCGCTACATGACCTTCGATCCGGTCGACAACCTGGACTACCTGATTCCCAAGTCGTGGACGGTGCAGGAGAAGATCACCACCGCCTGGGCGCGCCTGAACATCAACACCGACATCGGCGTGGTCGGCGTGCGCGGCAACATCGGCGTGCAGATGCAGCGCACCGATCAGAGTTCGGACTCCCGCTACTGGGACGCGTCGCAGCCCGCCGGCAGCAACGTGCAGCCCTACTCCGACGGTCGCAAGTACAACGACTGGCTGCCGAGCCTGAATCTGGCATTCATGTTCCCGCACGAACAGACCCTGCGCTTCGCGGCAGCCAAGCAGGTCGCGCGCCCACGCGTGGACCAGATGCGCGCCGGCCTGGAGTTCGGCGTGGATACCTCCACCGGTCGCCCCGGCGGCAGCGGCGGCAATCCGCGGCTGGACCCGTGGCGCGCCACCGCGCTGGATCTGTCCTATGAGAAGTACTTCGGCGAGAAGGCCTACGTCGCTGCGGCGATCTTCTACAAGGACCTGAAGAGCTACGTCTACACGCAGTCGGTGGACAACTACGACTTCAGCGGGCTGCTCGGCAACTACGTGCCGCCGCCGGGCATGGTGGTGCCCGTGCTGCCGACCGGCACCTTCTCCACGCCGGTGAACGGTGAGGGCGGTACCCTGCGCGGCCTCGAGCTGACCGGTTCGTTCCCGCTGGAGATGCTCACCGACAGCCTGCGCGACTTCGGCGTGCAGGCCAGTGCCACGTTCAACGACAGCGACATCAAGATCCTCGACCCGGAAAGCGCCTCCAGCGTGGGTACCGATCCCATCAGCCTGCCGGGCCTGTCCAAGCGTGTGTACAACTTCACCGCGTACTTCGAGCGCAATGGTTTCGAGGCCCGCGTGAGCCAGCGCCGTCGTTCGGACTTCATCGGTGAGATCGGCAACTTCAACGGCAACCGCACCCTGCGTTATGTGGTGGGCGAGAACGTGACCGATGCACAGATCAGCTACACCTTCAGCGACAGCAGCGCCCTGCGCGGGCTGACCCTGCTGCTGCAGGGAAGCAACCTGACCAACGAGCCGTACCGCACCTACGCCGGCACCAAGGATCGCCCGCTGGAATACATCGAGTGGGGCCGCACCTACGTGCTGGGTGTGAACTACAAGTTCTGACCCTCACCGGGCAATGCCGGCCCCGGGCCGGCAACCGCCCATCGAATGCCGGACGCTGCCCGGCAACCGCTCCATCGGTAGCGCCGGGCCATGCCCGGCGGCGAGGACCGCAGGCATGACCGGAAACCCGCTGCGCCTAAGCAGCGGGTTTTCTTTTGGGCGGGGTCCGCCAGCCACGGCACGGCCCATAAAAAAGGGACGGGGCGCTTCGGCCCCGTCCCCGCAAGTACCGCCACCGGAGAAATTGATCAGCTGCGTCGTGCGCAGAACACCGCACGCGGCGGCAGCTGGAGTTCGCCACCCTGCACCGTGCCCGCATCCGGGCCCGGCACATCCATCTGCTGCCAACGGCCGGCCGGCAGCGGATGGGTCACCGCCTCGCCCGACAGGTTGAAGGCCAGCAGGAGGGTTTCATCTGCAAGCATACGCTCGAACAGCAGCACTGGCTCACTGCTGTCAAGGAACC
This sequence comes from Stenotrophomonas sp. STEN225, assembly GCF_056756445.1. Taxonomy (NCBI): domain Bacteria; kingdom Pseudomonadati; phylum Pseudomonadota; class Gammaproteobacteria; order Lysobacterales; family Lysobacteraceae; genus Stenotrophomonas; species Stenotrophomonas sp. STEN225. Next base: position 2,754 of record NZ_JBRRBV010000019.1, on the reverse strand, counting down.
GGATGCTGCCATGCTGCAGGACGGGCTGATGGCGACGCCAGCCCAGGAATGCCCGGAAGGCCGCCAGCACCGACTGCGGGTCAGCGTCCTGCACCGCGACGGCCGCTGCCCGGTGCCCGGCCGGAATCGGCAACCACGGCTGGCCGGTAGTGAAACCGGCCAGTGGCGCATCCGTCCACGGCATCGGAGTGCGGCAGCCATCGCGGCCCTTGAAGTTCGGCCAGAAGGTGATGCCGTAGGGATCCTGCAGCGCCTCGAACGGCACCTCGGCCTCGGCCAGGCCCAGTTCCTCGCCCTGGTACAGGCAGACCGAGCCGCGCAGGCAACTCAGCAGCGCCACCAGCATGCGCGCCAGGCGCGGATCGGCCGGATGGCCGCCCCAGCGGGTGACCGCGCGCTCCACATCGTGATTGGACACCGCCCAGCACGGCCAGCCTTCAGTCATCGCGGCTTCCAGGCGCGAGACAGTCTCGCGGATGTAGGCCGCGCTGTAGTCGTCCACCAGCAGTTCAAAGCTGTAACCCATGTGCAGGCGGCCATCGCGGGTGTACTCGGCGGTGGTGGCCAGCGAATCCTCCGAGGAGATCTCGCCCAGGCTGACCGCACCGGGGTACTGGTCGAGCAGCGCGCGCAGCCGCTCCAGGAACGGCAGGTTCTCCGGCTGCGTGTTGTTGAAGTAGTGGTACTGGTATGCGTACGGGTTGTCCGGGCTGAAGCCGCGGCCAACGCGCTTGTCAGCGGGCTTGGCCGGGTTGTCGCGCAGCTGCGCGTCATGGAAGCAGAAGTTGATCGCATCCAGGCGGAAGCCATCCACGCCACGGTCCAGCCAGAACCGCACGTTGTCCAGCGTGGCCTGCTGCACCTGCGGGTTGTGGAAGTTCAGGTCCGGCTGGTCGACCAGGAAATTGTGCAGATAGTACTGTTCGCGGCGCGGTTCCCACTGCCAGGCGCAGCCGCCGAACAGCGACAGCCAGTTGTTGGGCGGCGTGCCGTCCTCACGCGGGTCGGCCCAGACGTACCAGTCGGCCTTCGGATTGCTGCGATCCTGGCGGCTCTCGCGGAACCACGCGTGCTCGATCGAGGTATGGCTGAGGACCTGGTCGATCATCACCTTCAGCCCCAGGCCGTGGGCCTTGGCCAGCAGGCGGTCGAAGTCCTCCAGGCTGCCGAACAGCGGGTCGACGTCGCGGTAATCGGCGATGTCATAGCCGAAGTCGGCCATCGGCGACTTGAAGAACGGCGAGATCCAGATGGCATCCACACCCAGCGTGGCGATGTGGTCCAGGCGCTGGATGATCCCTGGCAGGTCACCGACCCCGTCGCCGTTGGCGTCAAGGAAACTGCGCGGATAGATCTGGTAGATGACGGCTCCGCGCCACCATGGATAGTGCGACATCGACAGCCCCCCTCCGGGCATGCGGGACCCGCCGGAAGCGGGCCGAAAACCAAGTCCCGCAAGCTTAGCGGTGCCTCCCCGGGGATGGCGCCACCTGCATACGTATTCACGCCAGGCAGTCACGGACGGCCGGGGCGATCAGACCCGCAGGCCGGTTTGCGCCCGAATTCACGGGCAGCGCCTATAATCATCGACGAGCCTGAAAGCCTGATCGCATGACCATCACCGAAGACACCCGCCCCGCCCTGGGCCTGCCCCAGATCCAGTCGCTTGCTGCGGCCGACATGGCCGCCGTCGACGCCCTGATCCGGCGCCGGCTGTCCTCGGACGTCGTGCTGATCAACCAGATCGCGGACCACATCATTTCCGCCGGCGGCAAGCGCCTGCGGCCGATGCTGGTGATGCTGGCCGGTCATGCGGTCGGCCATGCCGGCCCCGAGCACCACCAGCTGGCGGCGATCATCGAGTTCATCCACACCTCCACCCTGCTGCACGATGACGTAGTGGACGAATCCAGCCTGCGGCGCGGCCGCAGCACCGCCAATGCCCTGTGGGGCAACGCACCGAGCGTGCTGGTTGGCGACTTCCTGTACTCGCGCAGTTTCCAGCTGATGGTCGAGCTGGACCGCATGCCGGTGATGCGGATCTTGGCCGACACCACCAATCGCATCGCCGAAGGCGAAGTGCTGCAGCTGCTGCACGTGCATAACCCGGATACCGACGAAGCGGCCTACCTGCGCGTGATCGAGCGCAAGACCGCCGTGCTGTTCGCTGCCGGCACCCGCCTGGGCGCGCTGGCCAGCGGCGTGGACGAAGCCACCCAGCAGGCGCTGTACGACTACGGCATGCATCTGGGCTACGCCTTCCAGATCGCCGATGACGTGCTGGATTACTCGGCCAACGCCGAGGAGCTGGGCAAGAATCTGGGCGACGACCTCGCCGAAGGCAAGGCAACGCTGCCGCTGATCCATGCCATGGCCCACTCCGACGACGCCACCCGCGAGCGCCTGCGCACCATCGTGCAGGAAGGCGATGCGTCGGCAATGCCGGAAGTGCTGGCCGCGATCCACGCCACCGGCGGCCTGGACTACAGTCGTCGCCGGGCCGAGGAATACGCAGAGCGCGCCGAGCGTGCGCTCGACGGGCTGGGCGACAATGATGCCGTCGCCGCTCTGCGTGGACTGGCCCGCTACGCGGTGCAGCGCACGCATTGACCGCGCTCGCCGGGCATCGCCCGGCGCTACCTGATGCCGCTGCGCTCGCCGGGCATGGCCCGGCGCTACCTGATGCCGCCGCGCTCGCCGGGCATGGCCCGGCGCTACCTGATGCCGCCGCGCTCGCCGGGCATGGCCCGGCGC